>DASRRM010000091.1:0-15822 GCA_035695715.1 Tepidisphaeraceae bacterium
AGCGAATATCCGCAAGATTCCATAAACGGTTTATATAGTCGGCGTAAAGCCGGTATAGGCGACCCCAAAGTCAAGGTTGAACCGCCCCTTGTCAGTATTGTCGATGGTGTTGTTGGCGTTGGAATCGAAAGCCGCAATATAGTTGGGCGCGCCCTGCGACGTGCCAAAGGCGAGGTTGAATCGCCCCTTGTCGGTGCTGTTCACGGTCTGCTGACCGCCGTAATCGCCGAAGAGCCGCCAGAAGGTATCGGTGCGGCCAGCGGCCATCGCCATGCCGCCGGTTTCGGCGGTGACGCTGGCGGCATTGATCGTGATGGCGTAGACGCCATTGGCGATCGACCCGCTGCTCACGCCCGAGCCGCTGAAGGTGACGACCCATTGCGTGCTGGCACCGTTGGCGTCGGGGCTGATGGCCGCCCAACCCAGCGTCGGCGCCGTGCCGGCCTGCCCGCTCACCACGGCGATGCTGAAAGCATTCGTACTGGCGATATTCACCGGCTGGCTGAAGGTATAGACGATGCTGCTGACAGTAGATCGCTGAACCCCCGCCAGGGCGGTGTTGTTGCCGTTGACCACCGGGCTGCCGACGAGGGCTGGCGCGGTGGCGATGGCAACGCCATGCACTTCGATATTTCCGAATCGCCAGTTGCCCTTGGAGCCGTTGTATGCGGCCGGGCCCTGGGTTCCGTCGGCCTGCAGGACCAGGGCGGCATTGGCGTATTGAGGATTGTAAACAATCGTGTCCTTGCTATCCGTTGCCACGATTGCCGGCTGCGCTTTGACGTTCAGCGCTCCGCCGAAAGTAATCGACAGCGTCGATGACTGACCGGAAGGGGCGGATACGGTGACATTTCCAACTCCAACCCCCGGAAGAGCGGCCAATGCAGCCTGCACATTCGCGGCCATCATGCTTGCGTTTGCGCTGTATGCGATGGTTGATGTGGTGTTGCCATTGAACTTAAGGGTGAAACTGCTGGTGTCGCCAAGATCGAGTGTCTGGGTGTTGGAGAGAATCGCATTGTAGGCATTCACGAGTCGAACGCCGAAATTGGGATTATTGACCGCCCCGGGAATTGCCGAGACGTCGATGACGATGGGAATCGGGCCGCCGGTGGCCGTGGCCCCGTAGAAGTCATTGGAGACAGCCTGGATTTGATTGTTGATATTGATCCAGGTCGGAACATATGCCGATCCCGCGCCGTTGACGGTTGGCGCTGTCGCAGGAACATAGTAGCTGAAGGAATTGGCCGTTGCGCCGACGATTTGGTAGGTGCCGTTATACGCGCCCCCCAGCCCTGAAACCGTGACTTCATCGCCGAACTGGAAATTGTTGGGCGCTGAAAGGGTGGCCACCACATTTGTCCCGGCGCTGACGCTGGTTGTGTTGCCGTTGACGGTTTCGGGGATATTGTTCGATGTTGATGCCGACGAAATACTGACGGTGGTGCCGCCGACGGTGTACTGCTCCTGGGCGTCAAGCTCGCCGGACGTGGTCGAATACCAATCCATTGTGACGTAGACGTCGTTGTAGCCGGCAGTCGAGGCGTTGAACTGCACGCCTTGGGTGTATTCCGGAACGAGATTGCTGAAGCCGTTGGCGGGCGTGCCGCCGGTGGTGATGGTCGGGCCGCTGCGCGGACGCCAGGTATTCTCGTTGAAATTCGGGTTGAGCGCGCCCGGGGAATTGGTGACATCGGATGCGTCCACGGCACCATTCCCGTCGGTTCCGGTGGCCGCGTCGCCCGGAGTGTAGGGCAGATCGAGGCCGACCGGATAAGCGGCTCCAACGTCAAGCGACCCGCCGGTTGGCGCCGGGCTGTTGTCGAACCCCGCCGCCGTCGCCGAGCCCACGCCGAGCGAGCCCGTGACTGTCGGCGTTGTGCTGATGGTAAACGTGGCGGCATCAGTAATCGCCGTGATCAACGACCCGGCCGGAATGTTTGTGCCGGTAATAGCCTGTCCCACCGTCAAACCCGTCGTGCTCGTCACTGTGATCGTGTTGGAACCGGCGGTGGTTGCCAGCCCCGTCAGCGGAACGATGGTCGTTGGAGTCACGATCGTCGAGTGATTGGTGAAGTCCCAGTTGGTCACGTCGGTCTCGGCGGCAAGCACGGTCAATACGACGGCGTTGGACGTGGCGCTGCCGGCCTGATTAGTGAAAACCGCCCGGATCTGATCGCCATTTTCACTGCCATCGACGAGCGTGGTGTATTGAAGCGTGGTGGACGTCGCGCCGGCAATATTGTTCCAGCCCGAGCCATTGTTAATCTGCCACTGTACGGTCGGCAGCGGCGTTCCCGTTGCGCTGGCCAGCAAAATGGCGGTATTTCCCGCCTGGACTGAAGTGGCGATCGGTTGCAAAACAATACTCGGAACCACCGGAGCCACGACCGTCAGCGTAGCGGCATTGGAAGTCACGCCGTTCCCGAGGGCGGTAAAGACCACGCGGTATTGATTTCCACTTTGATCGGTGGTTGTGTCTGTCGGGAAGGAATACGTCGACGTCCAGGTTGACCCGGACTGGGAAATATTCGTCGCGCCGGTGATGTTATTCCAGCCCGACCCGGTGTTGATCTGCCATTGGGCGGTCGTCGGGTTTTCCGAATACGAGGTGGCAGTAAAGGATGCGGTGGCGGGATGGCCGGCGCTGGAGGTGATGGCGGTGAGCGACGCCGGCTGGTTTATGATCGCCAGGCCGCCGGCACTCACCCCGTCTCCGTTGAAGCTGATGTTGCCAATCTGCCACGCGCCGCTTCCGTCGACGTAGGGTTGGAATCCCATTGTGGAGCCGTTCACCCAGGTCGCGACGCTGATCGAAGGACTGTTTCCGGTCAGCGCAGAGCCATTTGCGGTCATGGTAGCCACGGCTGTGGATGCCAATGCGCCGCTGAAGGTGACGGTCATGTCGCTGGCGACCACGCCCAGGCCGTCGCGCTCGGGATTAACGCCTGGGGTATTGGTCTGGGCGACGGTGAAATTCCCGCTGAGATAATGAGGCACGCCGTTGATCGTTAGGGCGCTTAGCGCGGCACTGATGTTGGCCGCGAGGGTTGCCGGGGTTGAGCTGTATGAAATCGCCGCGGTCGGCACGCCCCCGTAGCTCAGTGTAAACGTTCCGCCAGTGACGTCGCTTGTACTGTTCTCATTGCTGCCGAATTGAATGACCTGCTGTGCATTCACCGGACCGGCGACGCCAGTGGCATACTGTCCATGGGCGATGCTGGTGTTTCCGCCGTTGAGATCAAGGTTGCCATCGGTGATCAGCGGCAATGTGGCGTTGTAAGCCGCGGCCAATTGGAGTTCGAAGTTCGGGTTGTTGTTGGCCCCGGCGATGCTCTGAAGGTTTACGAGAATGCCGGTTGGAGTCTGGCCCACCGCAGCGCCGCTGGCGACGGATCCGGTGGCGGCCGGAGTGACCGTCAGCACGCCCGGGGTGATCGCCGTGACGGTGCAGTTAATGCTCCCGATAATCACCGTTTCATTTAACGTAAAGCCCATGCTCGAGGCGACGGAGACGGCCGAGCTGGCGCCGGCGATCAGGCTGTAAGCCGCGGTTGTGGTCGTGCCGGGGTTCAGCCCGTAAAAGTCGCCCTTGGGCGTTGTTTGCTCGATAAGTTCCGCCGGGAGGGGCGTCCAGCTAGTCCCGCCATTTGTCGAATAGATCGGCTGCATATCGGAGATGCCGCCCTGGTTCCAATCGAAGTGGAGGGTGATATTTGAATAACCGGTGGTGTCGACATCGAACTGCACGCCCTGGGCATATTGCGGGGCGTTTTGGCTCCATCCTTCGGGGGTTCCCGGCGAGCCGGTGGGGCCCGAGCCGTTGCCGGATCGAATGCGCCAATCGAACTCGCTGAATGCGGGATCGAGCGTGCTGCGTTCGACGAGAATATCGGATTCCGGAAAAGCCTGGACGCCGGTGTAGTCGTTGCTCAGCCCCAGGGTGCCGGCGACATCATTGCTTGAGCCGTAGCTGGGAAGGGGGGAATTGCCGGTGCCGACTGCCGTCGAACCGCCGGTGGGCGGTGCTTCGCCGCCGGGGAATATCCACTGGGCGATTGGCGTGCCGGTGACAGTGAGTGTGGCGGGGTTGGAAAGGGCGGTGCCGCTGGAACTCATGAACACGGCGCGATATTGGTAGCCGCTCTGACCTTCGGTCAACCCCGACAACGTAAGCGTGGGCATCCCCGAGCCACTGATCTGTCCAGCGGTGTCAACGAGATTCATCCAGGTGCCGCCAGGCGCGGTCAGAACCTGCCATTGCACTGACGGAGTCGGACTGCCGACGCCCGTGGAAGTAAATGCAACGCTGGCGCCGGCGGCCGCGTATTGCGACGCGGGTTGGGATGTCACGGTGGGGGCCTGGGTATAAACGGTGAGCGTCGCGACTGGCGATGTCGTGCTCACCGTTGCGTGAGTGGAATCGGTGGCAACGGCGTAATAGCTGTAGGTGCCGACCGCCAGGCCGCTTGTGGAGACGCCGCCGAGCGTCCAGGTGCCGCCGGCATTGGTCGCCGTCCCGGCAATCAGCGTATCAACGGCTGGATTCTCGGTCCCGTTGGCGGCTTCGCGGTAGAAGCTGACGGAGCTGGCCGATCCTCCGGTTTCCGAGACGGTCGCCGAAAGCGAAATTGTCCCCGATCCCTGAAACACAAATGTCGGATTCGTCGCGACCGAGGCAATCGACGGAATCGGTGCCGGGGCGACAGGGGCAAAGTCCAGGCCCTTGAGAAAATTGGTTCCCGTGGCGGTGTATAACGTCACGTTATTCGCCGTGGTAACCGTGAAATTGGTGGTTGATGCGGTGGTCGAGTTCACCCAGCCGGTGGTATCGGTCAATTGGACGACCGAAGTGCCGGTGGTGTAATAAAGATTGGCGCCGCCGGCTCCGTCGTTGGCGGCGATCATGGAGAGCCCCGCCGTGGGGAGCGTATAGGTTCCATTCGACGTCCAACTGCCGCTAACCAATGAATACTTAGTAATGCTGGTCCCGTCGAGCTTATATAAAATATCATAGTTCGCGCCGTTGCTGCCGGATTGAATCAGATAGAAGTCCGCGATGTTGGCATCAACTGCGATTCCGGGCAGGCCAGTGAAGCTGGAAGCGGTCGGCGAGGCCGCCGTGGTGATGGCGGAATTGGCCGTATTACCCTGCGCGACGGTCCGGGTGGTGCTCACGTAAACCGTCCCGCCGAAGCTTCGGACCTGACCAATATTGAGCGCATCGCTGGCGGTGGTGGCGTTGTTGGTGTAGAGGCCGCCCTTATCGGCGATATACCAATGAGAGTTGTCGGTGCTTGAGGCAGAGCGAATCTGGTTGCCTGTAACGCCGGTGTAAGTTGTCTGCAGCGCATAGGCGGCGCTGTTATTCAACGTCGCGACCGCGCGATCGTTGGCCGGGTCGGCGGCGGTGACGGTGGCAAGATCGCTGTCGGTGGTATCGGCGGTGTTGTAGCCTGTCAGAGCCAGCAGCGTGTGATCGTTTGTGTCGGAAAGATAGCTGCTGGTGCCTGAATTGCTGAAGCGCATCGCGTTTACGCCGGTGGCCGGGATTGCGATTGTCTGCACCGGAGTGAGTTGCGCGGCCGTTGAGGGGCTGAGCTCAAGAATCGAACCGCTGGAATTGGAGGTGTTGGTGGCCAGATCGAGCACCGCGAGATTGCCCTGCGTAAAGGCCGTCATCAAGACGCGCTCTTCCATGGCCTCGACGGTAACGGCGGCGGCGAAAACGACATGCGACTGGGCGGGGAACTTTCCCCTCCGTTTCGGAAAATGCATTGCTTATCCTCCAGAATGAATTCAAGCCCGACTGGCGAAACACCCGCGATCAAGAAACCGCTCGAGGCCCAATATAAATATGAAGGCTAAGAAACAAGCTTGTCTGCGACTTATTCCCCGCTAAATTATGGTTAAGATTTGATATAGACGATCCGGCATTAAATTAATCGTTTTTTAACACCGCCCAAATCTTCCCTCCCGCCCCTTCGGGTATGGTTATCCTCATCGCGGCAGCGCAGGTCAAAATTCCTTCGAATGAGATCAAACGCGCCGAACGGGGTCTTGGCATGAAGCAATTTCCCCATTGTATAAAGTCGAATGAAGGAGATACCCATGTTCCGTAAACGGATCGCGGGCGCATTTACACTGGTCGAATTGCTGGTTGTCATCGGGATCATCACCATTCTAATTGGGATTCTCCTGCCGGTCTTGAATAAGGCGCGTACCTCCGCCCTGGAAACCATCTGCATGAGCAATATGCGGCAACTGGGGGTTGGCGTGCAGAACTATGCAAATCAGTTTTATGGCGCGCTTCCACAAAAAGGCCCCGACGGAAGCAATTCGGCAACCGAAAGCTTCAGCCCCAAGGGAGGCGTCATCGGCTATGATGATCCGGGAATCTGGTTCAACGCCATTCCGCCCCTGGTAAGCAACAAGAGCTATTACGACCTCCTCGTTGAAGACGCCAACGGCGCGCCGCTCCCCCATCCGGGCGGAAATGCAAGCATTTTCATCTGTCCTCTTGCCGGCCCGGCTGCGGAGATCGGGGGACACGACATCGTTTTTGGAGACTACTATCTGCTGTTTGGCACCGACTCGACAGGCTCAATCAAGAGCTCATCGGGCCTGTCAAATTCGGGCGAATTTAAGTTCAATATGTCGTATGTCTGGAATTCCAAGCTTGCCACAACCACCAAATATGGCAATCAACTCACCCTTAAAATAACCGACTGCCAACCCTCAAGCGAAGTCGTCATCATGACCGAAAAAATCGCCAACCCAGGCGAATACATGGATCCGACCGTCCAGGCATGGAACAAGGCAAACCCCACAGTCTATCTGAACACGAACAAAATCAACGCCCAGGGCAGCAACGTCAACGTCGCACAAAGCAAGGCGGATTGGACGCGCTTCGCCGCCCGTCATCGCCATGGCGGACATCTGCTCTTTGCTGACTCCCACGTCCAGTGGTTTTCGTGGACCGATGTGCAATATCCCCCCGATCAGCTTCCCTATACGCCCAACTCCGACGCCAACCAGCCCGGAAAAATCATCTGGAGCGCGCTGGGACCGGTCGACTGAGAAAAGCGACGGGTTGGTAGCGCGGCCGCACATCCCGAGTCCTCATGCGGCTGCGCGGCTCGACTGAGCTCGCCGAAGTCCCCTCCCGCGGCGCATGAAATTCCCGTAGGGCGGGCACTGCCCGCCGAACACGATTTGGCGGGCAGTGTCCGCCCTACGTTTACTGAGCCGCGCACGAAGGGTACTCCGGGTACTCCCGTAGTAAGCGGTTCCCCGAACACCGCTTACTCCGGGAGTACCCGGAGTACCCTCCGTGCGCGGCTCAGTTCCAATGCGCACCACAACCCGGATAGCCTCACGCAGGTATTCTCGCAACGCCGCCTGGTAGACAGATCGCTTCCGCCATAACAATCCATCGCGCTATAATGCGGCATGCTCCGAGCCATCGCGATCCCAGGTCTGTTCATCACCGCCACCGACACCGAAGTGGGAAAGACCGTCGTTGCCGCCGCAATTGCCGATTGGTTCAAGCGGCGGCAATTTCGCGTGGGCGTCTGCAAGCCGGCGGCCACAGGATGCAAGCGCGTGCGCGAAGGTTTGGTCAGTGAAGATGCGGAGTTTTTGGCGCATTGTGCCGATGCTGCCGCGCCACTGGACATTATTTGCCCGCAGCGTTTTGCCGAGCCGCTGGCGCCGGCGGTTGCCGCCGAGCGCGCCGGGCGAAAATTGGACTGGGAATCGATCGACCGCGCCCTGCGCGAAATCGCCAGCCAGAGCGACGTCATGATCGTCGAAGGTGTTGGCGGGGTGATGGTGCCGATGGACGGCAAGGTCCTGCTGCGCGATGTCATCCAATGGCTCGGCCTCGCCGCGGTGGTCGTCGCCCGGCCCGGACTGGGAACCATCAACCATACGCTGCTGACCCTCACTGCCCTGCGCGAGGCGAGGATTCCCATCGCCGGGGTGGTCATCAACCGCTATCCCGCCGACAACGCCAGCGTAGTGGAAGAAACAAATCTGCGGCTGATGGAGAAATGGAGTAAAGTACCATTGCTGACAGTGGTGCCGGACGAGCCGGTGACCCCGCCTATGTTGCCGGATGGAATCCGCGCGGCGATCGGGCGTGTGGATTGGGCGCGGTTTGCGGGAGGGTGAAAGAATCCTCTGCTGTAACACACCCACCGCATGATCTTGTCCGTTTCGAACGCAAGGCAAAAGGAGCCGCGCACGAAGGGTACTCCCGTAGTAAGCGGTTTTCGGGGATCCGCTTACTCCGTGCGCGGCTCGTCTTTCTCCGGATTACCGGTCGCCACGGCCCCGACATTCGTAAGCGACGTGAGTATAAGGTTGAAACAATCCAGTTTTCATCTATACAACTCATGCCGAGAAGCGTCATGTTCGGCGCGGGAGGCGCAAGTGGGCAAGAAGCCCTTTTCTCAAATGAACACACAAGAGTTGGCAGCCGCCACCCGCAAGTACGATAAGCCGTTTGGCGGTTGGGATGAATTCAAGCCGCTTACCGCTCAAGACAAGCGCCTGCACCAACAGCCGCGGCGTCGTGGGCGGCCGAAGGTGGGCCAAGGCGCAAAACGCGTGATGGTTACTGTGGAATTGGGATTGCTCAAACAGGCCGATGCGCAAGCCAAACGCCTCGGCATGACCCGGTCCGAATTTGTCGCAAATGGAATTCGCTCTTTGCTTCCAAAGAAGGCGGGTTAAGCTTCGTACGAATTCCCGATGGATGCTCCCATGAAGCCCATTCTCGACTGGATCGACGCGCAGGATATCCGCATGCGCGAAATGGTCGAGCAGTGGGCCAACCTCAACACCGGGAGCCATAATATCGCCGGTCTGACGGCGTTCTTGCAAATCCTCCGCACGGCGTGGGAGCCCTTGGGCGGAACGATCGAAGAAATCCCACTGCCCGAAGAGGAGAATATCGATTCGACCGGCCGTATCATGCGCACGCCGCTCGGCAAGGCCCTGCGGATTCGCAAGCGTCCGGACGCGCCATTCCAGGTCTTCTTTTGCATTCACAGCGACACCGTTTACCCGGCGGACAGTGCATTTCAGAAATGCGAGTTGCTCGACGCCAACACGCTTCGCGGGCCGGGCGTTGCCGATGCCAAGGGGGGATTGGCGATCATGCTGATCGCCGTCGAGGCTATTGAGCGCAGTGCCTTGGCCGAAAAAATTGGCTGGGAAGTGCTGATCAACCCGGATGAAGAAATCGGCTCGCCGGGCTCGTCCCACCTGTTCGACGAGGCCGCCCCGCGAAACCACGTCGGCTTCCTCTTCGAGCCGGCCATCGGCGAATCAGATCTCGTCAGCGAACGCGGCGGATCGGGGTCATTTACAATTGTCGTCCATGGCCGATCCGCCCATGCCGGGCGCGATCCCCAGGCGGGACGAAATGCCATCCACGCCATGGCGGAAATGATCGTCGCCTTGTCGCGCCTCACGTCTGATAACATCACCATCAACGTCGGCAAAGTTGAAGGCGGGGGGCCGGTGAATGTCGTGCCCGATCTGGCGATCTGCCGATTCAATGTTCGCGTGAGAACGACCGACGATCAGCAATATATAATGAAGGATATCGATCGGATTGTCGAAGAGATGCAAAAACGCGATGGCATCGGCGTCGAGCTGCACGGGAAAATTCATCGCCCGCCCAAGCCGCTGAATGATGCCACCCGGCTGTTAATCGACGAGGCGATTTCCTGCGGGCGCGAGCTGGGTTTGACGATCGGCCATCGCCGAAGCGGCGGCGTTTCCGATGGCAACCAGTTGGCCGCCGCCGGCCTGCCCAACATCGACAGCATGGGCCCGCGCGGCGGAAAAATTCACAGCCCCGAAGAATTCCTCCTGCTCGACAGCCTGACAGAACGCACGAAATTAACGACAATGCTGGTATTGAAACTGGCGATGGAACGGAGCAAAAAGCCTTAATGAACGCCAAGACGCCATGGACGCCAAGCAAAGCCACCAAGAGTGAAATGAATTTTCCTTCTCTTTCCGAACTTGGCGTTTTTGGCGTCTTGGCGTTCAACTCGTTTTGTTAGGAAAAGTTTGAAAGGAACTCGCCTTGCTCGTTATTCGCCCGATTACTCTCGAAGACCTCGACCAGCTTTTTGCGCTGGTGTCGGGCACGGGCTTCGGGCTTACTTCCCTCCCGCCGGATCGCGAACTGCTCCACCAAAAAATCGTCGAATCGCAGGAAAGCTTTGCCCGCCTCGGCCGCAAGCCACGCGGCGATTCATATCTCTTCGTGCTGGAGGATTTGAAGACCGGCAAAGCCGTCGGCACCACCGGAATCGTCTCCAAGGTCGGCGGCTTTGAGCCGTTTTATGCATATAAGATCGAAACCGCCGTCGCCGAATCCGAAGCGTTGAGAGTTCGCAAGGAAGTGCGGTTCCTGGAATTGGTGGCCGATCATAACGGCCCGTGCGAAGTGGGCAGCTTGTTTCTTTCGCCCGACTATCGCCAGCATGGCAACGGCCGGCTGCTATCTCTCGTGCGGTTTCTTTTCATGGCCGAGCACCCCAAGCGCTTTGACCCCGTGGTCATCTCCGAGCTTCGCGGCATCATCGACGACAAGGGCCATTCCCCCTTCTGGGAAGCACTCGGCCGGCACTTTTTCCAAACCGATTATCCCAAGGCCGACTATCTCAGCGGGATCGACAAGAAATTCATCGCCGACCTGATGCCGACTCACCCCATTTACATTCCGCTGCTTTCCCCCGAAGGCCAGGCGGCCGTCGGCAAGGTTCATCCGCAGAGCAAAGGTGCGCTGGAAATATTGAAAGAAGAGGGATTCCGCGAAAATGGAATGGTGGATATTTTCGACGCCGGCCCGGTGGTCAGTTGCCAGCGCGAAGACATCCGCACCGTGCGCGAAAGCCGGCGGATGGCGATCGCGGAAATTGTGGATGAACTGCCGCCGTTGGATGTGCAGATCATCGCCGCGGCGCGCAAGGAATTTCGCGCCTGCAAAGGGCCGGTGCAGGTCGTCGAAGAAAACGCCGGCGTGCGGATTCTTGCAGAAACCGCGATGGCGTTGCAGGTGAAAGTGGGGGATGTGGTCAGGTTTATTCCCATGCGCGCCGCATTACACGGGAATGATGAGGTAAAGCCGGTATGAGCACTTCACGCAGGGCATTTCTCACCGGCCACTGGATTTCCGGACAGGGCGATTGGTTTCATTCCACCGACCCATCCACCGGCACGCCGGTCTGGGAAGGGCGCGCCGCGACCGAGCACGATGTGAAAGCCGCCATCGCCGCCGCCCGCGCGGCCCTGCCGGCGTGGACCGAAACGCCGTTGGAAAATCGCATCGCCCTGCTCAACCGATTCGCCGACGAGCTTCGCGCGCGAAAGACGGAAATGGCAACCGAAATCTGCGCCGAAACCGGCAAGCCGACCTGGGAAGCACTCAGCGAAGTCGACGCGATGATCGCCAAGGTGGCGATTTCCATCGCGGCCCACGCCGAGCGGCGAAAGCCCACCGAGCGCCAACAGGCCGGCGCAACCGCCGCCACGCGCTATAAGCCGATGGGCGTGATGGCGGTCTTCGGGCCGTTCAACATGCCGGGCCATCTGCCCAACGGCCACATCGTCCCGGCCCTGTTGGCGGGCAACACCATCGTCTTCAAGCCCAGCGAATTAACGCCCGGCGTCGGCGAAAAACTCGCCGAGATGTTCCATCACGCCGGCATTCCGCCAGGCATCGTCAATCTCCTGCAAGGCGGCCGCGACGTCGGCGAACTGCTCGCCCAACATCCCGGCATCGACGGAATTCTCTTCACCGGCAGCGCCACCGCCGGCCTGGCCATTAAGCGCGCCACACTCGAGCAGCCGTGGAAAATCCTCGCCCTGGAAATGGGCGGAAACAATCCGCTGGTGGTCTGGGAACCGAAAGATCTGGCCGCCGCCGCCTATCTCACCATCCAGTCCGCCTTCATCACCTCCGGCCAGCGCTGCAGTTGCGCCCGGCGATTGATCGTGCCGGACAATGCCCACGGCTCTGCCTTCGTCGAGCGCCTGATCGCAATGATGCGCACCATCCGCGTCGGCCCCTGCACGCAAACGCCCGAGCCTTTTATGGGCCCGGTCATTTCCGACGCCGCCGCCGAAAAGCTCTTCGCCGCCCAGGCCGAGCTAATCGCCGCCGGCGGCGTGCCGCTGGTCGAGCTGACCGTAGCCGGCGAACGCCGGGCGATGCTCGCCCCCGCGATAATCGATGTGACCCCAATTCCCACCCGCCCCGACGCCGAGTTCTTCGGCCCGCTTTTGCAACTTATCCGTGTCCCCGATTTCGACGCGGCCCTGGCCGAGTCCAACCACACCGCCTTCGGCCTTGCCGCCGGCCTGTTCAGCGACAACGCCGACCTGTGGAAACGCTTCCACATCCAAATCCGCGCCGGCGTGATCTACTGGAACCGCCAAACCACCGGCGGCAGCAGCCACCTCCCCTTCGGCGGCGTCGGCTCCAGCGGCAACTTCCGCCCCAGCGGCTACTGGGCCGCCGACTATTGCTCCTATCCGGTGGCATCGATGGGAAACGCGAGTTTGACGATGCCATCGCAAAGGATGCCGGGAATTGGGTGATTATGTGTTCGCCGCGTTCGGATCAGCAGGATCATGGCGTGAGCAATTCATTGAATTTGTCATCCGCTGAGTTGTCCCACACCCGCCGCGAGAGTCCGTTGCGACTGTTCGAGCCATTCCGCCCGCGAATTATCGCTCGGGTCATCGACGGTCAGACGCACTCGGGCATGTTCGGGTAACGCAAGCGGGGAAAGCGGCCGGAGCAGCCCATTTTCGTAGACGGCTTCAATGTTGATCCTCATATAGGGTATGATTGCAGCGCCTAAATGGCTTCGCAAGGGACACGAGAAATACTCTTAACAAGTGGGCATCCACCGCGAGGTAAAGAGCTGTTGACCTCGTCGTTTTTTCCGGCCGTTCACCTTTTGACCCCTGATACCGTTTTCCCCCTTTTCGTTTTCCCCCCTTTTCGTTTTCGGTTTTCAACAGTGGCTTTCGGACTACCAGGAGCGAGCAGGGGGCGCGATCTGCTGCGATGGATGAGGCACCGGAGTCTCCGCAGCCCACGGGGGCGGGTTCGGCCGCTCCTGCCAAAGAAGAATCGGCGGCCCGTTCGGTTCCCAGAAATTGTCGTCCATAACCTGATATCCGAGTTTTTCAAGATACTCGGTGATAATCTCTCGATTGAGCCGGTCTTTTATCAGCCTGCGAGAATAATACTCTGTGTTTTCGAAGGGCTGAACAGGTCCCTTTTGTGCGAAGTCCCATCCTCGTTCGTCTGTCGTTGCCAAAAGACGCCGTTCCGTCTTTCTCCGATCTGCATAGTAATCCAAGAAACAACCAGGGTAAACGGGACTGCTGTACATCCTGACGTTCACCCACGCATACGGTCGGTCTTCGCTGAGTCGAAAAACAGAATGGTTGAGCCCGTCAGCGTATATTCCCGTTAAGACGGTTGTATGTGGACGAATACGCGGCTCCCAGAACACGATACGATGAGGTACACGCGCGCTGCGTTCGGCCTTATTCATGTATGGAAACGGGATGGGACCATCGATCTCTTTGACAAAATACTGCTTTATAGGCGATCCAAAAGCATCGCGCTTGCTCGAGTTGCTAGGCTCGTTGAAACCATCCAGGAAAGTCTGGGCGACATCGGTCTTGGGTCCGTCAACGCATGTGAACAGAACTTCTGAAAATGTCTTGTATGGATTCATTATTAGTGCGACCTCAAGGGATGGCCAAGAAAAGATGTGGCCAAGAAAAGGGGTCAAAAGGTCTTCCAATCACAGACAACCACACTGTCATCCGGCGATGCCCCGTCAACTCCGTCGCCCTGTCATTTGCCACAACCTTATAGCCCCTGAGCAGTCGAGGCTTCAAATCCTGCGTGCCGGATCATTCCGGCTTTCTTCGTGGCGGCAGCAAGTCCCTGACCAGAATGGAAAATCCAGGAAGGATCGATTCGTCTGAAAGCGTGTCGGTTTCCTGTAACTCGGCAAAGGTGTGATCCAGACGGTGAATTCGCAGGACGCGGGAATTGGGATTGAGCACCCATACGGCCTTCACGCCGGCCATGCGATAATCGGCGAGCTTTTCATCGAGCTCGTAGATTGTGTCGTTCGGCGAGACGACTTCGATGGCAATGTCCGGGGCAATGGGAACGTGCCCTTCATCGGGAACGCCTGCCGAGCGGGCGGCGGAAATGAATGCGACGTCGGGCCGGCGAATGAGATCGCGATCGTGGGGGAAGCATTGAAAAGTCTGCTCGGGGAGTAGATCGCCGCCGCCGGATTTCTGAAGAAACACCCCAAGTTGAATCGTGACGATTCCCGCCGTCTTATTTGCCAATGAGCTCATCGGCTTTTCCACCAGTTTTCCGTCCACCAACTCAAAAAGACCCTCGTCTTCCAAGCGAAGTACGTCGTCCGGAGTGTACTGAGTATGAGCGGCAATCGCTGTCATAAGATGCTGGAAGTGTAGCATTCACGTTTCGCTATTCCAAGCATTTTTCAGGTTGGTGAAGCGGGCAATCGTCATCCTGACACGCCCGCCGCCTATTAGCGTTTCCCAGGTTGATGGCGCGTTCGCGCGACCGTCATCCTGAGGTACTCCGAAGGATCTAGCCGGTGCGCGAAGGGGAGCAAGATCCTTCGGAGTACCTCAGGATGACGATTGCCCGCTCGATCAACCTGAAAAACGCTCCTAAGAATGTCCGGTCTGAGACGACCGATGAGCCGAGGGTACGCAACGGACAAGGTCATGCGGCGGGTGTGTGAGAAACGCTCTAATCGCGAAACGCGCCCATCAGCCTATCCACCGCAACCCGCGTCTCTGGACTGAAGCGCGAGAGTTCCTCATCGCTGAGCAGCTTCCGGTAAACCATCGCGGCAAGCTTAAGCAGCGCCGTCGAACGCCGCAGATCATCGATCGCGACGGCAAAGTCCTCGTCTTCCTCCTTCATCAATTCTTTGATGTCGACATACCGCTCGCGGCTGGTCTTTTTCGAGTCGGCCAGCAGCCGCGAAACCTTCTCCAGCGACAGCTCCCGCGAGCGTTCGATCAGCTCGTCGTGCAAATCGCGCAGTATCTTCCAATCGCGTTCGGCAATGTTTTGCGGCATATTTTGTCCCTTTGTTCCTTACCGGATGTTATATTCATCCCAATGATCGGCGTCACGCTTCGCGACGACACATTGGACAGGATGGTGCGAGCCGTGGAAAAAGTGCGCGAACGATTATTGAAGTCCACCGCCGCCCTGAGCGCCGCGGGCATCGACTACGCCGTCGCCGGCGGAAACGCGGTGGCGGCGTGGGTGGCGCAGGTTGACGAGGGAGCAGTCCGCAACACGCGCGACGTTGATATTCTGATCCGCCGGGCCGATCTGGAAAAAGTGCGCATCGCGCTGGAAAAGGCGGGCTTTGTCTACTGCCATTCGGCGGGAATCGATTTGTTTCTCGACGGTGAAGGCGCATCGGCCCGCGAAGGGGTGCATATTATTTTCGCCTCGGAAATGGTCCGGCCCGATGAAGCTGCCGCCAACCCCGATGTCTCCGAATCGCAGCAGGCAAAGGATTTTCGCGTGCTGACGCTCGAAGCACTGGTTCGCATCAAGCTTACTGCCTTTCGCACAAAAGATCGCATGCATCTACTTGACATGTTGGAACTGGGCCTGATCGATAAAACCTGGGCTGATCGCCTTCCACCGGTCCTGGCCGGCCGGCTACAGGAACTTGTGGAAAATCCGCGATGAAA
>DASRRM010000092.1:0-41434 GCA_035695715.1 Tepidisphaeraceae bacterium
CGCTCCTGCCTTTCTCCTCCGCGGCTCGGGCGGGACAATCGCCGCGTTCAGTGACGACGGTAAGATCCTATTGACCGCCGGCGGCGATTCTGTACGAATTTGGAATGCTCATACGTTCAAACCGCTTGCCGATCCGATGCGCCACCTTGGAAGGATCGACATCGCGGCGCTCAGTTCAGACGGCCGTCGCGTCCTGACGGCAGGTGCCGACGGTGCCCTGCGCGTTTGGGCCGCCGACAGGGGAAGGCAGCTTTGGGTCGGCAAACATGATGGACCCATCCTCTCCGCTGCGTTTAGTCGCGACAGCACCTTTGTCGTCTCCGGAAGCAAGGACCGGACCGCTCAAATTTGGGAAGCAGCTACCGGCAAGAAACTGGCGACAATTCGCCGTGAAAACGAAGTTGATCAGGTCATATTTAATCCTGCCGGCGATAAACTGATGACGCTATCAGCGTCCACGATTCGCATCTTCGACGTAAAAAGCGGCAAAGCAGAGAAGTCACCCGAAAGGGTCGAAATCGGCGTTTGTTTTTACGCCACGTTTAGTCCCGACGGGAAGTATTTGATTTCAGCCGGCCAATCGTCAGCTCACGTCATTGATGTCGCCACAGGCACAGAAATCGCGACTGCGGACGTTTGGCCTCACGATTCACCCTGGAGCATTGTCGAAGCAGCATATGCGCCGAGTGGCGCTAAATTCGCGACCGCTACCACAGGTTCAATCCAAATCTGGGACGCGGCGACCGGAAAGCCTGTGACAAACGCCTTACGCGGTGATGACCTCCGCTACTTCAATTCCGTCGCCTTCAGTGCCAATGGCGATCGCCTTCTTGCTGCAGGGGGTACGCCCACTTCGAAAAAGCACGTTTGGATGGTTTGGGATGCAAGAAGCGCAAAACGGCTGGAAGTTGTCCGCTACGAAAGTCCTGGCATGGCATCGGCATTAAGCCCGGAGGGCACACTCATAGCCGCCGGGGGCATAGAAGCCGACGATACGGCAGTGTGGAGACTTTCGCGGGACAATTGATTCGAGCGGAAGATAAGTAAGAGGAATACTATGTTACGGCGAAAGCGCATCGCTTGCAGCTTGGTCGTGGGGTGCCAAAGATAAAGGATCCCCATGAACAACCGCTTATTAACGTTGATTCTGGCTTTGTTTCTTGTTGCGAATTTCCCGACAATATCGTTCGCCGCACAAGTCCCAGCATGGCTTGCGGCAATGAAAGTCAACGGTTCGGCTAGAGTAGCAACTGATGGCTCAGGAGGGGTTACCGGCGTTTGGTTCTTCGGGGACGTTGATGAAGATCCCCTGACGGCTTCAACATTTGCGAAGTTAGCCGAGCTGCCGGAGCTCCGATTCCTCTCTTTGGCATTCTCAGACGGACAATTACCAGTCGGCGATTTTCGCGCCTTCGTCAAGCGATCTAACATTGAGGTTCTTCAGTTCGAATGTGGCACAACGGTGACTAAAGAAATAATCGATGCAGTCTCGTACATGACTGCCCTGAAAAAGCTTCGAATTATATCGTGTGTTGGCTTCGATTCTTCCGCTGCGGCCTCGCTCGACAAATTAAGCTCACTCGTTTCACTTTCAGCCCCGCATTGTCATTTGGATAACGCATTCGCACCGACGATCAGGAAGATGGGTCAGATTGAAGAGTTGTCGCTAAGCTATACCGAGATCGGCGACAGCGTCCTCGTAGCACTCGGAGAGAATCAGCATTTGCGAATCCTTCGTCTTGCAGGCACAAAAATTTCAGATGCCGGTTTATCTGCCCTGGGCCGTTGCAAGGGTCTGGAGGAACTTGATTTGACAAAGACGAATGTGTCCATAGAGGCGATACAACGGCTCTGCGACCTGGGCAGGATTCGAACGATCGTATTGTCTACGGACTACCTGTCGAAGAGTGCAGTGAAGGTGCTGGCAACAAAGTACCCCAAGATTTCCATTACGGTAGTTCCGGGAAGCTGATCCTTTGACGATAGGACAATCCGATGCAGAAAATCGCATCAGTTCCGCTAGTTCTGCTTTTGATCCTGTCCGGCGGATGCGGTCCTCGCGCCGACGACGGCCCGAAATGCCCTCCTGTTAACCGCGCTCAGAAAGATGGGATCTTCATTTGGGGCGGCAACTGGGTTAATTGCTTGACGGTTTCCACCGACGGGCGTCTTTTGGCAGCTGGCATGGCGGATGACAGCGTACGCCTTTGGAACATTGTAACGGGGAAACCCCGTGACAGAATCGGAACAGTCAGGGAGGAGAGGCTGGGGACGTATGGGCGGCTTGGCGTGCATGCCGTCGCATTCTCGCCGGATGGCTCGATTATAGCGATAGGTCACGAACTTGGAACAGTTTCGCTCCATCACGCCGTCGACGGCGCTCAATTCAGCGTTCTGCAGCCCCGACCGCACGGTTCGATTAAGAGTCTTGCGTTCTCCGCGGACGGTAAATTGTTTGCGGTCGCAGCCCTTGCAATTGGGGAAGACGGAAGCACCCAAAACATTCTTCAGATTTATGATTGTGGAAATATGGAGATGCTGCGCGAGATTCTCCTCAATGACGCGGCAAAGCGTCCCGACCTTCGTGAAACTAAAATCTGCCTTGGGATTTCAGGCGATGGGAAGAGGGTCGCCGCAATTGACAGTGATAAGTTCGTCACCGTATGGGATACACACATCGGCAAGAAACTCTATGGGGCACGATTGCGATCGCAGCCTGCCAGCATCGTCGTTTCTCATGATGGAAACATAATTGCCTGGTGCGACGAGTCCGGCACGGTTTGCATGCTTACATTGTCAAATGGGAAAGCTGAGATTCTTGACGAAAATGCTGGGAGCAACCCCGCTCTGCGCTTTCTCGCGCATGACTCGGTTCTCGCGGCTTGGGGCGGTGAGACTGAGAATATTTACAAAGAATGGGATTGCGCTTCGGCAGCATCGGGCAAATCGCTCAAACCCCGATTTTCCTTGCCTTCAAACAGGGTTGAATCGGATCCATTGCAGTGGCATTGGGGCTTCTCATCGCGCGCTTTGGCCGAAGATCGAAACGGCGTGCTACTCGGCGTCCTTGTGGCAGTGAAGAATGGCGAAGAGGGCTCCATGATACAAGCCTGGTCTCCGACAACTGGCACCCGGAAAGAGTGGCCGCATTGGTAGGCTGTGTTACCATGGTCGACCCCACAAAGCCGTCGCGATATATGAAAGGTCGATTTGTCATGAGAATACTTTCAGCCGTACTTCTACTTTTTCTACCTGGATGCGCGAAAGTATTGGATCGATCAGCGCCTGATATAGCTACGGATCTGCTGATTGACTGATCGACAACGTAGCGTTAAGTGGCGAGTGTCGTCATTTGCTTCCGGCGAGTTTGTTTTCGGAGTTAGCGGTGATCGAGCTACACGGACGATATTTCGCTGATTTCATGTTTAGGCGTATTCTTTTAATAACAGCAATGTCCTCTTCTCTCTGTGTTTCTTGTGTCGGACACAAGGATACGATGTACGCATTTGACAGATGCACCGTATCCTCGGACGGATCGAAAGTTGTTTTCGGCAGAATGTCCGGGATCGCGTTCGCTCCGGGCGTGGACGCAAACCTTTGGGCTTACGATAATAATCGACGGACCCTGAACCGTTTGACTTCCGGGCCCACATTCAAATACTCGCCATCATTTTCTCCGGACGGTCGAACGATTGCCTATGTTGATTCGGCCGACGACGAAGGCGGGCATATTTACCTCATGGCAGCCGACGGCCAAAAGCCCAGGCAGATGACCTTTGGGGAGCGCGTTGAGCGCACGCCCTCCTTTTCCGCGGATGGCAAGAAAATCGTATTCGCTGGTGCGTCGGTCCATAAGCGATATAGCATTCCTTCGCTCAAGCTCGGCGAAATGCGTTTGTATGACTGGGATATTTGGATTATGAACTCGGATGGGTCTTCTCCACGGCAACTGACCTTTCAACAATATTACAGCGTCGATGCGCCTTATTTCGATTCAAGCGGCGCCCATATTATTTTCGGGGCGGACGTCAGCAGCGGCTCGGGCGATACGTTTAAATCACAACATGTGTTAATGACACTCGGGATATCAGAAAACGGGCTGGCAGGCGACGTCAAACGTGTGGCTGTCCCGTCGAGCTCCCGGAGTGTATACGATGGTCAACCGTGTTTTTCTCCAAATGGTTTGGAGATCGCCTTCGTCTCCGCCCGCGATGGCCAATCCGTTCCGTACACATACGACATCTGGATCGCTTCCGGTGCCGGTAGCAGGCCATGGCAGGTAACCCACGATCAATCCCGCGATCTTGACCCCATTTTCTCACCCGACGGAGAGTGGATCTATTACTGGATTCCAACAGGCGGTTTGTGGCGGGTGCGAACAGATGGACAAAATCGATCGATGTTGGCGCAATAGGACATCTCTTCTAAGTTATTGCAGGCAAGTGACCTGCTTGGGTGATTTGTGGATTTTTTAGGTAACGACCGATGTCCACTTTGTGTTATCTGAGAATAGTGCTATGCGCGATTATTTCCTCACAAATATTTCTCTTGTGCGGATCGTGCACACCTTCCCAGCCCGCTCCCTCTCTCGCCCCGCACGAGTCCATTCCTCTGTCGGAGTCCCTTCTACATGCTTATTCTACGGAAGAGGTAAATACGATGTTGGGGGCGCCAGATACCAGCGGGAATCTGGTTTTCGTGAATGGATCGTTTGACCACGTCGACTGGGATGAAGTGCATGCCGCTCCTGCCTCAATCAAAAGGGTGACCTTCAAATCCTCGATTTTGAATGCAGATATCGCGGCCTGGCTGGATAAGCAGGAATCCGTGGAGAGGATATCGATTGTTGGATGCACTCATTTCGATCGAATCCTGCGGTCGCCGATCCTTCAGGCGAGGGTCGTCGGCCTTTCACTCTTCGACCTGTGCTTAAATGAAGATGATGTGCGCCTGATCGAAAAATTTTCCCAACTTTCGGGGCTTGGATTGGAAGGATCGCACATCTCAGACCAGGAAGTAATCGATATCGCCGCTATGAAATCCTTGAGAATGCTCGGAATTCATGACACCCTGGTAAGTCGGGAGGCAGTTCTCAAAATAAGAGAGGCCCATCCGACGTTGATCCTGGACACGGATGTCTATTGAGCGTCAAGGAACGAAAAGGACAAGGAATCGACGGGGTGTGGCCGTCTTTTTTGGCACCGTCGTGACACGCGTGACACGGCCGTCTCGGCCGTCTCGGCCGTGCCTCATGCTTTCGGCATAAATAGCACCAAGCACGGGCGGGACGCCCGTGTCACGAATGACCGTGCCAAAAAAGACGGCCACACCCAATCGACGAGAATTTCACCCGATTCCTTCGTCCCCTTCGTTTTCCTTCGCGCCTTCGTGTCAAATCCCCATGCCGTTGCTCACCACGACCGCCTCATCGCGAAAACTTCGCGCCGATCTTTACATCATCCCCGCCCTGGATCGTCACATCCTTCAACTTCAACTGGCCCGTGGGGAAGCTGAACACCGGCCGGCTCTTTCCCTCGTACTTGGCCAGGCCGGGGCGGATCAGGCCGGAGATCAGCGGCCCCAGCGCCTCATCCCCTTCGCATTTCAAATGCGAGAGCCTGGCGTACATGTCGTTGTCGATCTCGACGTGGGCCTCGAAGCGCATCCCCGCCGGAACAAATGCCACCACCGTGGAAAGATGCAGATCGACGTCGATCGAGCGGTTGTTGACGGCAGTCAATTTCAACGTCGCCTTTTTCACCTTGACGCCATACTTCTTTCCCGCCAGCGTCAGGTCCTGCACGAGCATTTTTTCCATGTCGGCATTGGTCGCCTCGAACTGGAAGGATGCCTCAGTGGCATCGGCCAGCATCATCATTGGCCGGCCATGCTCGTCATGCTCTATGTCGAGCCGGGCGTCGGTGGCGGCGATGTGCACGCTCATCTTGGCCTTGTCGGTAATGAGCGGCTGGGCGTCAAGATCGAACTGGCGGACGGCCACACGCCCTTCAACCTTGCCGCTGGGCTTGAGCGGCGGATCGTTGTTCTCCGCCTCGCGCTTGGTGTCGACAATTCCGCCGCTGAGTTGGATGAGCAGCGAGCCAAGAGCCGGATATCTTCCGCCTTCGGTTTGAATGATGTCGCCACCCTCGGGAAAGCGGAGATGGGCTTTCCATGCCTGGGTGAGCGAATGATTGAATTGCTCGCGGGTGGCGGGCAGCGCGCCTTCGGCAAGGGGGAAGACAAAAGCGCCCTTGGCGTCGAACCAGGGCTTGGGCCGATGCGCCGCGCCCATCGCCACGTGCGGCCTGCCATCTCCCGCCCCCCAGAAAAACGCGCCAATCGCCAGCACGCCGATGATCTGTCGTCGGCTGATGCGGCGCAGCAACCCCAATGCACGGCCAGTCCGCGAGAGCAATGCGATAAACGGTTTTGTCCCCGTCATAAAAATGCTCCGAAGCCCGCCTCCCACCATCAGGCACATTATAATAGCATCAAGTCCACTGGAAAGGCGACAAGCGATCGTTGTACACAGGAAGGAGCCGCCCACGGAGGGTACTCCCGAAGTAAGCGGATTCCGGGCAATCCGCTTACTTCGGGAGTACCCTTCGTGCGCGGCTCCTTTCCGCTGTGAGTATCGCGACCTGTGTGGTTCCTAATCCCTACTTCCTTGAAGTTTTTCAAGTTGATGAAGCGTGCGCATCGTCATCCTGAGCTGAGGTACTCCGAAGGATCTGGCTCGCCTTCGCGTACCGGCAAGATCCTTCGGAGTACCTCAGGATGACGGTCATGCAGACGCGCCACCAACGTGAAAAGTGCTATAAGTAGTTCCTGGTTCATTCGTCATTCACCCCCGCAAATGTATTCCCCATCCGCACCTTTGCCTATAATCCGCCCCCATGGCGATTCGTTCCGGAGGAGTTTCGGCTGTCAGCACCCTGGTGCTTTCAACCCTTTTGCACGCCTTTACCCACGCTTTCGCGGCGATGCTCGTGCCGCTGTATCTGCTGATGCAGGCTGATCTTCACCTTCATGGCGTTCAGCCGGCGGCAATCATCGTCACCGTTTATGGCACCGTGTACATGATCCTAAGCTACCCGGCGGGCGTGATGGCCGACCGCGTCAGCCGAAAACGCATGCTGGGGGTGGGATTGGTGCTGAACGCGGTGGCAATCGCCCTGATGGGATTGACGCGAAGTTATGAGGTGCTGATCGCGCTGGCGGTGTTGGCGGGAATTGCCGGAACGGTTTTTCATCCCGCGGCCAACGCGCTGGTGCCGGAACATTTTCCCAAATCGCCGGGCATGGCGATCGGGCTGCTGGGGATCGGCTCGGGGCTGGGATTCTTCGCCGGGCCGCAATATGCCGGTTGGCGCGCCGAGTCGGCTCATTGGCACTGGCAATCGGTGGCCAACTGGCAAAGGCCATGCCTCGAGCTGGGGGCGGCGGGATTGGTGGCCGGGATTCTCTTCCTGATATTCGCCAAAGAAGCCAGGCCGAAGGCTGATCGCGGCGGCTCGGTAAGAATCGATCCGCCGGCTCTTGGCAAAAAGTTGCGGTGGGGTGTGGTGGCGACGGCGGCGGTGCTGGGCTGCCGCGATTTTGCCGGCGTGGCCTGCCTGACCCTCGCCAGCATCTACTTGCAAAAAGCCATGAAGCTCGATGCCAAGGAAACCGGGCTGATTATCGGCACCATGATGCTGACTGGCGTTGTCGTCAATCCGCTGGCGGTGTGGCTCAGCCCGGGCCGGCGGCGCTTGCCGGGCCTGGCGATTGTTTTGGTGATCGCCGGCGGCACGATTGCCACGGTCCCGTTCGTGGCAAATCGCTTCGAGCTGCTTATTGTGCTCTGCGTGTTTCAGGCATTGCAGCTTGGGAGCTATGCGATGAGTGATGCCGGGATGCTCGAGCGCGTGCCGGCCAATGTGCGCGGGCGGGTGGTGGGATTGTTCCTGTCAATCGCCGGCACATTCGCGGCACTCAGCCCGTGGGTCATGGGATTCTGGGTCGACACGATGGGCGACCGCGCCCACGAGCGGCTGTCGTATCTCGGGCCGTTTGGGTTGCTCGGCGCTATGATGGTAATTGCGGCTTTTTCCACGCCGATCATCGCGAAGCTCGGCGCGCCAGATGAAAAAGCGATCTCGCCGCTGAGCGAAATCATGCCGGCGACGCTGGAGATCGTCTGACTGAACGACAACCTGCCGTACCTTCGACTTGACCCCCAACTCCATGCTCCTAGACTCTCGGTCACAATGAGTGAGACTTTTCTGGTGACCGGGGCGGCTGGGTTTATTGGCAGCCGACTCTCCAAGGCGCTGTTGCAGCGCGGCGATCGTGTTGTCGGCCTTGACAACCTCAACGACTATTACGCCATTGTTCACAAGCGGCGGCATCTCGCCGATTTATTGCCGGATCAAAAATTCACGTTTGTGGAAGGGGATTTGTGCGACGCCGACGGTCTGCGCACGCTCGTTGCCGCTCACAAGCCGGACGGAATTGCCCACCTGGCGGCGATGGCCGCGGTTCGTTACAGCGTGGAGCATCCGCTGGTGTATGGGACGATCAATGTGCAGGGGTCGATGAACCTGTTGGACGCCGCCCGGCATTTTGGCCGCCCGCGGATGGTGATGGCAAGCACCGGCTCACTGTACGGATCGGACACGCCGGTGCCTTTTAAGGAAACCGCCACCGCCGACCGTCCCCTGGCGCCATACCCGGCCAGCAAGCGGGCGATGGAATTGATGGCTCACTCGTTCCATCACCTTTGGAAATTGCCGATCACCATCGTGCGATTTTTCAACGTGTATGGCCCGCACGGCCGGCCGGACATGATGCCATGGCAGTGGTCGCGAATGATCCTGGCCGGGGAAACGCTGAAGCTTTACAACGCCGGGCATTTGAAGCGCGATTGGACTTACATCGACGATATTGTGACGGGAATGATGCTGGCGTTGGACAAGGGATTGGATTGGGAAGTGCTGAACCTGGGTTGCAGCAATCCGGTTGAGAACCTGGACTTTGTCAAAACGCTGGAGAGTCTTCTGGGCAAGAAGGCGAATATCATCGATGCGCCAACCCCCGAGAGTGAGCCGCTGATTACCTATGCCGACATCAGCAAAGCGCGGAAGCTGCTCGCCTACGACCCAAAGATCAATGTGGAAGAGGGGCTGCGGCGATTCATCGAATGGGCGCGGGCAGAGAAGGTTTTTTGACTGAAAACCGGCGCGGGGGGTGTAACTTTTGTTTGTCGCGACTGGCTTGAAGCAATGGTGGGGCAGACGTTGCTGCAAGCCGTTCGCCACCATTAAGCGCCACACTCGGCGCGGGAGTGCCGCTTGATTTTTCCACCTGCTGAATAATGCTGCGCGAATACGAGCGTTCAACGCAAGCGCCGTCATCCGGCTCACGTTTTGCGATTGCCCATTCGCCGCAAGAGGTGGATCGGGCTGAAGGGCCATGCCGCCATCCGTCCCATTTTCTGCACCGCGCCGGTTAGGCGGGCGATTTTCGCGGCAAGTCCCGGGGTCTGGGAAACGGGCGGCTTTTGAAACGCCAGCGGATACCACGTGAAATGCCCGTCGATTAATTGCAGGCCGGCCTCCTCGTACAGAGAAATGCTACCACTGTACTGGCGATTGGCGCGCAGGTGCGTGGGATACCAGGGCAGGATCATATAAAACGGTGCGCTGACATAGAGCACGCCGCCCGGGCGCAGGTAGGAGGCCAGCGTCCGCACCATTGCGGGCGGATCGGGCACATGTTCCAACACATCAAAGCAGGTGATGGCGTCGAATGCTTCTTTGGGAATGGCGTTGGGATCGGTAAGCACGGGGATTTTGCTGCCGTTAAGCTCGAATAGCCGGCGGGCAAATCGCTCGCTGATGCCGGGCAATTCAAAGTAAGTCACGCGGTGGCCCTTGTCGGCGAAATAGACGCAATCGAATCCCAGGCCGTCGCCGATGCTGAGCAGATCGATCGGCTGATTGGCGCGGGCGATGTGGCGGGCCGTCCAACGGCGCATCCGGCGTTTGAGCCCGTTTCGATTCCATACAACCAGTTCATAAAGGAAGGCATTCGTCTGCGAATAAAATGATTCCAGATGGCTTCCCCACTGGTAACGGGGGCCGCCATGGTTTTGGAAATCGTCGGCGACATTGCGGCCGGGATATTTGCGTTCGAGCTCGAGACGTTCTGCCACGCACTCGGCTGGTTCGCCGGTGATCTCGCTGATCAGGGCAAGCATCTGCTTTGGCTTGTAGAGCGGATTGTAATCCCGGGAATTGCGCATGAGTTTGAGCGGAACAACGGGAGATTAATCGCAATGGCAACCGTCATCAAGCCCGGCAGGAAGTGATACGTGAATGTGTACGATGCTGATGGCAAACAGAAGACGGTGCTTTATTGAAGTGGAAGCTCCGCTCAAGCATTCCCGGCATAATCGGCGTCGTCCAGCCCCGGCAGCTTTTCCGTACTATCGCCGAAATGGCCCACCGGCGCGCCGGCGCGCTCCAGCAAATCGACATACAGATTGCACAACGGCGTTTTTTTCCGGTAGGCGATGTGGCGACCGGTCTTGATTGTGCCGCCGGCTTTTCCGGCGAGCATGATCGGCAGGTTGTGCGGGTCGTGGCGGTTGCCATCGCGCATTCCTGCGCCGAAAAGCACCATCGAATGATCGAGGAGATTGCCATCCCCTTCCTTGATGCTGCGCATTTTTTCCAGCATGTAGGCGGCCTGCGTGACGTGCCACTGATTGATCAGTTGATACATCCGCAATGCCTCCTTCTCATTCTTGTGATGCGAGATTTCGTGATGGCCGCCTTTAACGCCTTCGAGGAAGGAAAAGTTCCGCGGACTGACGGCGTTGCCGAACATGAAAGTGCTCACTCGCGTGGAATCAGACCAGAAGCCCAGAACAATCAGATCCAGCATCAGCCGGACGTGATCGGTGTGATCGCCGCCGACATGAATATTGTTCAGCTTGTGCCGTTGCGGATGATTGCTCCACATCTGCACGCGCTTGTCGAGTGCTTCGATCTCCAACAACGCATCGGCCGACATGTGATTTTCATCGGCCCGCTGCTTGGTATTAAACTCAATCCGCCTTTCCACGGCCCGCACTGATTCCAGATATTCATCCAGCTTGGCGCGGTCGTTTTGGCCGACCTTGCTTTTTAAGCTGCTGACATCTCCCGCCACCAGGTCTAGCACGCTGCGGTCATCTTCGGGCTTGTCTCCCGATTGGCCGGTGCGGAACAGGCGGTCGAAGGCAAGGCGGGGGTTGATTTCCTTGGCGACCGGCGTGGTTGGCGAACTCCAGGCGATGTGGCCGCCATACAGTTCGGTGTAGCCGACGTTCGTGTCGATGCCGGTATTCACCGGCTCAATGCCGAGCTCGAGTGAGGGCAGCGGCGTTGCCCCGCCTCTGCGCTGGGCGACAAGCTGGTCGACTGAAGTGCCGCCGCTGCGAAGGTCCTTGCCGGTGGTTTTGGTGATGGTGGTTCCGGTGAGGAACCCGCCGGTCTTGACGTAATGGCCATCGCCGCCGACGGAGCCGGCGTTCATCAATTCGCTGAGGATGAGAATGTCATCCTTTAACGTTTTCAACGGCGCAAGCGTGGGCGAAAGCTCGAAATTCCGGCCGGTGGCGGCGGGGGTCCAGGCGTTTTCGTTGACCCCGTTGGGCATATAGAGCATTGCCATGCGCACGGGGAATTTGCCGGGCTGAGTAGGCGCCGCGCCCGGCGCGGCGAGGACGGCTTGCTCACCCATTGCTTCCAGCAACGGAAGCGACATGGCGACACCCATTCCGCGTAGCATGGTTCGGCGGGAGATTTTCCAGGACTTGTTCATTGCATCAGACTTTCACAGTTCACGCGGATCGAATCGCCAAATCGCAAGCGACATCCAACGGGCATTCGGCGCGATAGCATCTTCGCATCGCCGACCGGCGCTAAACGTCGCTTGCGCCTTCGCAATTTCCGCTCGCACCAATCACTTTCCCCCGTCTCCAACCACCGGCGCATTTCGCCGATACCGAAACGGATAGCTCTTCACAATCTCGACCACCAGCGTCCCCGAGCGATAATCATTCTTCGCCAGCTCGGCGGTTATCTTCTGCACGGTTGGCTGGTCGTAATATTCAATACCCCGGCCCAAGGCATATGCTAACAGCTTTTCCGACAAATTCTTCGCGAACTGGTCCTTCTTCATCAGCAGCACTTTTTTCAGTTCGGCCGGCCCGGTGAACTTTTCGCCGCTGACCAGCACGCCTGCCGAGTCGATCGGCTTATCCGCCGAAGTCGTGCGCCAGCGGCCGACGGGGTCGAAGTTTTCCAGCCCGAACCCGATCGGGTCCATTCGCGCATGGCATGCGGCGCAATTCGGATCGCTGCGATGGCGTTCGAGCCGTTGCCGCAGGCTCAGGCCATCTGGCGCGCGATCGTCATCGGGAATCTTGGGCACATCCGGCGGCGGCGGTGGCGGGGGCGTTCCCAAAATGGCATCCAGCACCCATCGTCCCCGCAAAACCGGGCTTGTCCGCAAGGGATAACTGTTCACCGTCAAAATGCTGCCGAGCGAAATAATTCCGCCGCGATTAGGGTCGGCCAGATCAACTCGACGCATTTCTTCGCCGGAGACTTTGGGAATGCCATAAAACCGCGCCAGCGGCTCATTGAGAAACGTATAGTCGGCATCGATCAGCGTCAGCAGGCTTTTGTCATCGCGAAAAACCGAATCGACGAACAAAACCGATTCCTGATACATCGCATCGCGCACGGCGGCGGTGAATTTTGGAAAACGCTCGCGGTCGGGCTGGGCCGTCGTCTGTAGCTTGCGAAAGCCGAGCCACTGGCTGCCAAAATTCTCCGCCAACGCCAGCGATTTGGGATCCTTCAGCATTCGCCGGGCTTGTTGCTCTAACACGGCGTCTTCGTGCAGCTTTCCCTTGGCCGCCAGATCGAGCAACTCATCGTCCGGCGTGCTCGACCAGATGAAATACGACAGCCGGCTGGCCAGCTCATAATCGCTGATCGCATATGGCTCGGCCGTATCGTGATCCGCCTCGATGCGAAACAAAAACGCCGGCGAAACCAGGACGGCTTTCATCGCCAGCCGCACCGCATCATCATAATTTTCCCCGCGTTTGGCAGCCCCGTCGAAAATGGCGAGGAATTTCTCCACTTCCGCCGGCGGCGAAGGCCGCCGAAAGGCGCGGGAGGCAAATTTGCCGAGCAGTTCCCGGGCTGCATCGCGCGAGGAGGTTTTGTCATTGGGCCTGATGGTGATAAGGGACCTGGCCGGAACTTCGCGCAACACTTCCCCGGCAGCGTTGAGATACCGCTCCATCAGAATCGGCGGGATGAACAATGTGTCGGCGTTGTTATCAAACCCTCCGCCGCCCCCGGCGTCGACCGGGAACGCGTCGGCGGGATGCGTATAAATCCCCAGCAAGTCGCGCAGGGTGTAATTGTATTCGACCCGGTTCAGTCGATGGATGGTCACCCGCCCGGGATCCTTCGGCAGCTTGGCCGGGTCGATGTGCGTCATGACATCGTGAACATAGGCCACCATTCTCAACCGCTCGGCGGCGGTCGGCTGCTTCTTCTTCGCCGGCGGCATGGTCGAGTCATTCAACTGCTCGAGCACCGCTCCCCAGGTTTTCGGATCGCGAACGACGCCTGACTCATCCTTGAAGGTAGAAAGATTGATATCTCCCTTTTGCTTCTTCGGGCCGTGGCAGGAAAAACAATAATCTTCCAACAGCGGGCGAATATCCTTCTCAAACCCCACCGGCGCATTATCCGCGCGCGCAACAGGCACCGGCGCCGCAATCCCCAGCACAAAACATGAAATCAGTAATCCGTCTAAACCAAACCTCATCGAACAACTATACGGCGGCTAACGACATGGGGTTGAACTGATCTTTGCAGGCTCGAAACATTCATGAACGGACAAAAAAGCGGAGTGGGAAATCTCTTTCCCACTCCGCGTTCTTCACTCTGGCTTTTTAACCTGTCCGGCTACCGTTTCGCCTGGTCGTAATAGCCGACGAAATAGAGGAACCGGTTTTGGTTCAGGATGGGGATGTTTAGGTGAATGGCATGCGACTCGCGGTCGATGAAGGCGTCCAGGGCCTTCTGCTGCTTGTCGTGCCGTTCCTGTTGGATCGCGTTGGGATTGTCTTCCAGAGGCAGCACTTGCGGCTCCTTACCCAGCACTAAAAAGTCTGTGTCCACCGTCACCTGGTCCGTAACGCGCCCGCCCCATTGGGTGATAAGCCGGCGGATAATGTCGGCGTCGCCGGCGGTAGCCTGGCCGGTGCCGGCCAGGTCGAAGTCGCCGTAGACGACGAACGTGAACTTCGTATGCGTGTTATAGATCAGGTTGAGGATCAGATCGCCTTCGACGATCTGCTGGCCGGGGGCCACCTTGATGATCCGGCATTCGCTGGTGCTGCCGATCGTGCGGATGACTTCAATTGAAGCCTTGCCGGCGGGAAGCTCGTCGGGGTTCTCCGGGTTCAGGGTGGTGAGCGAGGGAAGGCCCTTGTGCTTGTCGTAAACTTCAAACGTCAGGCCGGGCGAAATCTGCTGGCCTTCGCCGAGATTGATAAACACGGTGTTATTGCCCGGGACGCGGGTGATGACGCCGGCCGGCTGCATGAGCGCCCGCGTCGGATTCAGCCGATATTTATTGAGCACGCTCACCAGTTTCTGGTAGAGATCGAGCTGCTTCTTCAATTCCTGCTGCACCTTGCCCAACTCGGCCTGCGCGCTACTCGTGGCGGCGTTGGCATCCTTGATCTGTTGGTCGGTGCTGGCCTTGATGGCCGCGGCGCTGGCGGCGGCGGCGGTGTTGCGCTCAGTGTCCTTGGCCTCGGCGGCAGTGGCACGGGCCACCGCGTCGTCAATATCCTTTTGTTTGCCGGTAACCGCTGCCTCGCGCTCCTTGATCGCATTGGCAGTGGCGATGTTGGCGTCGGCGGTCTGCTTCTGCGACTCCTTGAGCGCCGAACCTAACGCCGAGATCTGAGTCGTCAGCGATTTGATATTCGCCAGCAGATTATCATCGCCAAGCGTCACCGACTGGCCGGCCTCTTTCAACTGGGTGCGGGCATCCTGCATCGTGCGAAGCGTGTCAGCCTTCACCGCCTCGGTCTGGGCCGCGGGGTTGCTGGTAATCAGCTTCGCCAGATCGTCCTTCTGCTGGACGGCATATTCGATGCCGGTGAGCGGGGCGTGTCCCTTTGACTGGCTGATCAGTTCAGCAACTTCCTTGTTATTGGAAATCACGTTGGTATTGACGGCATCTTTAAGAGCGTTCTTGGTATCGGCGACAACCTTCTCCGACGCCTCCCATTGCGTGTAAAAGTGAATCGCCATGATCGTGCTCGTGACGAACAGAATCACGAAAATGACCAGCGAAGTAATCAGCGTTGCGCGTGAGCCTTGCGGGCTGGGTGCGATGGGCGGCATGGTGGGAACCTCCAGTTGCGTTGCGCGACAGGCCGAGGCAGGAAATTGCCCCGGCACAAGGTGAGAAATCCAGCGGCTTGCCGATGCGACACTTTCACCCGGCCAGCCGGTGCATTGCGACGGGATTTTCACCCATTCCAATGCGTACGTTAATTTACCTCTTTTATACCTCGCTGGTCAAGAATAACCGGCGGAGGAATTCGCGGCGCGTCGGCGGTCAGAGGTTGGGAGTTAAGACGGGCGGTTTTTTCCCGATGGGGGGGATTAACGGGCACGGTCCACTGCAACGGCCGCGGTTCGAACACTCTATGAATAATCTACTAAACGGTAGGGCGATCCCTTGATGAGAACCGACATCTGACGGGAATTCTGCCATTTTCGTGACACGGGCGTCCCGCCGGCGTCTCGCCCGTGCTGGCGATGGACTAAGTCTGACACACGCGACGTATGGGCGATCGTCGTCCTGATTGCTCATGCGGCTGCGCCGCACCCGCTGCGCGTGGAACTCACGTAGGGCGGGCACTGCCCGCCGAGGACGTAGTTGGCGGGCAGTGCCCGCCCTACATTTTCAAGGGAGGTGCTCCGAAGCACCTGGCCAGTAGGCGCGGTCGAGCTAGATCCTTCGGAGTACCTCAGGATGACGGCCCCGTCAGTTCCAGGAGCAGTACAACTTCATGCGGCGGGTGTATTAAAACCGCCGCGCTGGCCATGAGCAGTTTCTAGTCGCCAGTACGGCCGAGACGGCCGTGTCACGAAAGCGATTTAGCCCTTGTTCGATTTCTCGTGATGGTGATATGTGGCTGTCGCCAATCGTCGTCCGGACAACTGACAACTCCCTTCCGCCGTCTTATCATTCCAGCAGATGCGCAAAACCTTCTACATCATTGACGGCCACGCCCAGATTTACCGCGCTTATTATGCGCCGTTTCGCGATTTGACCAGCCCGACCGGCGAACCCACCCGCGCCACCTTTGTCTTTACGCAGATGCTGATGAATCTGGCGGCGAATCGCAAGCCGGACTATTTGTGCATGGTCATCGACAGCGGGGATGAGACGGTTTTCCGGAAGGAGATTTTTCCCGCGTATAAGGCCAACCGGAAATCCCCGCCGGACGATTTCCGGCCTCAGGAAGCGCGCATCATGCAGATCGTGCGCGAGGCGGGCGTGCCGATCTTCGCCAAGCCGGGGTTTGAGGCGGATGACCTGATCGCCACCTTCGCCAAACGGCTCTGCAACCAGGATTACGAGCTGTTCATCGTCAGCAAGGACAAGGACCTTCGCCAGATTTTGAACGACTGCACCAAGCTGTATGACCCCAACGGCGATGAAATCCTGGATGTCAAAAAGCTGGAGGAAAAGCACGGCTACACCCCCGCCGAGGCAATCGAGATTCAGACGCTGATCGGCGATTCCACCGACAATGTGCCGGGAATTCCCGGCGTGGGCGACAAGACCGCATTGAAGCTGGTGAAGAAATATGGGTCGGCTGATGCGGTTTTGCAGCATCTGGATGATTTGACGCCGAAGATGCGCGAGAATTTCGAGAAGCATGCCGACCGGCTGGCGACGGCGCGAAAGCTGGTGACGCTGAAGGACGATGTCGAGATCGACTTTGACGCCGAGGCTTGTCGATTCACGGGATTGAACACGGACGTTCTTCGGCATTACGCAAAAACGCTCGGCTTCACATCGTTGCTGAATCGCCTTGGACCGGAGGCGAAGGCGCAAGCGGCGACGGCGGCGGGTACCTCGTCAAGCTCGCCGATCGTTTACGAAGAGGGTCTCTTCGGCGCGATGCCGATGTTTAAGAAGACACCGGCCGGGGCGAAGACGCCTGTGGATCGGCCAGCACCTGAAGCAGGCGAAGATTATCTCACGAGCGTTTCCTGCAAATACACGCTGGTGCAAACCGATGCGCAGTTCGCCAATTTTCTAGCCGAGTTGAAGAAGCAAAAGAAGTTCGCCTTCGACACCGAAACCGATGCGCTGGGCGCGATGAATTCCAATCTCGTCGGCATGAGCTTCAGTTGGCAGCCGGAGACGGGATATTACATTCCCGTCTGCGGGCCGCCGGGATCGGAAATATTGCATTGCGACAAGACGCTGGCGGCGCTGAAGCCGATCCTGGAAGACCCGAGCATCACCAAGGTCGGGCACAATATTAAATACGACATCCTGGTGATGCGAAACGCCGGCGTCACCGTACGCGGCGTGGCGATGGATTCGATGGTCGGCGCGTGGCTGGTCGATTCCAGCCGGTTGCAATATGGCATCGACGGGCTCGCCCTTTCGCTGCTGAAGTTCCGCAAGATTCCGACGAGCGCTTTGATCGGCAAAGGCAAAACGCTCACCAGCATGAACACCGTCGACCTGACGCGCATCGCCTGTTATGCCTCCGAAGACGCCGACATCGCCCTGCGGCTTGCAAAGCTGATCGAGACCAGGCTCGATGAAGTGCCTGCGCTGCGAAAGCTGAATGATGAGGTTGAAACGCCGTTAATTGATGTGCTGTGCGAGATGGAATTCAACGGCATTGCCGTCGACCCCGCCGTCTTGAAAGAACAAAGCGATGTCTTGAGCAGCCGAATCGAAGAGCTGGCGACGAGAATCCATCGCGAAGCCGGGGGCGAATTCAACATCGATTCCCCCAAGCAACTGGCGGATGTGCTGCATCTTCGCCTGGGCCTGAAGGTCATCAAAAAAACGCCCGGCGGCATTCCCAGCACCGACACCGAAGTCCTCGACAAGCTTTCTGATCTCCATCCAGTGCCAAAGCTGGTGCAGCAATATCGCGAATGGGTGAAACTGAAGAACACCTATCTCGATAATCTCACACAATATGTAAACCCAAAAACCCATCGCATTCACGGCAGCTTCAATCAGGCCGGCACCGAAACCGGCCGATTGAGCATGTCCGACCCGAACTTGCAGAACATCCCCATCCGCACCGATGAAGGCCGCCGGATTCGCCTGGCGTTTGTGCCGGGCGACCCGGCTAAAAATGTGCTGCTCACCGCCGACTACAGCCAGATCGAATTGCGCGTGTTGGCGCATTTCACAAAAGAGCCGGCGTTGGTGAAAGCCTTCGAGCAGGATGAAGACGTTCATCGAACCGTCGCATCAGAAGTTTTCGGCGTGCCGCTGGAGGAAGTAACCCGCGACCAGCGCGGACAAGCCAAGACCATCAACTTCGGCATCGTGTACGGCGTCAGCGCCTTCGGCCTCTCCCGGCGAATCGAAGGTCTGACGGTAAAATCCGCCGGCGCGCTCATTGCCGCCTACCACAAGCGTTTTCCCGCCATCGCGGTCTTCTTTAAAAAGTGCGTGCAGGAGGCGCAGGACAATGGCTACGTGGAAACCATCCTCGGCCGCCGCCGCCCGATCCCAGACATTAACAACGCCGTCCTGCGCCAACGAAACGCCAGCGAGCGGATGGCGATTAACAGCGTCGTTCAAGGTTCAGCGGCCGACCTGATCAAGATCGCGATGATCCGGATTTACAATCGCCTGAAAAAAGAAAACCGCCCCAGCCGGATGCTGTTACAGGTGCATGATGAGCTGGTCTTTGAAACGCCGGCGGAACATGCAGAATCAGAAGCGGCAATGGTTCGCGAGGAAATGCAAAACGCGATGAAGCTGATCGTGCCGCTGAAGGTGGATGTCGGCTGGGGAAGGAATTGGCAGGAGGTGAAGTGAAGGCCGCCATGCCATCGAAATGTCCCCTTTTTAAACATCACACGCCGGTCAGGCCTTCGCGGATCGCGTATTTGGTCAGCTCGGCCACGCTGTCGATGCCCAGCTTTTCCATGATGTTTCGCCGGTGCGTCTCGGCGGTCTTGACGCTGACGTTTAACTCAATCGCGATATTCTTTGTCGCCTTGCCTTCGGAAATAAGCTGCAATACCTCGCGTTCACGCGGCGACAGCTCCGAGAACGCCGATTTGCTGTTGTCGGACTCTGTGTGAGCGGCGGCGCGCGCGATGACCTCGGGACTGAAATAGACCTTATTGCTGATAGCCGTCCGGATCGCGATCACCAATTCATCGAACGCGCAGTCCTTGGTCACATATCCCACCGCGCCCGCCTTCAGCATCCCGACAGCCGAGGCATCGTCGTTCAAGCCGGACAGAGCAATGACTTTCAGGCCTGGCTTGGCGCCAATGGCCTGGCGGGCCGCGTCAAAGCCGTTCAGCTCAGGCATCCGCACGTCCATCACCACCACATCCGGCGCAAGAGTTTTGACTTTTTCCACAGCTTCGCGGCCCGTCCGCGCTTCGCCGATGACATGGAAGCCGCCCTGGGCTTCGAGCAGGCTGCGAAGGCCCTCGCGCATGACCGAATGATCATCGACCAGCAAAACGGTGGTGTCGTGTTCCATTGCAAACTCGCCGTTGGTTCGACCCCAAATTCCGCGCACCATTGTCACTATGTGCCAATCACCGCCGTGCGAATATCCCGAGCGAGCACCAAGGAATATCGTAGTCGATTGTTCGTATTTTGCCAATGGCAATAACTGGCATCGCGCGTTGAAATAAAACTTGAGTAATACCACACGGATGGAGATATTCATGACCGTCAATCAAAAACGAGCGCGCGACCTGGCGATTCAGATCCTCAGGGACGAAGGGTTTGCCGAGCGGCTGCAGGAGCTGGATTGGACGCTGCTGTTGCTCGCCGCCAGGATGTACAACAGCGCCACATCCCCGGCAAAACTGGCCGCGCGGGTGCTTGCTGATTATCGTGAGGGCATCGGTTACTTCGTCGCGCCCGACGCCTGCGGGCAGTCATTTCAGTGGCTCGATTTGGAAACCGCCGAGCGCGCCCTCATCGGCTGCGACAACGTGCTGCCGCTTTGAGCCGCCCGGCGGCTGGTATTCGTAGCGGCTTAGAGCGTTTTTCAGGATGACGGTCGCGCAAACGCCCAACCTGAAAAGTGCTATAGTCAATTCAAACTGCGCCTCCATCCAACTTCCCTGAGCGGCACATCGCGGCCAATTCATTCAACGCACACAGAATCTGCGGCGGATCGATGGGCTTGGCTAAATGAAGTTGAAAGCCGGAATCGATGGCCTTGCGGCGGTTGGCCTCGCTGACAAATGCAGTCAACACCAGTGCGGGAGTGAGCGGCAGTTTATTCGCGGCCTCATACTCGCGAATATTTCGAATGAGCGCGTATCCATCCGACCCCGGCAACCCGACGTCGCTCACAATCAGATCGGGATTCGATTCACGAACCGCATCGAGGGCGGCATCGGCGTTCGCGGCGGCCACAACCCTTAACCCCGCATCCATAAGAACCGCTGTAAGCGCGTTGCGCGTTTCGCTGTCATCCGCGACAAGCAGCACCATCAATCCCGCCAAAGCCCCGTCCCCATTTTCAGCGCTTTTGCCCACCTCGACGCCGATGTTGTCCCCGGGCGACTGCTTCAGCAGCGGCAGGCGGACGGTAAATGTTGCGCCATGATTCGGCCCGTCGCTTTGCGCCTCGATGGTGCCGCCGTGCATTTCCACAAGCTGTTTGACGATCGCCATGCCAAGTCCAAGCCCGCCAACCGAGCGCGACTGCGTGGCATCGGCCTGCCGGAAGCGCTCGAAGATATGCGGCAGAAATTCCGCGGCGATGCCCATCCCCGAATCGCTCACCTTGATTTCGACATGGCCGTCCCTCCGGCCGGCGGAAATCGCGATCTTCCCGCCGGCCGGCGTGAACTTCACCGCATTGCTCAGCAGGTTCAAAATGATTTGCCGGACGCGATCGGGGTCGGCCCGAACCAAGCCAATCGCCGGGTCCAGCATCTCCTGAAGATCGAGCTGCTTTTCGTCGGCGCTTCCCCTGGCCTCGTCAATCGCCTGGTGAAGGGTGGCAACCAGATCGACGTTCCGCATGCGCATCCGGAGCGTGCCGCTGGTGATTCTTGACATGTCCAGCAGATCGTCGATCAGCGTTTGCTGTGCCCGGGCGCTGGCCAGGATCGAATGCAATTCCTCAACGAACGGCGCCGATTGCGGCTTGGAAAGCAGCAATTGCGTCCAGAGCAAGATCGAGCCCAGCGGCGTGCGCAGCTCGTGGCTGAGCGTGGCGAGGAATTCATCCTTCATCCGGTTGGCTTCTTCCGCCACCGCCTGCGCATGGCGCTGCAGTCCCTCATTCTGCCTGGACAAATCCAGCGCAATGCGTCCCTCATGAATGTCCGTCGCGCTGCCAAACCAGGCGAGAATCCGGCCCGTCTCATCCCGCAACGGCTCGGCGCGAACCAGAAACCAGCGGTAAACGCCGTCGGCCCGGCGGATGCGGTGCTCATGCCGCAGCGGCTTGCCGGATTCAGCCGCCTCCTTGTATCGCCTGACCGATGTCTCGCGATCGTCGGGGTGGATGGCGGCGGTCCATCCCCAGCCACGGGCCTGCTCCAAAGTCTGCCTGGTGTATTCCATCCAGCGCCAATTGTACCAGGTGGCGCTGCCATCGCTCTGGCTTTGCCACAGCAGGTTGGGAACGACATCCACCAGCGCCCGCAGCCGCAACTCGCTTTCGCGCAGCGATTCTTCGGCGCGCTTGCGATCGGTGATGTCCAGCAGCCCATCGGGCACGTCGTTGGGCCAGGCGTCGCCAGACGCATTGTCTTTGTCGTCAAGCGGCTTGTCAGTCCACGACGGAAATTGGTCTGCCATTGAAGTCCAGTCCCGCTTCATCCACGGGCGGCGCTCGATCTGATGAGGTGTTTCGCGTGTCGCTAATAATCGTACCGATGATTTCGCTGGCTGACACTTATTTTTGCCGAATTAACTTGCCGTCGCCTGTGCTTCGGGGGGCCGCACGGCGATGGCGCGGTCGGCGAGGACGCGCATCCGGTCGTGTGCCGCGGAGATCGGGGCGATCAAGTTATCCATCCACTGGACGGTTTGCGTGGCGAGGTTCAGCGTTGGATCGGGAAAATCCATGGCGCGCCAGCGCGAAATGAGCCGGGAGACTTTCCGCTGCGTGTTCCAGCGCAGGGCGAGCCAGAGAATCGCATAATAGACGATCAGGAAGCCGGCGCTTTTCCAGAGATAATCCACGCCGAACACCAGCACGATCATGCGAAAGATCTGTCCCCAGGGAATTTGCCAGAACGAGCCTCCGGGGCTGCCGAGCATCAACGCCAGCACCGGCTGAATGAACGGAAACCAGATCAGCGCGCCAATCGTCAGCAGCCAGCGAAGCGGCGCACCGGCCGTGGCGGCGGGGCCGGTCAGGTATTCGCGCGCCGCCGTGCGCTGGCGGCGAACGGTTTCGGTCAGGGCCACGCGGAGGCTTCGCGCGGCAATGTCGGCGGGCATGTCCTCCCAGAGCTTGTTTTTCTCATAGAGCGACGCGACCACGGGCTGCGCCTGTCGCAGCGACGCAAACGCCGACTGCACCCGCCCGGCAACTGATTCGCCGGATTCGCGGATGATGGCATCGACCATGGCCTCCGGTCCCTGCATCGGCGCTGCCCCGCGCGAAATCGCACTGCGTAAAAGAATGAACAGCGGCTGAAGCAAAGTGTGAACGAGACTGACGATTGGCCAGCGCGTCACGCGATCGGTCAGGATTTCATCCGTCATTGCCGACCGGGTTGACGGATCGTCTAGCAGGCGCGGGATGATGCGCTCCAGCACCGGCCCCGCCACGCGCTCGGCAATAAGCTCCTGCGCGTTTTGCTGCAGGCGGCCAAGGCGCTCTGCGCGCAGGGGCAACTGCTGCTGGTCGAGCCAGCTTCGCAGCGCGTTGTCCTGCCGTTCGGCGGCGAGCCGCTTGGCCTCGCGGATGGCCTCGGCGGACTTTTCGCGCAGCACGATCTGCCGAAGCGCCGGCAGCTCGAATGCCGTCGGCGTCTTGGCGCTGATGAGGAAAACGCGCGGCGGGGCGTCGAGCTTTAAGGTCGCCGCGATCCGGCCCGCATAATCCGCCCGAAGCTGCTCCATCGGCGTGCCGTCATACCGGTCGACCTTTGGCTCCAGGATCGACGACAGCCCGGCCTTGAGCGCGTGCGCCTTTTCCCGCACCGCCGGGTCATCCTCCGGATCCAGTCCCCAGGGCATCGCAATCTTGCGCTGCGGATCCAGGGCGGCGGCATCCTCGTCTTCCTTTGAGACCGCTCCATTTCCGCGAAATTCCCCCTTCGGCTCGGCAGACGTCGTACTGCCAAGCTGGTCCACCTTGTTCATGCAGAAGATAAAGTTGGCCGGCGTGTTTCCCTCGGCCACGCGCTCGAGCATTTCCTGCGGCTGCTGGTCGGCGTACTTCTCAATGCTGCTCACCCAGATCGGATACAGCATCTGCCGAAGCATCGTGCGCGTGACGGTCAGGTGCGATGCATAGCGGCTGTCGATGTCCGGCAGATCAAGCAAAATCTGGCGCGTGAGGTGCGGAAGATCGTGCCGGACGATGCGATATTGCCCCGGCACTTCGCGCTCCAGCAGCGTGCGCAGCGGCTGCTCCTGCGCGGAATGGGCATAGGCGATGACGATTTCAGTGCCGGCCCCGTGCGAGGTGACGGCGGTGATGGGCTTGCCGACCAATGCGTTGATGAGCGCGCTTTTCCCGACATCTTTTCCGCCGATCAATCCGACGAAATACATTTCCGAATCGCCGCCGTCGAGTGCGGTTTCGGTCAGGACAGGGGAATCCTCCTCCAGCAAATCGGGCCGGGCGGATCCAGTCACTTCCATCGCTTCGCGGACCAGTTGTTCAAGCGCGGGACTCATGGCGACATGCTACCGCAGCGGATAATAAAGTCGAAATGGTCAGCCGCTTGCGGCTTCGCGAATCAAACATCAAGCCTCGCTCATCCCCACCGCCCCAGCCAACTCACCTGCCGCCCGTTCCATCTGATCCAACGCCCGCGCCGGGGCAGCCTGCTGATCGATCCACGCGCACATCTTCTCGATCTGCTCATGCGCCAGTTTGGTGAAACGGTCGGCGATGCGCGTGTTGGCCGTGCGCGTGCGGGCGGCTACTTCGTTGCTCAGACGCTCGGTCAGCCAGGTGGCGACCGTATAGCCGCCCAAAACCAGCAGGTCGGTGCCGAAGAAGGCGTGAGTGGCGATCAGGCCGATGACGAGCAGATAGGGAGCCGACTCGGCGATGCCGGTCAGCTTTTTTCCGCCGGGCAGGAATTTGATCAGCGAATGGACGACCCGGGTATCGCGCGGGGTGGCGTTCCAGCGTTTTTCCAGCCACCCGCGAAGCTCGGCCAGCTCCTCGTCGGCAATCTTCGCGGCGGCATCGGCCGATAGGCGGCCTTGCTCATACGATTGTCCCCCCGCGGCAATCCATTTCTGGGCCGCGGGGCTGGTGCGCAGCAAATCGTCGATCCGGCTTTGCAATACGGAAAACTGGTCGCCCAGAACCGCCTTGAAATCGGGAACTTCCCGAGGCGCGGTCTCGGCGGAGGGAAACAACGTCCCCTTCATTTCGCCGCGCATGACATAATCCCAAGCCGCCCGCGGGAGTCGCACCAGCGCGGCCGGCGTCTGGCGAACCCGATCCAGCACGCGCTGCGGGCCGATCAGATACAGCACGCTGCGCTGCTGAAGCCGGCGTTCCAGGTCCTGTGTCACAGGGTTCACATCGACGCCGGGCGAGGGCGTTTCCATGTCGTGCAGGGCGGCAATCAGCCGATCCGCATCGCGCCGCTCCTGCCGAAGCGGCGCGCCGATCTGGTCTTCAAATCGGCCGATCAAGTCGGCAGCGCGATTGGAGAGCCCTGGGGAAGTGAAAGTGGTGAGTGCTGAGTGCTGAGTGCTGAGTTGAGCCGCGGCCGTGCGCAGGGCGGCAAGGTTTTCCTCCGCCGGGGCGTCATAGGCGGCATCATCGCGCGGAATGACGTAGACGCGGGTCGGGGGGGAAGATGACGCCGAGACACGCAGACGCGGGGACGCGGGGACGGAAGCGCCAGTATCATTTCTTGTCTCCGGGTCTCCTTGTCTTCGTGTCCCCGTATCCGCCACCGTCTCCGCGTCACCGTGTCCCCGCGTCCCCGCGTCCTCCACTCCCCCCAGCAACTCCGGCAATTGCGATCGATAGTCCTCCGCCACCGTCTGCTCTTCGCACTTGTTCATCACGAACAGCGACGGAATCTGATATCGCGTCGAGAGGCGATAATACGGCAGCAACTCGGTCATCTGATATTTCTCCGGCGTCACCAGAAATATCAGCGCCTCGGCCCAGCGAAACGCCCGATCCGCCTCGGCATGATGCACCGGGTGATCGCCATCCAAATCCGGCGTGTCCACCAGCACCAATTGCTTCAGTAGATTTTCATTCGCCAGCGGCTTATCGCCAATCGCCGACCGCGGCACGATCACCAGCGCCCCATTCTGCCCGCGCGCCGGGAGATTGGCGGGATTCACCACGACATGTTCCACGCCAAGCCATTCGCCGCTCAAGTCGTTGCGATCGCGCACGACGGCCACCGCGCCGGAGGTAAAGGTCCGGCGAAAACTGGTGGCCGACGCGTCGGCTCCCAGGAGCCGGTTGACCAGCGTGCTTTTACCGGTACCCGTGCCGCCGATAACAGCCACGACCAGCGGCCGGCTTGCGTCGCGCGGCCGAAGGTGAAACCGCAACGCGGCAGCGTCACTGCGCCAGCGATCGACCGCCGGCTTCATCGCCGCCGACAGCGAAATCCCCGCCAGCACATGCTGAAGCCTGGCCAGCGGAGCGTCAATCTGGTTGAGTCGGGATGCCATGCGCGAATTGAAGTTGCGGTTATCGTCGGGTCGTCAGTTTTATGATCGCCCGATTGTTGTGGCAGACGGGAAGATTTGCAAATCCCCCAGTGGCACCAGTGGCACGGGCTTCCAGCCCGTGCGTTGTACCATGGGCGTCGACGCGCCAACTCGCAAGCAGCGGTGCTTTCATCCTGTGACGCCGGGTCTGAGGTACTCCGAAGACCCGGATCCTTCGCGCGAGCGACCCGGCTCTTCGGAGTACCTCAGAACCGGTGTTCATTGCTGTTGGTTGGAACTTTTACCGGGTTCGATTTCAATTCCGATCTCGTGGCCCAACCCACGGGCGGGCCGCCCGTGCCACGACCTTATTCCACCACCACAACCTGCAACCGTTTCTTCCCCCAATCAACCGCTTGCTGGTGGGTTGGCATGAAGATGTCGATGTGATAGCCGCGAATTGCGCCGCCGCGATCGATGACTTCCACCGCCTTATTATTGTTATATCCAGGGATGATGACGCGGGTGCCGTAGGGAAGGAGCTTCAAATCGGCGGCGATGAAATGCCCGCCGTTGTAGGTGATGGGGCGGCCGCTTGAGGTGAGGCCCTTGGCGTTGGGTCCGCAGCATTTTTTGCACGAGCAATAGGCCGTCACTTCCACCCAGATGGTGCGGATTTTGGGGCGGGAGATCAAGGCGGCGGCGGGAATTGTCACCGTCGTGGAAGTCGGGATCGGCCGGACATCGTGCAGCAATTCCGCGCCGGCGGATTTGGTGGAATTACCCGTAATCAGCGCGTTTTCAGCTTCGGGCGTCTTAACGCCGGTTCTGAGGTACTCCGAAGAGCCGGGTTTATTCGACGGGGCTGGAAGATCAGGTTTAGGGGGAGAAATCTCAAACGATGAAAGCTCCGCCAGCGAAAGCAGAGGCATGGCCGCCGGCGATTGGAATACATCATCCGCCGGCCCACTGGCGGCGGCAAGACCGAGCAAAACGATCAAGCCGCAACCCCCCGCCAAGTAATGGCGTCGGCGAAACCTTACCGACTTGGGGCCTCCATGCACCATGTCACATCCAAAAATCAGCCATCGCCCTGAAACTAAAGTTTTTCAGGCCCAATTGCCGATGTAACTCATTCCGGAAATTTTATCCCGATATCGGACGTGCGTCAAATATGGCTGGGACAGCCGTCCGGCGAAAGCATCGGCAGATATGCAATAGGCTCAAACCCAGCAGGATGGGAACTGCCAGATTGAGATGAATCTGCGCGATGTGGTTCAGGTGAACCACCCCGGCAAGGTGATTGACGACCCATTTCCCCGCATGAAATTCGCTGGCAAGTCCCGGATTGAAATGGCTTTCCAGACAATACCCCAGCCATAGATATGCCAGCCGCCGGTCGGCTGTCGTCATCGTATCGGGATGCGCCATCCATTCCCGTGCCAGCAGGGCCGCGGGAATGATCAATAGCAGCAGGTCGTAATCCATGTAGTAAGGCATCAGCAACGGCATGGACACAATCGCCGCCGCAATCAGGCGATCGCGCGCGACCGAATCGCCGCGATGCTTAAAAAATTTCCACGCGGCGGCCGCGAGGAAAATGCCCAGCGCCGCCGAGCAGCTCCAGGCGAAGATTTTCACGGACAAAATCGTTTCCCCGCGCACCTGTCCCTGAATGATCAGCCGCCAGAAGCTGTGGAATGTCACCTGCCGGCCCCAATTGTAAGGCAGTTCAACTTGCAGCCAATGAAGAATCGGCGGCAGGCGGTGCAGGAAATCGGATAGACAGCCGGGCATCGTCAGCAACGTCACGAGCAGCAGGGCCGTGCCCGTGACGGCCAGCCCCGCCAGCGCGCGCCAGCCCATGCCGACCACCAAAATCCCAGCGAACGCCACCGCCAGTTGCGGCTTGAAAAAAAGCAGCCCGGCAACCAGCCCCGCGACAAATCCATTGCCCCGATGCCAGTAGAAAATGCCCAGCGTCAAGAGCAGCAATGAGATGAACGTGTTTTGCTGATGGCCCATCACCTGCCAGAGCGGAAGCGGTAAAAGCACCAGCAGAAGGGCGAGAAGAATCGTGCGCGGGTTATGATGGTTTTGATGTGCGAGCCGCGATGCGGATGTTTCGGCAGAGAAAACACGGGCGGGCCGCCCATGCCACATGATGCGCCAAAGTAGCCCCAGGCTGATGGCAAACGCAATCAGATTGAACGCCAGAAAAACCGCCGCCGCCTGGCGGTAGGGGAGCATCGACAGCGGCGCAAATGCCCAGGCATAAAACGGTGGATTAAGCCACGGCCCGTAGCGGCCATCAATGTTCAGTTGCGCCTGCTCGATGATGCGGAATTCGACTTCCGATATCGCCTGGCGATCGTACATGTCGCGCGGCCGGCCTTGCCGTGCCAGCAACCCGGCGGCATACGATGGCAGCAGATCGTGCCCGAGAGACAGCTTGGGGCTGGGATCATTCAGCCGCTCGCGAATATCCTGGCCGATCAGCAAAATCCAGATCGCGCCCAAGGCAATGACCGTCTGCCACATCCGCTTGCGAATCGACTTGCCGCGCGGCCGCGGCGACGGCGGGGCGCTGATCTGTGGAAACGGAAATGGCGTGGAAAGAGACATTGTTTTTCACGGCTTATGAGCACTTTTCACGTTGATATCGCGTCTGCGCGACCGTCATCCTGAGTCCTCATGCAGCTGCGCCGTACCCGCTACGCGTAAAACTCACGTAGGGCGGGCACTGCCCGCCGAGCACGGTGTTGGCGGACAGTGCCCGCCCTACATTTTCAGAGTAGTTGCTCCTCAGGACGGCCTGTGGCCGCAACCAAAACACGCGCCCACGTCGTCGTCTCAGGAAATCTTGCTCAAAAACAAGAAATCGCGAGATATAACGCTCTAAGCCGCCGTTAGGCGATGCTCAACGTCGGTAAATTCATGGCTGGCAATTGCAACCGCCTCGCGCCGGCGGCCGGTTCGCGCGATGAGCAATACCGCAACGCCGGTCAATAACAGCACGCCAAGGTTGATGTGGTAGAGCGGATTGCGAACTGAAAGCAGCGAGCCGATATGAATTCGCGCCGCACCGGCGACGTCGGAATTAAGCATCAGCCAGACATACTGCGCCGGCCAGATGCGCATCAGCCAGACGTCGCCGCGATTGATCGGCACGCTGCGGTCGCGGCGCAAAATATCCGCCGCAAACAGCACGGCCGGAATCGCCAGCAAAAGCTGGTCATAATCGAAATAGAACGGCATCAGCAATGGCGTCGCCGCGATCGCCGCGGCAATCAGCCGATCGCGCCGCGATTTTGCATCGGCGACAATATCCGACATCGGCCGCTGCGGTGTACTGGCGAATTTCTTCACGCGAAGTGCCGCCCATAGCAATCCCGCGCCAACTGCCAACTGGCACAGGCTCGAAAGAATCGTGACAGCCCACGTCGGCTCGCCGGCATCCATCCCTTGCAGCAGCAGCCGCCAGAAGGCTTTGTATGTCACATGCCGATCCCACAGATAAGGCACATCGCACTGAACAAAATGCAGATTTCGCGGCATCTGCACGAGAAAATCATGCAATGAGCCGGGCAACAGCAATGATGCGATCAGCAAAAGGATGCCCGTGATTCCGATGCCGATGAGCGTGCGCCAGCCGAGGCTCAGGACCAACACCGCCGTCAGCACGGTGCCCAACTGCGGCTTATAGAACAGCAGCCCGGTCACCAATCCCGCCGCGATCGCGCGATCTTTCCGCCAGAGCATCACGACCATCGTGACCAGCAGCAGCGATGTGCAGGTGTTCTGCCCATGGCTCAGCGCATGAATGAATGGCGTGGAAAGCACCATCAAAACTGGCGCGAGAAGCCACGATTTCCACCCCCCCAGTGGCACGGGCATCCGGCCCGTGCTATTTCCAAACTTTGACTTGTCGTCGATTGTGGTTACCGGCTCCAGACACGGGCGGGCCGCCCGTGCCACGATGGCGCAAAGAAACGCCGCCGAAATCCCCGCGCACGCCACATTCAGCAGCATCCAGATTTTCATCGCCTCGCGATAGGGAAACTTCGCGATCGGCACAAACACCCAGGCATAAAACGGCGGATTCCACCAAGGCCCCACCGCACTCCCCAGATCAACCCCGTTTTCCTTCCCCAGCTCGAACTGAAACCGATGCACCGCGCGGATGTCGTAAAGATCAGCCGACTTCCCCTCGCTCACAAACCGCCCGGCAGTATAAAACGCGATAAAATCCAGCCCGACTTTCCCCTGGTCGTGCGGATCGGTCGGCGTCACAATCAACGCCGCCAGCAATGTTCCAATAAAAATGGCAACAGCGCCCGCCCCCATCCACAATCGCTTGCGGATCGACGCGCGCACAAAGGTGTCTTTGAGGGGAATACGCACTATATCGGTTGTATCGGAACGCAAGGGGGCGGGGTTTACTAACGGCGTTGGTGTCGTCACGGCCGTCGCATATAATTTCCAGCAGTTCACGCACGACCGTGACTTCTCTCCGGTTCGAGGAGACGGTGAATCCGTCATTTTAAATCCGTCCACATGACCTTCACATCCCCCTTCTGGCTTTTCGCTCTGCTCCCATGGGCCGGGGTTGTGCTTTGGCTGCTCTGGGGCCGGCGGCGGAAAACGCCGGTGGCGTTTCTCGATCTTTGGAAGGGGCCGGCGTTGCAGAAGCCGGCCAAACGCGCGCTTCAGCCGCCGCCGATTTTTCTGGGTTTGGCAATTCTGGCGATGCTCCTGGCGCTGCTGGCGGGAAGCAGGCCGCGGGCCTTCGCCGGTCGGGGCGGGGCGGGTAAGCCAATCACTATCATCGTCGATCGCGGGATGTCCATGTCGGCCATGACCGGCGGCCAATTCCGGTTTGTTGCCGCGGCTAAAGCCGCCAGCGCGGAATTGCTGCACGCCGAATCATCGGCAACGCCCGTGGAATTACTGACCGTGCCTTCCGACGGCGTGCAGGCGGCCGACCTAAGCTCCTGGGCCGCCCGCGTGGAAAAGGATTCGCCAACGGCACTCGATACCCAGGCGGCTTTGCAGGAAATCGTGCGCGATCGCTTGGCCGCAACCAGCGGCGGGGCGGTCGTGGTCATCAGTGATCGACAACTCGGATTCGACGATCCCCGGCTGATTCAGTTTTCAACTGCCGGGATGATCGACAACATCGCCATCGCAAAAATGGCGGCGCGGGAAACGCCGTCGCCTCAGGTGATGCTCACCTTGCGCAATGATTCCGATCGTCGATCAGCGAGCGTGAAAGTGACAAGCGGCACGCTGTCGGTCGCGCGGACGCTTGATCTGCCGCCGCGGGGCGGCGAGAGAAACTATTTCTTCGATTTCGCGAAATTCGATACGATCATCGCGGCATCGCTCGATGTAAAGGACGATCAGCCTGCCGATGATCGCGCCTGGCTGGTGCGCGAAGGGAGTTATCCGAAAATTGAGCCGCGTGCGCCGGTGTCGGCGGAGCTTCGGCGGATGATCGATGTCTATTCGCATTCGCGCAAGCCATCGGATGAATCGCAGACGGTTGCCGTGGTGGACGCCGAGGCGGATTTGCCCGGCGAGAAGCCGGCCGTGTGGATTCCGCCGGCAACCGGGCCACTTGCCCACGGCGCGGTGACGGCGGCGAATCATCCTGTGACGGCGAACGTGAACTGGTCCGCATTTTCCGCGCAGGTTCAAACCGCCGGCCCGGCCCCGCGTGGGTGGACGCCATTGCTGACGATGGATGGGCAGGTGATCGTTGCATTGCGGGCCGAGGCGGCGCGGCAGGTGTGGGTCGGCTTCGATTCCCCGGCGTGGGCGGCAACGCCGGACTTCGTCGTCTTCTGGGCGAATGTTTTCACGTGGGTCGGGGCCGGCCAGGAACGGTTTGCCGGTTATCCGCTGGCGAAATTTGAACCGGACTGGCAGCCCATGGAGTTGGCCCCCGCGATGAAAGCGCCGGCCGCCGGTCAGTGGCCGGGGCTTTATCGGACGAAGGAGCAGGGGCGGATGCGGGCGTTTAATCCCGTTGTGGATTTGCATCCGCACGGGACTACGCAAACGCCGCGATGGCGCGAAAAGCTGGCCGATGCCGAGGGATCGACGCGGGCGGGGTACGATCTTTCCGCGCCATTGCTGCTCCTGGCGATTTTCGCATTAATCGCCTCGGCGCTGAAATGGAAACGGCGGCCGCTGGCTGGAATTCACGCGTGACCCGGTGACCCGGATAAATCGCGAAGTCGCAAGCGACGTCCCGGCCTTCCCGGCAAACGAATGGCGCGCAGTGCCGTCAACTAGTCGCTTGCGATTTCGCGATTGATGCGCTGCCCCGCGCCAAAGAGTTTGACCACGGATTTCACAGATGACACGGATAAGCGAGTCCTCGAAACCGCTTACTCCGGGAGTACCCTCCGTGCGCGGCTCTTTACGAGTCCGAACGAAACGGACCCCTGCTAAACCCTTTCATCTTGACACCCATTTCCCCCGGTCGTAATTTCTGGTACAAGAGAATGATCTTTTGAAGGAATTCTGGCATGCCCGAAACCACCCCCCCTCTGTCCGTCTCCCAGCAGAAGGACGTGAGCGTCGTCGAGTTCACCAATAACCGGATTCTCGACGAGGCAAACATCGCCGACATCGGCCAGACGCTCGGCGTCATCATCGACGAGCGCGCGCATCCAAAGCTGGTCCTGGATTTTGGCGCGGTCGATCACCTCAGCAGTGCGGCCCTGGGAATGCTCATCAACGCCAATAACAAGGTCCGCGAAAGCAACGGGCAGCTTCGCCTGACCAACATCAAGCCGCAGATTCTCGAGGTGTTTGTCATCACCCGGCTCAATAAGCTGTTTAAGATTCTTCCCACCCGGGCGGAGGCCCTGGCCAGTTTTACGTGATCGTTTGTTGTTTCCCAAACACCGCAATGGAATGAGCAACGGGAAATAGGTCGGCCTATCAGTTCTTCTGGAAGCAGGATGGCAGTCGGCGGGTCGAAACGTCGCGCAGATGGCGGCTCGCGGCAGCCGGGCGGGAAGGGCGTTGGTTCCCACGAGCCGCCCGCCGTTCCCAATGGCAAGCTTGCCTTCACCTTTTTTTCCTCATCGCTTCACGCCTACCACGACGTCCAAAAGCAGATTCTCGACGCCGCCCGCGATCTCGGAATCGACGGGGAAAACTTCTTCGCCCTGCGCATCGCTTTGGAAGAAGCGCTCATCAACGCCATGAAGCATGGCAACCGGATGGATCCGAAGAAGAAGGTGCATGTTGAGACGCACCTCACCGCTCGCCGTGCCGAGATCACCGTCGAGGACGAAGGCCCTGGCTTCGACCGCGCCAGCGTCCCCGACCCCACCGACGAAGCCAACCTCCACAAATGCAGCGGCCGCGGGATTCTCCTCATCGAAGCCTACATGCACGAGGTCACCTGGGACCGCAGTGGCCGGCGGCTGCGGATGATTCGCGAAAGCAAGTGAAAGTGCTCCGCCCTTGGAAATAGCGTTTTTTTCAGCCGAAGGGGACAGTCCCCTTCGCGGGTTCCCTACCTTGAAAATACCGTTCGTGGTTCCCTGCCCTCGAGGTAGCGTTTTAAGGTCGAAGGGGACTGTCCCCTTCGCGTTATTCGGCGTGCCTTCGACCGGGCATTCTTGAGCGGCGGGTCGATAAAGATCCCGCCTCACGCCTTTCACGGACGCGCAGACGGGCTTTTTGCTTATATATCTTCACCGGCTCCGATCGTGATGGTGTTTCCTTTTCTCGATATTGTTGCAAATGATTTGATATATTCATCCCACGCCAGGTGAACTAATTCGAGGGCTGTTTTGTCGTCTAAATGCAGCGTGGACTGGGCATATCTGGGGCTTGGAAGCCCGTTCACGTCGAAACTCTTTCCGCGAATCGAGAAGTGATGCGTAATCACTTCGGGCTCTGGAACGTCCTCGGGATAAAGCTCAACGAGCGTTTGCTCCCATTCGCGCAGAGCGTCCTCAGCGACGTCAAGGTTGCCAGCCGCCAGGTCGTTTTCGCCGAATCGCTCATGAGCCTTGGCGGAATCGCATTCAAAAATGGCCAGGGCCAAATCGAGTCGGCTATAAACCCGAATGCCTCGGATCAAGCCGCCCATAATCGGCTTGCTGTATCGCTCTCTTTGTGAGAGGGGGATGAGCGTGACTTTGGAACCCTGCCTGAACTGCAATGTCACGGTATCGCCCTGCGGGCCACTGGTCCGAGCAGCCGGTTTATATACGTTTAACAACGCAAGTGCCTCGGAAAATAGCGGAGCGATCTCCTCTGGTTTTGCCTGTGTATTGAAAACTTCCTCCGGCACATGGTGATCCGAGTTTTGGTCTCTGGCTAACTGGATTTTGACGACTCCGTCGACCCCCATGGCAACGTGCGCGTCGGTGCCGCGCTCTACGCTCACGAAGTCCAATTGAGTGATCGGTGCGGCTGGAGGATTGCGGGTACAGCCACATGCGACCATCGCACAGAGTGCCGTAATCACAACGAATGACGTTTCTTTGTTCATCAGCGTTCCATTTGTAAATCGGTTGCCGCCGAAAAGAGACGCGAAGGCGCGAGGGACCAGAGCGTCGGTCTGATGGAATAGCACCTTTCATGGCGTGGCGCGGTCGCGCGATCGTCATCCTGAGACTGAGGTACTCCGAAGGATCTTGCCGGAACGCGAAGGCGAAGCGGATCCTTCGCAATACCTGCTCTAAAAATGTAAGGGCGGGCACTGCCCGCCAACACCGTGCTCGGCGGGCAGTGCCCGCCCTACGTGAGTTTCATGCGTAGCGGGTGCGGCGAGGCCGCATGAAGACTCAGGATGACGATCGCCCGCTACAACAACGTGAAAAACGCTCTGAACACGGCATGACAACTGCTCGCATCGCACCCCTCACACCTCCATGATCTCTTTCTTCTTATGCTCCAAAATCTCGTCCACCTTGGTTTCGTAGGTTTTGGTCAGTTCCTGGATTTGCTCTTTGCCGCTCTTGGCTTCATCTTCGGTTAGAACGCCGCCTTTTTCCTCGGTGTCGACCAGCTTGTTGGCGTCGCGACGGGCGGAGCGGATGCGCACCTTCACTTCCTCGGCGTAGCCCTTGGCCTGCGTGGCCAGTTGCAGACGCCGCTCTTGTGACAGGGGCGGCAGCATCAGGCGAAGCGTCTTGCCGTCGCTGTGCGGCGTCAGGCCGATCTTGCTGTCGTTAATAGCCTTCTCGATCGCCTTCATATCCTGCGACGCGAATGGCTTGATCAGAAGCTGCGTGGCCTCGGGGACGGAGATGGATGCGATCGAGCGCAGGTCCGTGGGTGAGCCGTAATATTCGACCTTGATATGCTCCACCAGCGCCGGCGTCGCCCGCCCGGTTCGCACGGCCCGCAATTCGTTGCGGAGGTGCTCCACCGCTTTATCCATGGCCTCTTCACAGTCGAGAAGAACATCGTCGAGTGGCATGAGGAATCTCCGCTGAACTTTTGCAAAAACCCCGAGATAACACGGACAGCCACAAATTTACACGAATCTTCGCAAATCAGAAATGGTTGGGGCGGGGAAAAGGAACAGAAGTCAGGAGTCAGGAGCCAGGAGCCAGAAGTCAGAATTCAGAAGTCAGAGGTCAGAGATCAGAAGCCAGAGATCAGAGGGCAGGCGTCAGGGGTCAGACCTGAGAATGCAGGCAGTGTCTCCCCATCTCCGCATCTCCCAATCTCGCCATCCATTCATCCACCGCTAAACACGCGCTTTCCCTCGACGCGCAGTCTTCCTGCCTGAAACAGCCGCAGCGCTTCGGGATAGGCGATCTTTTCCTCCTCGAAAACGCGGTGGGCCAGCGTATCGGCGGTGTCGTCTTCCAATACGGGACAGGTGCGCTGGATAATGATTGGGCCGGTGTCATAACCGGCGTCGACAAAATGGACAGTGCAACCGCTGACTTTGCAGCCCTGGGCGATGACGGCCTGGTGCACGCGCATGCCGTACATACCCTTGCCGCCGAAGCTGGGCAAAAGGGCGGGATGAATGTTCATGACCCGGCCCTGGTATTTCGGCGGGATTTCCAGCAGGCAAAGCCAGCCGCCCAGGCACACCAGATCCACTTCCGCGTCATCACAGAGCGAAAAAACCGCCTTGCTGAAGGCGGCGCAATTGTGGAAGTCGGCGCGGGCGACGGCAAAATTCATGATCTTCGCCGCCGCCGCCCGCTGCAACCCCCGCACTTCCGGCCGCGAGCCGATCACCAGGCGAAGCTGCACGTCGAGCTGTTTAGCGGCGACGAGGTCGATCATGTTTTGCAGGGTCGTTCCCGATCCGCTGACCAGGACGGCGAGTTTGATTGGGTTCATGGGATTCTCACAACTTAGCGCGGGTGGCGCGGGATCGGGAACTGTCTGGTTTTTTCCAACGGATGAGTACCTCAGGATGACGTATCCATTCGTTCCAGAAACCACACAACTTCGCGCGAAGCGACTCGCGTAGGGTCCGCACCGCGGACCATTACATTGTCGACGGAAACCACGGTCCGCGGTGCGGACCCTACGAAGATGGAAGCGCCGAATCGCGCAACGTCACTTAGGTTAACGCCCACCGTGCTTGCACGGTGGGAAACCGGATTTCGCGCAAGCTCCGTCGCAAACGACCGGGGCAACCCACCGTGCAAGCACGGTGGGCTTTAGCGGGAGCGCGGCGCACTTCCCATCCTACTTCCCGAGCGCCCGCAGCGCCTTTGCATCGCGCAGCGATAAATCCGGATAATCCGGATCGGTTCCCACGTCCGGGCGGCGCTTCCAGCTTCTTGCGCACGCCTTGTACGTCTCGCGGCGATCCACGATTTTTACCGCCGGGGGCGCGTCCTTTGGCGCATCGGCGAAGGAATGAAATCCCGCGCCGACGAGGTCTTCCAGATCGACGCCATACGCCTCGAGCGCCTTGCGAAACTTCTCGTCGCCGATCTCGTAAATCGCCTCGGCTTCCGACGCTTTGTTCAACCCGGCACTCTTCTTTAACGCGTCCAATTGCAGCGTTCCCTGGTTGCGCAGTTCCATGAGCAAGTCCCATTCCTTGCGCTGCTCATCGCTCACATGCAACCCGAGCGGCTCGGGAAGCAACGCCAGATGCACGCTACTCAGCTTCGCATCTTCGGCCGGCTTATGCTCGATCTTTTCCCACGCCTCGTCGGCGGTATAGACCAGCATCGGCGCCAGCAGCTTGGTCAGCGCCAAAACAATGCGGTGCATGGCCGTCTGGCTGCGACGGCGCAGTGGGGCGGTTGGCGCTTCGCAGTAAAGCCTGTCTTTCATGGCATTGCCATACACGGCACTGATCTGCACCGAGCAGAAATCATGCAGCAACCTGAAAGCGCGATGGAGCTGATATTCATCGTACGCCTTCTTCACGTCCGCAATCACCGTATCCAGTTGATCCAGCACCCATCCTTCCAGGCTGCTCATCGGCGCGGGAACTGAATCGGTTGCCGGGTTGAAGTCATAGAGGTTCGACAGCAGATAGCGCAGCGTATTGCGGATTTTGCGGTACTTATCGCCAAATTCCTGCAGGGCCTTGGGACTGGCGGGAATGTCATTTTGGTAATCGACGCTGCACGTCCAAAGGCGCAGAACATCCGCCCCATGGCGGTTGATTTCATCGACCGCCTTCACATATTCCTTGTCGCTTTTGCTGACTTTAGTGCCGTCGGGCTTCACGACGAAACCGTGTGTCAATACCTGCTTGAATGGCGGCTGGCCAGTCGCACCGAGGCTCGGCAGCAGCGAAAGTTGAAACCATCCGCGATGCTGGTCGGAGCCTTCCAGATAAAGCTCGGCCGGGAAATGCAGATTGGGTCGGCATTGGAGCACCGACCGCCAGGAGCTTCCCGATTCAAACCAGACATCGAAGATGTCTTTTTCCTTGCGCAACTTGTCGGCTTCAAATCCAGCCGGGTAGACGAACTCGGGGCCAAGCAATTCCGCTGGCGAATCGGTGAACCATGCATCACTTCCTTTTTCGCGGAAGCGCTTCGAGACAGCGCGCACCGACGCGGGGGTGAGCAACGGTTCGCCTTTGTCGTTATAGAAAACCGGGATGGGCAAACCCCAGGCGCGCTGGCGCGAGATGCACCAATCGGGGCGGGATTCCACCATTCCCAATAAGCGATTCCGACCCCATGCGGGAACAAAGCTCACCTGATGACGGTGAAGATCACCTTCTGGCGCAAGCTCCTCAAAGATTTTATTTACTTCGTCACCGGGAAGGGGTGGGCGTTCGATCCCCCTGCGTAAATCTTCCTCGATTTCGGCGAGGTGCGCGGCATTGATCTTCTTATACTCGTCAATTGCGGCGCGCTGTGCAGCTGTTTGGGGTTTCTCCATGTCGAAGCCGACCGCTACCTCCGCGCGGTCGCGAAGCGACTTGGGCTTGAGGCCGTGCGGATCGTTCTCCGTCGCAAACGGCTTATCCATCGCCACAAACCACTGCTCCGTCGCGCGGTAGATGATCGGCGTTTTGCTGCGCCAGTCGTGCGGGTAGCTGTGCGTGATCTTTTCCTCGGCGAACAAAACGCCAAGCTCGTTCAGGTGCGCCACGATTTCCGGGTTTGCTTTGAAGACGTTTTTTCCGCGCAGCCACTCGGGGGCGGTGTCGTCGAACAGGCCGTTGTAGAGAACGGGGCTATAGACCGGCAGGCCTTCGCGGATACCGGTTTCGTAGTCGTCTTCGCCGTGGCCGGGGGCGGTGTGGACCATGCCCGTGCCGTCGGTGGTGGTGACGTAGTCGGCACAGACGACTTTGCCGATGCGGTCGATGAAGGGGTGCTTGTATTCCAAGCCGAGCAGGCCGTCGCCACTGACGGAATCGACGACTTCGTAGGATTCAACGCCCGGACGGCCCTTGAAGACTTTCTCGACCAGGTCGGCGGCGACAACGCCATGGCGCACCGCGCCGCCGCGGGAATATTTCACCAGCTTATAGTCCACCTCCGCGCCGACGGCGATCGCCAGATTCGCCGGTAATGTCCATGGCGTGGTGGTCCAGACGATCAGGCTGTAATTCACCGGCGAACCGGGCTTGCCGAAGCTCACAGAGCCATCGGCGCGCTTCCCGCTCGTCACGGGGAATTCCACATACACGCTCGTGTCAACCACATCCTCATATTCCAATTCCGCGTCTGCCAGCGCGGTCTGATTGGCGATCGACCACGGCACCGGCTTAAGCTTCCGATAGACCAATCCCTTCTCAACGATACGCGCAAAGACCTCCAGCGTCTCGGCTTCATACGCCGGGCGCATGGTCAAATACGGGTTGGCCCAATCGCCCAGGATCCCCAGGCGTTGAAATTGTTCGCTCTGCACGGCGGCGTATTTATCCGCGTAGGCGAAGCAGCGCTTGCGCACATCCAGCACGCTCATCTCGCGGATGTTTTTTCCCTCCTTCTTGATCTCCTCCTGAATCTTGTGCTCGATCGGCAAGCCGTGGCAATCCCAGCCCGGCACATAGGGCGTTTGATATCCCTCCATCGTGCGGAAGCGGATGATCACATCTTTAAGCGTCTTGTTGATCAGGTGCCCGATATGAATGTCCCCATTGGCAAAGGGCGGCCCATCGTGCAACACCCATTTGCCCTTGGCGCTGTCGGCCCGCGCGGCGAGGGTTTGCGCATACAGGTCGGCCTCCTGCCATTTCTTCAGCCGGGCCGGCTCGCTCTGCACGAGCTGAGCCTGCATTGCAAAGGTGGTTTGCGGAAGGTTCAGCGTGTCTTTGTAATTTTTCTTGCTTGGTGCTTCTGTGGTCATGGTTGTTTGGGAAATGTAGCCGAATCAGGTAACCAGTGCGAGACATCGTCCGTTGGCGCGGAAATATCAAAAGTTACAAATCCACTGGGTTTTCAAGCCAAAATCTTTCAACGAAAATTCTTTGCACGAGATAAAAAGATTGTAGCAAATCGAAATAAGCTGACGGTACATTTCGTCCGAACCTTTCTGCCTCGCTCTTACCAGGAGGATACTTTGAACGCCGACGCCAAATTCGCAAAGCTGTCAACTCCCGGTTTCACGCCGAATCGACTGCCTGGATCGCTGTCGGCTTCGCGACGCGCCCGAAGGCTGCTTCTGGTGACAATCGTTGCCGGCGCAGGCTTGCTTGTCAGCCGGGCGGCGGATGCGAATGTTACTTTTGTCACGACGATCGATCCGTCGGTGTCGGCCAACTTCGGCGCCAATGCGCCGGCGGCGGAGGCGGCGTTCATGTACGCCGAAAGCCAGTACAGTCTTCATTATGCTGACAACATTACGATCAACATCACCATGACCGCGAATGCCGGCCAGACGTTCGCCAGCAACAGCCCGAATTATCAATCAGTCACCTATGCGAACCTTCGCAACGCGCTGATCGCTGACGCCAAGACTGCCAATGACGCGCTTTCACTTCAGGAGGTTCCTGCCACCAATCCACTTCCGACGGTCAATTACTTCATTACCAGCCCCGAAGCCAAGGCATTGGGGCTGTCGCCCGCCGACGGCACCGGCAGCGATGGAATCGCGACGTTTGGCGCCTCGTTCCCCTGGACGTTCGGGCTTACGCCTGCCACGCGGGCGGTGTCTGGGGAATACGACTTTGTCGGTTCCTGCGAGCACGAGATTTCCGAGATGATGGGCCGGCTGCCGGGGCTGCAGCAGAACCTCATCGGGATCGGGCCTTCCAACACTGCGTACGACCTGTTCCGCTACAAAGGCGTCAACACGCGCTCGGTCGTCGACGAAGCCGGGGCATATTTTTCGCTCGACAGTGGCGTAACGAATCTCAAGTCATTTAACTTCGCCAACGGCAACGGAAGCGACCCGCAGGATTGGGCCGCCGGCAGCAACGACTCGTACAACGCCTTCGCCCAGCCCAGCGTCACCAACGATCTGACGCCGGTGGATTTCGAAGCGATGGATGTCCTGGGTTACGATTACGTGGTTCCCGAGCCGGCGTCATTTGCAATCCTCGGTTTGGGCATTGCCGGCTTGCTGGCACGACGCCGTCGGCGGGTTTTGTTGTAACGCAGTGAAAATGTCACCTGTTTGAACGCAGTAAAAATGTCACCATGGCGCGGCCGATTTTTTCATTTTTCGCGCGGCGGCTTGGAGTCCGGGAGGTGCAGTTGCTGGTGCGGCCCGGGCTTGTGCCGCTTGTTGTTCACGATCGGTTTGCGAACCTTCGGCGGAGCCGTCCAGGGGTGGAAGCTGACTCGCCGGCCGCCATCTATGATCTGCATCGATCCGTCGGCTT
>DASRRM010000093.1:0-20599 GCA_035695715.1 Tepidisphaeraceae bacterium
CTGATTCGGGGCGGCGCCGTGACGGCGCGGCCCTTTTAGCCATGGGTTGGCACGGCGTCATTGGCTGCCGGTCCATGTTTTTAGAGCGCGGCAACGCGGCGGGGATTTCGAGATGGCGGGGAAGGTTCAGGAGAAACAGATGGCGACAAAGGCGAAAGCGGCCCCGGCCAAGGATGACGCCCCGGAGAAGGAAGCCGAAGGCGCGCCCGATTCGCCGTTGCCGTTGCTCGACCTTAACGACGCCGCCGTCAAGAAGATGATCAAGGCCGCCAAGAAGCGCGGCTTCGTCACTTACGAACAGCTCAACGCCGTGATGCCCTCGGAGGAGGTCAACTCCGAGCAGATCGAGGACACGCTCGCCATGCTGTCCGAGATGGGCATCAATGTGGTCGAGACCGAGGAAGCCGACAGCGAAGACGGCGAGGCCGAGAAGGCGACCGACGAACACGACGACGACGACGATGACGACACCGGCCGCGAGGTGGTCGAGGCCAAGACCAAGTCGCTGGCCACCGTCGAGAAGAAAGAACCCTCCGAGCGCACCGACGATCCGGTGCGTATGTATCTGCGCGAGATGGGCTCGGTCGAATTGCTCTCGCGCGAGGGCGAAATCGCCATCGCCAAGCGCATCGAGGCCGGCCGCGAGGCGATGATCTCCGGTCTGTGCGAAAGCCCGCTGACCTTCCAGGCCGTCATCATCTGGCGCGACGAGTTGAACGAAGGCAAGGTCTTCCTGCGCGACATCATCGATCTGGAAGCGACCTACGCCGGGCCCGACGCCAAGCAGATGCAGACGCCGGCCGTCGGCCCCGATGGCAAGCCGATCGCCAATGTCGGCGGCACGCCCGTTCCCGGCGCGCCGCACTTGCAGGTGGTGCAGCCGGTGGCGCCGACTGCGCCCGCTTCCGCCACGCCGTTCAAGGCGCCTGGCGACGGCGAGAGCGAGGAGAAGGACCCGGCCGAGAGCGCCGCCGAAAGCGATTACGACGAAGACGACATGGAAGGCTCGCTTTCGCTCGCGGCCATCGAAGCCGAGCTGAAGCCGAAAGTGGTCGAGACCTTCGACAACATCGCCGACAGTTTCAAGCGCCTGCGCCGCCTGCAGGAGCAGGACATCGACTTCCGGCTGAAGAACACCTCGCTGTCGCCGGCGCAGGAGCGCAAATACAAGAAGCTCAAGGACGAGATCATCGGCGAGGTGAAATCGCTGCGGCTCAATCAGGCGCGCATCGACTCGCTGGTCGAGCAGCTTTATTCGATCAACAAGAGCCTCGTTTCGAACGAAGGCCGCCTGATGCGGCTGTCGGAAAGCTACGGCGTGTCGCGCGACGAGTTCCTCAAGCAGTACATGGGCAACGAGCTCGACCCGCGCTGGCTCAACCGCATCTCCAAATTGGCGGCCAAAGGCTGGAAGAACCTGGTCGCCAAGGAGAAGGACCGCATCAAGGAGATCCGCGCGCTGGTGCACGAGCTCGCCGGGCAGACCGGCGTCGAGATCGGCGAATTCCGCAAGATCGTGCACATGGTGCAGAAGGGCGAGCGCGAGGCGCGCCAGGCGAAGAAGGAAATGGTGGAGGCCAACCTGCGCCTCGTCATCTCCATCGCCAAGAAATACACCAACCGCGGCCTGCAGTTCCTCGACTTGATCCAGGAAGGCAATATCGGCCTGATGAAGGCGGTCGACAAGTTCGAATACCGTAGAGGTTACAAGTTCTCGACCTACGCGACCTGGTGGATCCGCCAGGCGATCACGCGCTCGATCGCCGACCAGGCGCGCACCATCCGCATTCCCGTGCACATGATCGAGACGATCAACAAGATCGTGCGCACGTCGCGCCAGATGCTCAACGAGATCGGCCGCGAGCCGACGCCGGAAGAGCTGGCCGAAAAACTCGGCATGCCGCTGGAGAAGGTGCGCAAGGTTCTCAAGATCGCCAAGGAGCCGCTCTCTCTCGAAACGCCCATCGGCGACGAGGAGGATTCGCACCTCGGTGATTTCATCGAGGACAAGAATGCGATCCTGCCGATTGATGCTGCGATCCAGTCGAACCTGCGCGAGACCACGACGCGCGTGCTGGCGTCGCTCACTCCGCGCGAGGAACGCGTCCTTCGTATGAGGTTCGGCATCGGCATGAACACCGACCACACGCTGGAGGAAGTCGGCCAGCAGTTCTCGGTCACGCGCGAGCGCATCCGGCAGATCGAGGCCAAGGCGCTCAGAAAACTCAAGCACCCGAGCCGCAGTCGCAAATTGCGAAGCTTTCTGGACAACTAAGTTTTTCCCGCGCAACGCCCACTGCCGTCATGCCCGGCCTTGTGCCGGGCATCCACGTCTTTGTTGGCTGACGGAATTAAGGCGTAGATGGCCGGGACAAGCCCGGCCATGACAGCGTAAAAACCCACCATGACCGCCCGCATCCTCTCCGCCTTCATCCTCACCGTGTTGCTCGCCGCGCCTTCGCAGGCCGCACCCTGCGGCGGCGATTTCCACACCTTCCTCGCTGGCATGGCGCGCGAGGCGCAAGGCGCCGGCGTCTCGCAAGCCGTGATCGGCCAGGCTTTCGCGGGGCTCACCATCGACCAGAACGTGCTCGCCTTCGACCGCCGCCAGAAGGGCATGTTCCATTCCAAGAGCTTCGAGCAATACGCCGCGACCCGCGTCATCCCGGCGCGCATCAACCGCGCCAAAAGGCTGATGGCGGCGCACGCGCAACTGCTCGCGCGCATCGAGCGCCAGTTCGGCGTCCCCGCCGCGGTCGTGGTCGCGATCTGGACGCTGGAAACCGACAACGGCACCGGCGACATGGGCAAGCTGCCGGTGATCCGCACGCTGGCGACGCTGGCGCATGACTGCCGCCGCACGGAGTTGTTCCAGGGCGAATTGATCGCGGCGCTCAAGATCGTGCAGCGCGGCGATCTTCCCTTGCGCGATTTGATCGGCGCCTATGCCGGCGAGATCGGCCAGACGCAGTTCCTGCCGTCGTCCTACATCAAGTACGGCGTCGACTATGACGGCAACGGCCATGTCGACCTGCGCCATTCGGTGCCGGACGTGCTGGCCTCGACCGCCAATCTGTTGAAGGTGAACGGCTGGCAGGCAGGCGCGGCGTTCACGCAGGGCACGCCGAATTTCGAGGGCGCCATGCGCGAGTGGAATCACTCCGAGGTGTATCGGCGCACCATCGTGCTGATGGCGGAGCGGATTGGGGGAAGGTGATCCGTCACGCTGCGGTGCGCGCCTTTAGGCGCGCCTCGAAGGGCGGCGGCCCGCGACACTCTCATCCGGAGGCACGTTCTCATCCGGGACGCCACGTTCTCATCCGGTCATCCCCGAGCGCATCCGGCAGATCGAGGCCAAGGCGCTGCGCAAGCTCAAGCACCCGAGCAGGAGCAGGAAACTGCGAAGTTTCCTCGATAATTGAGCCCTTTGCCAACGGGGGTTTTAGCGCCGAGATCGCGATATCCGGTCAAGCCAAAATACAACCTTGACACAGTACCACCTCCTGCAGCCAGATTAGGTTATGGGGAGTGGGGGATTTGCCAGAATTTCCGAAAACGGCTGCGGAAGCGGCATCTCAAGCAGCAGGGTATCTATTTCAGTTACGGTACGGACTTTACCGTGCGCTAAAACGCATTATACGGGATCCAACGGGATCAATAGCAGTTGAGCGAGTTGACGATATTGCCGGATCAAGCGGTCAAGCGCTTATTGAAATAGCCCAACTTAAGCACACGACTAATTCAGCAACTACATTCAATGATCTGTCGCCCGCAATTTGGCGGACGATTGGGAATTGGAGTCGTTTAGTCGCGGCCCCAAATGAATTGAATCTCGCCACTTTAGAACTGCTGTTTGTAACGAACGCTGCTGTTGATAAGTGCAGCGGAATTTCTCGATTGAGGTCTGCAGAAAATAATCGGGACCCAGGTTTTGCTTTAACAAGTTTGAATGCCGCTGCCATAAAATCCGACAATCAAGTAACCAAAAAGGATAGACAAGATTTTCTGGCACTGGAATCTGCCGTCCAAGCCGCGCTCGTCCGCGCAATTCAGATTATCGAAAATTCTCCTAACCTCGATGCTCTCGGCCCGGAAATCGAGGATCTGGTTCATTATGCATGTGAATCGGCATCGCTAACTGAGTTCCGAGCGGAACTTGAGGGCTGGTGGTTTGATCGAATTGCACAGGCGTTTAGCCAAGGGAATGGACTTGTCATTCCATTAGTCGAAGTAGAGGCGCGAATTAGCTACTTGCGAGAAAAATATAAAATTGGCGCGTTGCAAATTGATGTCGAAAATCCCACGGAAAATCCGGATAGCTTGGACTCATATTTGTTCGCGAGACAGGTACTATCTGTCAAATCAACTGAACAACGATTGCGTAACGCGCAAAGAGATTTTCTAAAGGCTAGCGCGCAGCGCTCGAAATGGCTTCGGGAGGCGAAGATTGATCCGATTGAACTCGATAAATACGATCAAAATTTAGCAGAAAGGTGGACGACTCAATCGGCAATAATATGGAACGAACTTGCCGAAGGTTGTTCTGACAACGACAAATGTAAATCCGGCCGAAAGATACTTGGCTGGGCGGAAACTCAAGAAACGCCTTTACGAGGCGCTAGTGCACAATTCTTGACTAGCGGCTCATATCACACATTGGCGGACCGATTACGGTTGGGTTGGCACCCCGACTATAAAAAACTATTTGGAGGGTAGTGCTTGGTCGCGGAAGTCAGCCTCGAGAATCGTCGTTTGCTAAATCCCGCATTTACTGGCGGCCTATTAGTGCGTGCTGCATATGGATATCGCCGCGAAGCTCATACCGACCTTCCTTACATATACGCTTATCTTATATTGCCCTTAGTTCTGCACACACAAACGCGTGAGCGCTTACCAAACGCAGTGGTAACTCGTTTGCCAACTTGGGCCGAGCGTAATGGCGACTTGACCGCTTTGATTTCCAAGAGAGCGGGTGAGTTTGCGTTAGCGACGCGTGACGCAATCTTTTTGATAACTACAACAGGGTTGGCGGGTTTAGATGATCGAGCCAAGATCATTCCGCTGTTGCCCGAACGAAAGCTTCTGAATTTCGAAAAAGGCACCATATCGCCAGAGGTTACAGCTTGTTTTCATAAAGCCAATTTTGTTGGCCGGTGGCTCGCAACGTCCGGGACAGTGCCAACTGTAATGACGGTACTGGGAGTCCAATTGTGAAAATAACAATTCGGTCGATCGTGCTCTATAGCCACGATGGGCAGAAGCGGCTGCTTACGTTCCGAGCTAATGGCCTCAATATTATTACGGGGGCTTCTAAGACCGGAAAATCGGCATTAATTCACATAGTCGATTACTGCTCTGGCTCGGGTGAATGTCATGTGCCCGAGGGCGTAATTAGAAGAAAAGTCGCGTGGTACGGAATCCTTTTTGAAAAAGGGGAGGAGCAATTATTTGTTGCTAGGCAAAATCCAGAGAGGGGACGCGCAACCAGCTCAGCAATTCATATACGAACCGGGCGTAATTTAGAAATTCCTAGCCTAGGTGATCTTATAAGGAACTTAGACATCGAAGGCCTAAGAGACATTATGACCCGCTTTGTGGGCATAGATGAAAATCTGCATGTTCCGGATTCGGAGCATACTCGGGATCCGCTCTCGGCAAATTTCTCTCATGCGCGGATTTATTCTTTCCAAGACCAAAGCCTTATCGACAATAAAAATCAGCTATTTTTCAATCAATCCGACTCCTTTGTAGCGCAGGCAATCCGGGACACGCTCCCCTATTTTATTGGCGCTGTTTCGAAGGATGAACTGTCGAGGCAAAATGAATTAAACCAGCTCAAACGCCAACAAAAGCTGATCGAGCGTCGGCTTGACTTGAACGTGAGCTGGGAAAAGGCGGCTGAACAGCGTGCTGCTGGTCTTTTGGCAGAGGCACGTCAGGTGGGCCTGATTGCCGCGGATGTTCGTCAGACGACGCTAGAACGAACTTTTGAAGTCCTTAGAAACATTCTCAGCGCGCAGCTGTCGACGATAGGGGACGTGATTGACACAGAAACGGAACTCAACGAACTGCAAACCGAACGGGACAATCTTCGACGTGAATATACTGATGCAAGGATGCGTCTCGAAGAGATTCGAACATACGGATCGGAGCGAAACGAATATGAATCCGAACTCGTGGAGCAAAACGCCCGCCTGCGGGCCGTTGTACTAATTCCGGATGTGGAGACTGAAACAGCGATCTGCCCACTTTGTGAGTCAACTGTGCTGTCGTCAAGAGCCAGACTAAGCGCGCTACGGAACGACCTAGAGGAAGTTTCTACACGAATCACAGATATTCGAAACCAAAACCCCCGTCTCCAAGCGGTAGTAAATGAGATACAGACTCAACTTGAAGAGATAGGAAATCGGATACGCGAAAACCAATCTCAAATTAATGCTGTGGTTCAACAAAGCGAAGTCTTGCGCAATCAGCGCGAAAATGACGTGAGACGATCTCGTGTTCAGGGAAGGATAAGCGCATTTTTGGAATCGGAGTCGCAAGAACAAAAAGATGATTTGAATGTGCAGTTATCGTTGATAATCGCGCGCATAAATCAATTGCTTTCGGACCTTACAGGTGAAAGTTTCGAAGATAGATTGCGAAACGCTGATTTCCTTCTGTCTGAATATATGACTCAGTACGCTAAAGATTTGGAGTTGGAACACTCCGACGGACGTACACGATTAGATTTCCGCCGTTTGACTGTAGTTTCCGATACTAAGCATGGGAGCATTCGACTCGAAAATATGGGGAGCGGGGACAATTGGGTTGGTTGTCATGTATTGACTCACATGGCGCTTCACAGACTTTTTCGAGAACGAGACAGGCCGGTACCTTCATTTCTTTTGTTGGATCAGCCTTCGAAGGCGCACTATCCGCCCGACGAGGAAATCGTTACCGACGAGATTGAGGATGATGATCGCACCGCTGTTTTGAGACTATTTAAATTCATCTGGGAGCATTCTGAAACTGGAGATTTCCAGACTATAGTTATTGATCACGCAGACGAAGCTGAGCCTTGGTTCCAAGGATGCGTCGTTGAAAAATGGCGTGGCGGTTTAAAGCTCGTCCCAGATAGTTGGCCTGAAGAAGGCCCTTGACTTAATTCCTAAAGCATATATTCCTACCTCACCCTCCCCACGCGAGGGGCGTCCTGCAGGACGCTGCATAACGCGGGGTGGGTGCGGCGCCTGCGGGCGGGGTTCGTAACCCCGCTCCCGGGAGGCCTCGGGCAGCCGTCCGTCCCTACTAAGGGGGACTGCCTTGAATGGCTGGACGCGGCGTGGACGAAGGGCGGCGAAAGCTGCCCGGATCGGGGTTGGGCGATGCCCTCCCGTCCGCGCCCGGAAGCACGGCCCCGGGGACAGAAAAGCCGCGGTGGAGCGCTGGAAGGCGACGCGCCCGCCGTCGCTTTCGAGTTTGCGCAAATTGCGCAGGCTCGTTTGCGCTGGGCGCGCCCGCCGAGGCCCCAAAAGGGCAGCGGCGGGGACTGGCTTGGTGGCGCCTTCTGGCGCTCCACCCCCTCGCAAGGGGAATTATCACCTTGACATAGTAGACTACTTAGCGTAGTATTTCCTTATTGGACAGGGAATACAGCTATGAACGACCTTTCAAATCCGATCTTTCATGACGAGGCCAAAGCCCGCGAGTGGCTGGAAAAGCGCCTTTGGGCTAACGGACCGATTTGCCCGAAATGCGGTGTTATCGACCAAGCAACGCTTATGCAGGGCGAAAGCCATCGTCCTGGCCTCTATCAGTGCAACGCCTGCCGGGAGCCATTCACTGTCACCGTCAATACGCTGTACGAGCGCAGCAAAGTGCCGTTGAACAAGTGGCTTGCGGCAACGCATTTGATGATGGCTTCCAAGAAGGGTGTCTCGGCCCTTCAAGTTGGGCGGATGCTGGGCCTATCAAAAAAGACCGCGTGGTTTCTGTGCCACCGTATTCGGGAATCGTTGCGCGACACAAACATTGAACCGCTTGGCGGTAGCGGCAAGACCGTTGAGTTCGATGAAACCTATGTTGGTGGCAAGGAGCGCAACAAGCACGCCAGCAAGCGCAATAGGCGCAATATCGGCGGCGCGGGCAAGGAAGCGGTGTTCGCGCTCGTTGAGCGGGGCGGCAAGGTGCGCTCGCACCACGTTTCAGACGTGAGCGCAAGGACATTGCGGCCGATCTTGGAAGCGCAACTTGATGCCGCCTCCAAGACGATGAGCGATGACGGCGGGGCGCGCATTCTGCATGGTTCGCCGCTGCATCAGTCCGTCAATCACAGCATCGGCGAATATGTTCGTGGCGACGCGCACACCAATACAATCGAGGGATACTTCTCGATCATGAAGCGCGGAATCACTGGCGTTTATCATCATGTTAGCCCTCAGCACTTGAAGCGGTATCTCGCTGAATTTGACTATCGCTATAACGAGCGATCAGCCCTCGGCGTGAGCGATGCGGAACGCATGTCCAAGTCGGTGCAGGGCATCGTTGGCAAGCGGCTCACATATCGAACTCCTCACCAAGCTAACCCGTAGGAAATAGATCCTTTTTTGGCGCGGCGGCAACGGGACCACTGCCCGGTGTGGGCCGGCGGCCCACACCATATTTATTTCGTGGGGGTACTAGATCTTTTCGAAAAAATTAATCAGACTTCGAGAGGTTAACATCGGAGGGAGCCTTTCATGGAAAAATTGATCCAACAGGACGCCTTGCGCTTTCTCTCTGAACTTCCCGATGACTCCGTGGATGTTGCCGTATCATCGCCTCCCTATTTTATCGGGAAGGAGTATGACACATCGTGCAACGTCAGTGACTTTGTCACGCTACATGAACGGCTCTCGGAGCAGCTAATTCGCGTCGTGAAGCCCGGCGGCAGCATCTGCTGGCAAGTTGGCAGTCATGTCCGCGACAACATCGTCATTCCGCTGGATGCCATTGTTTACTCGTCGTTCTCGAAGTCCGAAGAAATCCAACTGCGTAATAGGATCGTATGGACATTCGGGCATGGTGCCCATTGCTCAAGGCGTTTCAGCGGTCGCCACGAAACAATCCTGTGGTTCACAAAAGGTGACAACTATTATTTCGAGCTCGATGCCGTTCGAGTGCCACAAAAATATCCGGGCAAGAAACACTATAAAGGACGCAATCAGGGAAAGTTATCCGGGAATCCATTGGGCAAAAATCCTGGTGATGTTTGGGACATTCCGAATGTAAAAGCGGGCCATGTTGAGAAAACAAATCACCCGTGCCAATTTCCCGTCGCGCTGGCGCAACGGCTCGTAAAGGCACTCTGTCCACCGAACGGACTGGTAATCGATCCCTATCTTGGATCCGGTTCCACAGGCATAGCCGCGATTGCAGAAGGGCGCCAATTCATGGGCTGCGATATTGAATCTAAATACGTAAAAATCGCGCGCGCACGCTTCAAAGATTTTCAAAATGGAAATTTGAAGCTTCGGCCTCTTGACCAGCCAATCCATATTCCGAGCAAAAATGATTCGGTAGCGAAAATGCCGCTCCAATGGCTTGAAGGACAGAAAACTCACAGTGTCTCAGTTTGATTTTGGTCGTAACCAACCGTAAGTTTTTTGCGCATAGTCCCAATATCCAGACGGAGCGAGATGTGGCCGGTTAAATAAAACCACATGATAAAGTTCGACGGCGGAGCAAACGGTTAGTCCCTGGACTTTTCTCGCCTCCATTATTTCCCGCACGAGCTTTCCTACTGATGACTCTTGTATTGCAAGCTCTCGTAACTTTTTCGCACATTGCCTGCACTTAATTTCCCAATTGACCCGCGAAACGGGTCGTGGTGCAACGTACGGTGCGCCGGCGGCGCGGGCTTGCTCAAAACCAAAGCCCATCCGTAGGTTGGTTGGAGGATCGTTCGCCATTGCACTCTCGCTGACCGCCGTAACGCAATAGGCTTGGGGTTAAGCGCGGCGAAATAATGGCAGGACTATCGCCCTGTGAACTCTCAATATTTTTAGATAATGCTTTCGTGATACCGCGGCAAAAAGCGGATCATATCTCGATATGCATCAAAATCCCGCTTCCTAAAGCCTAGCGCCTTAAGTGAATTTGATTGCTTGGAGTTCGAGCGCCGTTTTGTTACGGCCATATCAAACACGGCCCTTTCACGCTCAGTCAGATTTAGATGTGGAATTTTATAGGGCGGATCTCTGAGCAAAAATGGAAGGTCTGCCTTTACCCGTTTCAGAACGGTGGGGACTGCATCGTTCTCGCAAAAACACCCGCCAACAGTTACCATCGGCTTGCTGTCCTTATATTGGACTTGGAATAATATTTGAAACTGTCCGTCGGTGCGAGCTGAAAAGGCATTCTTAAATGCAGCAACTAGAACGCGGTGAACAGTTTTTGGAAACTCCGAGTTTTCCATTTCGTCCGCGGTAAGCCCAACTGAAAAGTCGCCCATGTTCTGTTGGAAATATTCAAGGCGCTGTTCTTTTGTTTGTTTCTGAAGGGCACCCGGCGGTTCAGCGTATGCTGTCAGAAATGCAAATCCACCAACTTTTACTCTCGCGCCTAATGCGGTTATATCCGCAGTAATCTCAGGGTTTATGCCGTCATCGTAATCAAGCCAATAAATTGTTTTAGCGTCGTCATCATCTGCCGCGAGAAATTCAGCAACAGTTCGATTTTCCACAGTGATAAAATCAAACGGACAATTGAAAATCGATCGAGGATGGGTATCAGGGTCACGCTCAAGGCTAATCATACGTTTGACGCCAAGAAATCTATGCATCAAATGAAAATCGTAAAACATCGTTCCGCCCATGCCGACGTAACGGCAATCCGAAACTGTTAATCCAGCTTCATTTGCGCACTTCAAAAAATCCATCAAAATACGTCTCTCGGCTTGTTTGGCCGGACGCAAATCGTACGAAATAAACTTAGCAGTGGATTCCTTCACTTAATCGCCTCGAACTTCATTCTTTAAAAAATAATTGAAAGTGTATCGACCGACTTCCGAGCCTCCCAAACCAGGCTTTCGAAGATAGGATTCAATATTTTTAACGTCCTTGACCTTCGCCTGATATTGTATTTTTACCGTTTTCGGACCGGGCTTCTGGGGAGGCTTAAATGCTCTTTCCTTCGCAACAGAAGCGGCAAGCATGCTGACGCGCGCACCCGACGCGCCTTGAAGATCGGAAGGCGCAATTTCTGTTCCTTCATCGGTATAGCGTTTGTCGAGAAAGCCAATAAGCACTCGTCCTATAGTGACCATATGGCGCTTAGCTTCTTGCCATACTGCATTTTCTTCGTTCACAGACGACTTGGTTGTTGTCCATGGAAGTGCTTCCGGGTCTGACGAGACAAAGAAAACCGTACCTAGAAATGGGCGGTGCTTCGGCTGAAATATTGGTAGCCCCGCGCCTCCCCAGCCGGTTAGATTTGACTTGTCAGCAAACAAGACCGCTCGGCCGTTGCAGAATACATACCACCCGGCATTTTTATCGCGAAAATGTTCTCCTTTCGTTGAAGCAATACCGGCGGTGACATTGCAAGAAACATTTCCAGATTTGAATTTCTCGCTCGCGTAATTTCCACCAATCTCAAAGGACTCCTTAGCTATCGCATGGCCGTTTAAATTAATATCGACAATGCGACCAATAAAGAATGAATATGTCCTGGAAATTCTTTCGCGCAATTGCCCCAGGAATAATCCATCGTCTATTCGCCGCAGCACATCATCATGAAGCTCAGAAATTGCAATACGTGTGCCCGTCTTTTTTCTTTTGACGGACTTTCGTTTTATAATTTCAAAAGTCCAAGGTTCTTTTTTTATCTTCGCCCAGTCCCGTACATTCAACTTGAGTTCAAATCCGCCATCTTCATGATCTGAGATCATGTCGATTTTATTGCCGCACTTAAACATTGCCCTCTTAAGACCAATGCCATAAACGCTCAATCGGTCGTCCTTATGTGCGCCGGCATCGTCCCTTCCGAATTTGAATACGTGATCGGCGGCGACTTTCGACGAAATACCGGGAGCATTGTCGCTAACAGTAATTTTTGCCGAGCCGACCGTTATATCAATTTGTACTTTGGGCTTCGTCCTCGGATTAGCCAAAAGCCGTTGGTAGTGATCGGCAGTTTTCAGCTTTGACACAAGTGGTTCGAGCGCAGCATTTATCGAGTTATCGACAATGTCGAGAAATGCATCGATGAGCGAAATATCTCTAGTAATTAGCGAAATAAATAATCGCTTTTCAGGACTCGCAGCCGCCAGAATTTTCTCGACCATGGGGAAGGCGCTCCTCGGCAATCACCTGATCGAATGTTTATCGCTGGCTTGTATTTTTTTTCTTCGTCGATCTCTTGATAGATATAGTCGATGTCACCCGATGCTTCGGCCCGCTTTTAACCGCCGCGCCGATAGCAGCCTCAAACCGCGCCCAGCCATCGGGACGTAATTCGACTTTCGACGCAGTCTTAGTGTGTTTGCTAGGGGTAGGCATATTCGGGGAGGCTGAAATCATCGTGGGGCGCGCGTACGAATGAATGTACCACACGGGCTTTCATGCCCTTGCAATCGCCTCGGTCCATTACAGCCAGTGCTTCGGCCTTGGATCCAGCCTCAACGGAAAAATGCCAAAGGAGGGGATCGTTCGGATTGCCCATATAGGCGTCCAACGCGGTCACTTCGATTATGTGGGTCTGCACGGCGGCCTCGATTCTCGCTGCAACCATCAGTATGCGCCGAGCGGACCTAGGCTTACTAGGTGAAATTTAGCCCCTACTATTCAGTAGTCTACTATGTCAAGGTGATAATTCCCCTCGCAAGGGGGGACCATGGCCCGGCCCCCCGTTCGCGGGGGCTCACGCGTGGCCCGGCGCCTTTCGGCGCGCGGGACCGATCGCGCACGCCTCCTCGTCAAACACGTCTTCTCATCAAACACGTCACCCCATCAAACATATCCGGAGGTTATCCGATGCGACGAAGGCCGCGTCCCAAACTGAGCAAAGCCGGGCGGCGCAAGAAAATCGCCGCGCTGTCGCACGACGTCGAGCCGCCCGCAGACATCGACGAATTCCGCTATGCGCTGGCGCGCAAGATCGCCATGTTCATCGATCGCTGGCGCGGTTGCCCGGAGCCGGCGTGCCGGCGGCACCGGCGCTGCACGGCGCCGAACGTCCGGTGCACAAATGCGCGGCCGCGCCCGCCCATAACGGCGCAACGGCAAGCGCGCCTGTCGGCGCGGATCCAGCGCGCGCTGCGGGCGGCGGCGGCACAGCGGAGTGGCACGTGATGCGCCGTCCGCTAACTCGCCTTCATGTCCTTGGGAGGCTTGCCGCCCGAGCGCCAGATGCTCTTGATCTTGAGCGGGGCGCGGCCGGATTTTTCCGCGATCTCGCGGTCCTGCTCGATCACGAAGCCGCGCGCCGGCTCGTCCTTGTCGAGGCCGCCGAGCAGCTCGCGCGGCACCTTGCGGTGCGAGCGCTGCGAGCCGTCCTCATAGACGACATCGAACATCACGAACTCGGACTTGAGACCATGCTTCTTGGGCAAGACGATTCATCCCCGGGCTACGCGCGCGCGCCGCGTTTTACGCCGCCATTTCACGCCGCGTCAACGTCCGCTTGGCCCGGCGGCGCGTTTACCGGCGCGGCGCGAGGGCCGCGTCAGGCCACGCCCTCCACCACGCGCATGTCGCGTTCCACATTGCCGGTGCCGAGCACTTTCAGCGCCTCCGTGTAGGCCGGCGTGTCGTGACAGGCGATCGCCTGGTCCAGGCTGTCGAATTCGACCAGCACCACGCGCTCGCCCATGCCGGCCTCGTAGGTCTTGGCCGGCTTGTTGCGGATGAGAAAGCGGCCGCCGGCGGACTGGATCGCCGGTCCCGCCAGCTTGGCATAGGCATTCCACGCATCCGGATTTTTCACCGAGCGATAAGTCACGACCCAATAGGCTTTCGGCATGGCGTTCATCCTCCCGTTGTCGTTGGCGCGTGGTGCGCGAGCGGCAGCCTACACGCAGCAAGTTCCATCGCAAAGGTTAACGGCGATCGTAACAGCGCGACTCAATTCGTGATGGAACGCGGCAGGGATAAGGCAGTTGCGGTCACAAACTTGACGGAGTTCCCCGCCAGTTGAGGGTCTTCCCAGAAAACCGGAGCTGACATGATTCGCAATCTTTGCATCGCTACAGTTTTGCTTGCCATCGCCGCTTCGGCCGCGCCTGCGCTCGCGCAGAGCAAACATGGGACGCCGCTCGACGCCAACGGCAATCTCGATCAACTGGTTGCCCGCTATGCCTCCGCCAACAACCTGCCGGAGGCGCTCTTGCGTCGCGTGATTCATCGCGAGAGCCGCGGCAATCCGCGCGTCATCAGCAAGGGCAATTACGGGCTGATGCAGATCCGGCTCGGCACCGCGCGCGCCATGGGTTATCGCGGCACGGCCGCAGGGCTGCTCGATGCCGAAACCAACATGACCTATGCCGTGAAATATCTCGCCGGCGCGTACCGCGTGGCGGGCGGCAACATGGACCGCGCCGTGCATTATTACGCCGCCGGCTATTATTACGCCGCCAAGCGCAAGGGATTGGTGAAGACGGCCGACGCCGGCGCGCTCAACGCCTATGCCTCGGCGTCTGCCGCAAATGGTGGCGTGCCGCGGGGCGGCCCCGGCGCGATCGATGTCGCCAATTTGCATTGAGGCGCCGGCCGCGCAAAACCCGCAACCGGAAGCCTATCGGAAGCTGGGCGTCTGCGTGGCGGCGCCGTTCGGGCCTTCGGGGTAGGGCGGGCCGATGAAATGATCGGAATTGGCCGCGATCGGACCGTTGCCGGCCGCGGCGGCCGAATTGGTAGGGTCGAACGGATCGGAGCTCGGCTTGACCGCCAGCCGGACATGGCGCCTGCGGTGCCGTTCCTTGATGCGGCTTTCATTCTGCGACTTGATGCGCGCCGGCGTGACCGGCGGCGGCAGTTCTTCGCCTTTGGTCACAGGCAATTCCGTCGACGAGCGTTCGCCGATGTCGACGGGAAGCGTCGTCTCAATCGTTGGCGTGTCCGGCAGGTCGCGCAACCGCCTGATCTCGTCGGCGCGCTGAAGTGCCGCCAGAATGAGCAGCTGCCGCCACTCCGGATGTTCGTTTCGCCGCAACAATGCGCCGCGCATCTCGGCCGGCAGCAATGGCAGGCGCGGACCGTCCGGCGGATTGAGCGCCAGGACCAGAATAAGAATGGCGAGGAGTACGCCGCCTACTGAAGTCAGGCGAAAGATCGGCAGCATGCGCTGTGAATAACTGAGTCGGTCCCATGACAAAAGCCGATTTCATCAAATCGATGCGCCGCTTTACACGCATGACGAGTCCATGACGCGCGCGGCACGGCAGGGCCGTGACAGCGGATGCCCCGGTTGCTAGGAAACGGGCAGGAAAACCCGCGGGGGAAGGTTCATGTTCAAAAAGCCGAATTGTCCGGTCATCGCCATCGAAGAGCATTATTGGGACCCGGAGCTGACCAAGCACTACAGCGGGCCGGAAGCCCCCCGTGGCGTCGAGATCGACAAGCAGCTCTACGATTTGGGCAGCCTGCGTCTGAAGGAGATGGACGAGGCCGGCATCGACATCCAGGTGCTCTCGCATGGCGCGCCCTCGACGCAGAAGCTTGGAATCGACGTCGCAGCCGAGTTGACGCGCGCGGTCAACGATCGGCTCGCCAAGGTCTGCGCGGCCAACCCCAAACGCTTTGCCGCCTTTGCCGCGCTCCCCACCGTGGATCCGAAAGCCGCGGCCGACGAACTCGAACGTTGCGTGAGCAAGCTTGGCTTCAAGGGCGCCATGATTCACGGCATGGCGAACGGCGAATTCATCGACGCCAAGAAATTCTGGCCGATCTTCGAGCGCGCGGAAAAACTCGACGTGCCGCTCTACCTGCATCCGTCGCTGCCGCATCCCAAAGTCACTGAAATCTACTATCAGGATTACGCCAAGGACTTCCCGCTGGTGGTGCGCCCGGGCTGGGGCTACACGGTGGAAACGGCCACGCAGGCGATCCGCCTGGTGCTCTCCGGTGTGTTCGATACGCATCCCAGGCTCAAAATCATCCTCGGCCATTTCGGCGAGACGCTGCCGTTTTTGGTGTGGCGCATCGATTCCTCGCTCAAGCGCCCGGGACAGAAGCCGATGAGCTTCCGCGATATCTTCTGCGGCAACTTCTACATCACAACCTCGGGCTTTTTCTCCAATCCGGCGTTGCTGTGCTGCGTAATGGAGATGGGCGTCGACCACATTTTGTTCGCGGTGGACTGGCCGTTCGTCCCCGACAATGTCGGCGCCGTGGAATGGATGAAGGGCATCCCGCTCAGCGACGAGGACAAGGCCAAGATATTGAGCGGAAATTCGAAGCGGTTGTTGAAGATGTAAGGCGATTGCGCCTTTCCCGTGCCGATTGATAGAAGATGCAGCGCCGCGTCGTGAAGGGCCCGTAGCTCAACTGGTTAGAGCCGACCGCTCATAACGGTCTGGTTGGAGGTTCGAGTCCTCCCGGGCCCACCAATGTTTTCAATAGGTTGTGAAGGTAGTACGCGACGCTGCTGTTGTTTGACCAACGGTATGACCAACGATACGGGCTTCTTTGCGCCAATTGCTTTCGCTGCCCCCTGCAAATAGTCGGGGTGGTGGTGCCCGTAAACGTCCCGCAGCGTTTTCTCGGACATGCCGAGAAAGCCAGCGGCTTCCCACGTACTAACTCCGATCTGCATGAGCCATGTTGCCGATGTGTGACGTAGCGTGTGCGGGCTAACCTTGCCCTGCAGCTTGGATAGCGAGACGGCTCTTTTGAACGCCGTCTTGACCGACTTCACCGGTCGCCCGTTGAACTCGACAAAATGGTGTTTCGCGATCCCTTTGTCACTCCAGCGGCGAAGGTGGGCGAGAAGGCGAGGCGGCAACGGAACTGGAGGCTGTCTTTTGCTTGTCGCTGCCGCGCCTTGTGGAAGCCGATAGAAGATTCCTCGATCAACATCGATGAAGGAACGACCTTCAAGAGCCACGGGTGATGCCGATGCGATAGCCGCTGCTCTAGTGCCGGTATAAAGTCCGATGAGTATAAAACGTGCGAGATGGCGTAACGGGCGTTTGTCGGTCGGAAGCTTACGACCCTTGTCTACGCCGCGATGGCGGATCTGCATCTCTTGATGACGCCAGCACGTCCACAGGAGTCTGGCAGCTTCGGATCTAGTCAGCCATCGGTCGCGCGGAAGACCCTTGGCTGGCAAAACAACCCTGACAACGCCTCGATGAAAGCCCTCGGCGGCGTGGTGGTTGATTGCAGCCCGTAAATCTTCAAGGTCCCGTCGCGCACCGCCATAGGTTCCCCGAGCTTTCACATACTCGCGACAAGTCTCGCCGGTCACGCTGGAGAGCATCCTGCCTCCCCAAAAATTATTGAGGCGTTTCAGACGTTCGTCAAACTTTGCCTTATTGACCTGCCGCTCGCGGGTATCGTCGTCATAGATCGACAGGACATCGGCAACGTCTATGGCCTCTATGTCTCGCTCTTTCCTGGCGGGCTCGTGTTTTGCTGTGATGTAGGCTGAGAGGGCTTGCTGCGCCGCTCGATCTTCGCCCTTAAGGCACCCTGTGGCGATGTGCTTGCCGCCATCGAGGATAATCCAGACGGCTCTTGCTCGGAGCTTTCCCTGCTTGTTCCTTCGCGCGGGGCGGAGATACAGCCGGGGCGGTTGTTGTTGACGCGGCATAGTTCCCTCATCTTTTCGATGTTGGCCAAAGTGGTAAAATCCTTTCCCGCAATCCGCTCGACGATTAGACGACCACGGTCACGCTCGCGCCGCAGGCCGGACGCGGTCATCGTTCCGCCCGGAAATGCGATATCGGCGGCCACGTGTAGGCGCAGCGGCGTATCCAACGTGAAGTTTTCGGGCTGCGGAACTGACGGACGCATGCTTGCCCGCTCACCGTGAATCACGGTTGAGGTGGGTGCGGCGGCTTACGCGAAATCGCGCAGCGACTTCTTCAATCGTGAACAGTTTGGGTGTAACGTTATCGTCCATGGCGCGATTCCCGTGCGGGCACAGGCCCGCGAGCGCTGGTGCACCGAACCATTGAAATCTTATCTGGGCGGGTGAAGGCATAAGTTGTCAGCGGGAAGAATATTCCGACAACTAAGAAATATAACTTTTGCCGATAACGTCAGCGGCAGCCGCCGGAGTGAATAGATGTCGAGGGAAATCGTCCGTATTGATGTGTCGTCACCGCATTACGAAGCGGTAGCCATTTTTTTATCTACGTTGGCCTATCCGAATGATCCGGTCGCACGCGAGCATTTTTTCTGGGCCCTTTGTCGCCGCTGGATTTGGCTAGTGTCTTTGCTCGACGACGATCTCCACAAACGAATAGTGATTAGCCCAAAAATACTTGGGCTGTCCGATAAGAAATCTACGAAAGCCCTTAATGCTGGTTTGAGAAGTCTTCGACAGAGACAATCCGTGGGACTACATCTCATATTGCCGATGGCTTTTGGTGCCGCACGCGTCAACTCATTTTTGCCGACGGTAAACAATCTTTCTGAGATGGTGGCAAGCCACCTCGGTTGGGAAAATGCAGAAGGCCAAAGCGGATCCACTGTGAAAACGAAAGTGTGGAAACCTTCGTGGCCCGTCGCTCATGCGGCTGGAGCGTTTGCCTGGTTTCATATGAGAAGGTAGAATTGTTACCCGAAGGAACGAAAGAGTACATCGAAGCTGACGTGGTGCTGTTAATGTTTGCGTCACCGACTGTATTCAAGAAATTAATGTGGCTAACCGAATCATTCCGTGATTGGCTTGTGAGGGAAAAAATATATAAAAACGTTCGGGAAGAGAGCACGATTCAATTCGTGTTCGTAAAGGGAGATCAGATAATGCCGTTCGGTGAAGAACCCACTCCCCGAGACAATGGCGATTTTTTCTAGTTTTACCCGTTTTGACTACGTCGCCGAAATGAATCTTCCTAGCGCTTCATTCTCATTCGCGCGTTAGACACAAAATGCTTAGTGGTGTTGGTTGCCAATTCCACCCATGCACTGACAACTCGCACAAGCTCCACAGCCATTAGGGATAAGCCGCCCGGACTCGGTTCGGGCGGGCGCCGCATGAGTGGCGTTCTCCAATAGCACCGGAGCTTTGTATGACGAAAAGTTCTAGCACGAATGAACGCCTACGTGACGACGGCGACGACGGCCCGCGTATCGTCAAAATTCCTCTTGATAGAATCAAGATCCGCGACCGGCGAGAAAGCAACGACGATGCGATCAACGATCTCGCCGTGTCGATGCGCGACATCGGCCAGCTCAATCCGATCAGCGTCGCCGTCGCTGGCGAGGACAAAAAGGGCGAGAAGACCTACTTTGTTTATGGCGGAACGAACCGCTGCAAGGCAGCCAAGGTCATCGGCTGGGAATGGATGAACGCTATCGTTCTCAAAGGCGACGATGACGAGCTGCGTCTTTGCGAAATCTCTGAGAATCTCTTCCGCAATGACCCGACTGTTCTTGAAAGCGCCGAACTCATCACGGAGTACGTAGAAATAGTGAATCAAAAGGGTGGGCAAATTGCACACCCTGGCGGTCAGCAGCCTCACGACAAAGGCATCAGCCATGCCGCAAAGAAACTGCACATCAACCGTGAGAGAGTCCGCCGTGCGAAACAAATTGCTGCGATTTCAAAGGATGCGAAAGCCGCAATTAAGGAAGCAAAGCTCTCGAACAGTCAAAAGTACCTGCTGGAGATCGCAAAAACTGAGAAGCCCGACGACCAAGTGAAGAGGGTCGCGGAAATCGTCGAGCGCAAGAAGCCCAAAAAACGCAACCAGACAGAGTCAACTGCTTCAGACGAAGAATTGGAGCCAGAGGCACTCGCTATCCACCAACGTGACGGCGATTTCGAGCACCTGAAGCATGTTTGGGCGAAGTCACCTGAATTTGTGGAGGCGTGGACTGAGGCGTCGATGTTGGCGCGTGACCTTTTCATCGAAAAGGTATTGCGCCAGGTGTCGTCTAAAGCCCCGACCAAGGCCGACGGCGATGAGTGAGCGTTCCAAAACCGGAGACCGGGGGCGCAATGCCCCCGGTGCTTCCGGTAAGCGCCACGGTAGCGACAAGCTAAATTCTATCCTGTTGTTCGCGAAAAATGGTGTCGCCGTTCTGCCGCTCGTCGTAAGAGGCAAAGCGCCGGTGATTCCCGGCGGCGTATACTCGGCAACTTCCCGTAGAAAGGCCCTACGAAAATATTTCCGCGCTCACGCCGACGCCAACTACGGTCTCGCGACAGGTGGGTCATCCGGCATCTTTGTTGTCGATGTCGATGGCCAAGAAGGCAAGGATTCGCTCCGAGCTTTGGAGTCGAAACATGGCGTTCTTCCTTCGACCGTGACGATTAAAACCGGCAGAGGCCGCCATTACTATTTTCGCACCAAAGTGGCGGTTGGAAATTCTGCAGGCAGCGTCGCCAAGGGTATCGATATCCGTGGCGATGGTGGTTACGTGGTTGGACCCGGCAGCATTCACGAGACCGGCCACGTTTACCGGTT
>DASRRM010000094.1:0-5739 GCA_035695715.1 Tepidisphaeraceae bacterium
GGCTGGAAGGGTCAGGCATTTATCGTGCCCTGCAATCGGGGAAAACGGTTTACTTCTTTTATATACTCCGTAAGCCGATGCAGTGACGATTTTGCCTGGAGCGTTTTTCAGGTTGATCGAGCGGGCAATCGTCATCCTGAGGTACCCCGAAGGATCTGGCTCACCCGCGCGTACCGGCAAGATCCTTCGGAGTACCTCAGGATGACAGTCGCGCGAACGCGCCACCAACCTGAGAAACGCTCTAAGAAGGGACTTATTCATGAAAAACGCTCTTCCATGTGCAGCCCTGATCATCGCCAGCCTGTTGCTCTTGTCCCAGCCAGTTATCGCAAGCGACACTCCCGAGCAAATGATCGCCGGCGCCAAGGAACTCGATCAGCGCTTCTGCCAGGCGTGGAGCAAGGGCGACCTCGACGGCATCATGGCCGCCTATTGGAACAGTCCTGACCTGGTCGTCTACCCAGCCGACGAAATGGAACAACACGGCTGGGCCGCGGTGAAGGAATCATACAAAGCTTTCGCCGCCGACACCCACGGCGCAAAGCTGGAAATGATCGATCCGCATTATTTGGTTGCCGGTGACATGGTCGTCGGCTGGGGCCGATGGAAGCTGACCCTCCCCGGTCCCGATGGCAAGTCGGTCGAAGTGCCCGGCCGCTACACCAGTGTGATGGCGAAGAAGGACGGCAAGTGGGTCTACATCATCGATCACCCCTCGGTGCCGATGCAGGGCGGCAGGGAAATAGCGGAGCAAGGGCTGGGCCGGTAGAATTTGATTGATCGGGGATTCTGCCGGTGTTGCGGCGATGACGGCGAGGAAAACCAAGTGGCAAGGAAGGTATGAAGATAAACGCCCTCGTGCCAAAAGATCAGAGAAGCAATAATTGGATTATCCGCCATCCTACAAAGGATGGCCCAGTTCGGCTCCGTGCGCAGTATGCCGACCTCCGCTGCCACGGCTGCGGAAAGGTTGACGAAGAAATCGCTATCGCACGCGGGCTTGATCCATCGATCAAGATCAAAGCCGACGACGATGTGGTCCAGTCTTCTGACCTATATATACTGTTTTCACGCCGACTGCTCGGAATCTTATCCAAGCACTCCGTCTCCGGCTTCAAAACCACCGCATTTCCCACAGATTCGCGATATGTCTTGGCGTGGCCAGACGTTTTTGCGAGCGTCGATCGTTCTCTTTCCGGCATTGAGGTGCATGGGACGTGCTTTGTATGCGGTCGAGCGCGTGAAACGTGCTTCTTTCCTCGGCTAGAATCCATGGTGATTCCAACACACAGGAGATGTTTGTTCTCGCCGGAACTTTGGACGGAGAAAAGCTACGGAAAGATGTTATCCTTCCTTACGGTTGAATCTGTGATAGAGATACTCGTCTCCGAGCGCGTATCGGGGCTTGAATATTGGCTTTTGGGATCCATCGACTGACAGAATTTGGGGGGAATTCGGTGGGGTGCATGCATAACCTTTTCGAGGAACAACTTCATGGCAACACCGCCTTCAATGCGCACGTATCTCGCGATCGCACTGGCCATATTGAGCCTTCCCGGATTCGCCCTCAAAGCGTTCGGCCAAGGCGATAAGCCCATCGTTGATATCCGGTTCAACGCCGAATATTCGCAAATCAGCACCAGCGCCGGCGACGAGTGGGCGCCGACCTGGGCCGACGATGGAAACCTCTATACCGGAAACGACGATGGCGCCAGCTTTGGCAATATCAAGTCGCGCAGCGTCGCCTTTGGAAAACTGGTCGGCGATGATCCCAATCGCGAAAAAGGAATTACCATCTCTGACATGGGCGATTATGGGCAGGAGCCGCAAAGGCCGGACAACGCCAATTGGAAAACGATGAATTCCTATTGCGTGGACGGCGTCCTGTACATGTTCGTCACCCGATGCCTCTATCCCGAGCAGTCCGGCGACGCCAATCATCGGCACATCTTCAAGAATTCAAGCATTATCAAGTCCACCGACAAGGGCGTGACGTGGAAGAGGACCTCATCGGAAAGCTATGAGCATCCGATGTTCCCCGGCTTGCGCTTTGGCGCTCCATACTTTGTCTGGTATGGCAAAGACGGGCAGGTAAACGTTGATAACGCCGATCAATACATCTACGCCGTCTCCAACAACGGCCATTTCGAAGACGGCGACAATTACATCCTCGGCCGGGTGCCGCGGCGCAACCTGGCCGACCTTAACGGCGGCGACTGGGAATTCTACACCGGCAACGATGGCATGGCCGCGGCCAACTGGACTCACACGATCACCGACGCCAGGCCGATTCTTCAAGACCGCCTCAATTGCAGCATGACCGGAATGACTTACATCCCCGCTTTGGGCAGATACGTCATGGTTGTCTGGCACTACACGACCTACAATCTGCGAACCGATCCCCGGACTATCAACGACTTCTACGAAGCGCCCAAGCCGTGGGGACCATGGACGAAATTCAAGACCATCAACACCGAAAAACTCGGCTGGTACGTCCCGATCATCGGCCAGAAATACCAGAAGAAAGCCGACGAAAACAAGGTCGACTGCATCCTCTATCCGACGGGCAATTACCAGAACAGCAAATTGTATAAGCTGAACTACATCCCCATTACGCTTTCGACAGTGCCGTTAACAAAGCCGTGACGCAGGGGCTCTGCCCCAACCCCCGGAATTTTGCGCATGCGGGCAACCAGCAGTGTGCCGGGAAAAAGCCACGCGGCCTTACGAGCCGGGGATCGAGGCGGTGGAAGAGCCGAAGATTATCGCGCGAAGCTCATCGTCACGCTTTTGACAACAATCGCCTTATCCCAAATATCGGTAAGATCGACCGTATTTGCCGCCACTACGCGACTGGGGCGGAAGATAATGTCGACGATTGGCGGTGGCTTGGGTACGCCGAGTAGCGGCGTGAAAGGGATGCTACCCATCGATCGATCCGGACCCGCAAGGGCAGCCCACTGACCGATCAAATGTTCTTGGCCGCCATATTTCGCGAATACGTCGAATGCGGCATCGGCCGGCTGTGTGGGTGTCGTATTCCAAATGCAAACACTGAAACAGGCGTCATGGCCCATAGGCAAGTAGCAGACCCCCGGCGATTTCGCCCAAGCAGTCATTTGTGCGGTAGCAACCGGATGGCTAAGCCTGACGAAGTTGGCCGGGGTTCGGGCAACAACCTCAAAAGGCGCCGAAAGGTGCAGATCCATGACGCGAGCGGCGTTTTCGCCGGAAACGCTTATTCTCACGTCAAGGGTGACTGTGTGGACGCCAAGAGGGGCCGAGGGCAGCAATCGCATTTCCCTGAAATCAAGAAAATCATTACCCGGCTGCGAGCGAAACTCGACGTCTTTGCCGTCTACAGCAGCATGAATAAATTTGCATTCCTGGCTCCATCGCTGATGGCCGCGGAGCCACGTCATGCGCGTGAATTCGACTGGCACCTTATCGCCTTCCAACACACGGGCTCGCGCCCGGAATTGAGGCGAAAAGGCGGGTCGATAAAACTGCTCCAATTGTTCCGGCGTCACATCGCCGGAACCCGCCCGGCTGGCGACGTAATCCAGCAAGTAATATTGAACGGGCGTTTCATCCTTCGCCCATTCGGCCGCGATTCCCTGATCAAAGATCTCGTCACGCTCGCTTGGGCTCAATCGACCGGCCTTTTCGCGAGCCAGTAACTCATCAAGCGCCAGGCGCGCCAGATCGAACTCTTCCCGAATCCATCCGTGCCAACCCTGCATCCCGTGAAATCGCGTCGTGTAATCCGGCACCGGTTTGCCGGTGCCCGTCTTCAAATCCTGCATAACCGCTGGCGTCGATCGATAGGTGTACCAATCCGTCGTTTGCAGTTCCTGCTCAATTGGCTCCCGAATTACAAACGAAAATGCAGCGGCGAGGGCAAAAAGTAAGCCCAAGCCGATCAGCAACTTTGACCGCCTCAATCGCCCGCGCACTTGCGCTTCGCGCCGAAGCGCGCCGCACTCGGGACAGCGATCGCTTTCAATTCCCAGCAGAAGATACTCGCACCGCTTGCAACGCGGCTCGCTGCCAACGCGCCGGCGGCTTCCCCACCGAACCATCCACCACCCCGCCAGCCCGAAAACGGCGGCGATGAGAACAACGCAACACATCGAGATGGCATAATTATCGGCACGCATTTTCGCCTGTGATTCTAACCAGAAAACTCGAACGATACCGCACTTGGCGCAGGCTCGGCGTGTTTTGCAGGCGTGTAGTCGTCGCCGAAAATGCTGCCGGCGCGGCTGTGCTGTTCCCTCGTAGGCGTTATTTCGCAAACACTTCCGTCGCCGTCTTCAGAAACAAATCCCGCGCCGCCCACTGATCCCCGCTGGTGCATTGCACCATGAAGATGGCGATCATTCCCGTTTTTGGATTGACCGACAAATCCGTCCCATATGCGCCGTCGTGGCCGAACATGCCGTTGCGAAGGTGATAGCCCAGGCTGTAGTTGACGTGGGTTGAGCCGGTTTGCTCTTTGCGCAGCTCGTCCATGGCGGCGTGCGAGAGATAGCGTTTGCCGTCCAATTCGCCGTCGTTGGCCAGCAACAGGCCGTAGCGGAAAATGTCATGTGTCGTGGAGAACAGTCCGCCCGCCGCCTCGGGATAGCGGTGTACTCGATCGCTCAGCGGCTTGGTCAGGAAATAGACGCCGCCACGGGGCGCGTAGCCGGTCTTTTGTTTGTTCGGCCCATACGCCCCGGCCAGCCGGGCGACCTGCGCTTCGCTGGGCCAGAATGTGGTTTCCTTCATGCCCAGCGGATCGAAGAAACGCGTTTGCAGAAAATCCTCGTAAGGCATGCCGCTGACAATCTCCACGATGCGGGCGGCGATGTTCATCCCCTGATTGCCGTACTGGTACTTATCGCCCGGCTGCCATTGCAGCGGGCCGGTCACGGAACTGAGCGCGCGAGCCTTGAGCGGCGTGCTGTCAGCGCCGGTCACCTGCTGCAATTCCGAAAGCCCGGTCAACCCGCTGGTATGGCTCAGCAAATGCCGGATCGTCACCGGACGAACCAGCGGCTTAAGCAGCACATGGCCCTGGTCCTTCTCCTCAACCACCATCCATTTGCTCAGTTGCGGGATGAATTTCGTCACCGGGTCATCCAGGCTGACCTTCCCCTCATCCACCAGCATCATGATGGATGCCCCAACGAACATTTTCGACATCGATGCGATCCAGAACACATTATCCTCGCTGATCGGCTTCTTCGTCTCGACGTCGGCGTAGCCGAGCAAATTTTTATAATGCACTTTGCCCGTCTTGTCGGCGATGATGCCGATCACCCCCGCCAGCTTGTAGCTGTCAAAATAAGGCTGCATCGCCGCCGTCACTTCCGGACATTCCGGCGGCAGCGGCGGCGGCGGGCCATCAGCGGCAACTGCCAATGGGGCCAATGCAATCACCAACAAACCGAGCGCGAGATTGACGATTTGGTTTGATATGAGTCGGTTCATGCGGCCCAGCTTACTTCATCGCCGCGGTTTTCCTATACTTGTTGGCCACGGTCTTTCCCGCAATACGCCAATGGCAAGGCCAAGCCCTATCAGGTGAAGCAAGTCCGCGAACTGATTACCAGGTACGGCCTATCGATTGGAGACCAGCCATGAAGTACGAAATCGTCATCTATTGGAGCGCACAGGACGAGGCTTTCATTGCCGAGGTTCCCGAACTCCCCGGCTGCATGGCCGACGGCCCGACCAAGGCCAAGGCTCTGG
>DASRRM010000095.1:0-22105 GCA_035695715.1 Tepidisphaeraceae bacterium
CTTCGACCGCGCAACCGGCAAGCAGCGCTGGAGCGGCGATACCCATTTTGCCGGCTCCGAGCCAACCCATGCCGAGAATCCATATTGCGGCAGCTCGCCCATCACCGATGGCAAAGCCGTCTATGCGTGGCTCGGGTCGGCCGGGGCCGTCGCCTACGATTTTTCGGGCAAGCAACTTTGGAAAACCGATCTCGGCTCGTTTAAGCAGATTTGGGGGAACGCCTCTTCGCCCATCCTTTACAAGGATAATCTCATCCTGAACTGCGGGCCGGGCGTGCATTGCATGCTGGTTGCATTGAACCGGGAAACCGGCAAGGTGGCGTGGAAGAAAGCCATGCCCGACGCCGAGGGAAAGGCCGATGAGTTCAAAGGCTCCTGGTCATCGCCGGTGCTGGCGGATTTTGGCGGGGTCGAGGAAATGATCGTGGCGCTGCCAAACTACCTGGCGGCGTTTAACCCGGACAACGGCGAGGAAATTTGGCGCTGCCGGGGATTAAGCCCGCTCGCCTACGCCAACCCGCTCATCGGAAAGGATTTCATCGTCGCCATGTCCGGCTACGGCGGTCCCGCCATCGGCATGCGCACGCCAACTGCCACCGAGCATGGCGATCTCACCAAAAGCCACCGATTGTGGGTGACGCCGGTGAATTCCCAGCGCATCGGCTCGGGCATTCTGCTTGACAACCGCGTCTACATTCTCAACGAGCCGGGCATCGCCCAATGCCTCGACGCCGCCACCGGCAAGGAACTCTGGAAAGCCCGCGCCGCCGGCTCAACCTGGGGCTCGACGGTTTTGGTGGATGGAAAGTTTTACACCACCGACCAATCCGGCCAGACGATCATCTGGTCGCCCGGCGATGAGTTAAAAATCCTGCACCAAAACCCGCTCAACGAGAAAGTGCGCACCACGCCGGCGTTTTCGGACGGGCAGATTTTCATCCGGACGTACGAGAATCTGTATTGCATCGGCAAACGAAAATGATGGGCGTTTGAATGACCGTGCACGATCCGGCGCCTCGAATCTTCGTAGGGTCCGCACCGCGGGCCATCTTTCTCCACCTCAAATGTAGTCGTCCGCGGTGAGGCCGAGAAAAACTTCGTGGCATAGGCGGCTCGCCCATGGTTTTTTGGTCCAGAAACACGGGCGGGCCGCCCTTGCCACGAATAACGTTCTCAAGCTCGGTCATTTTGTAGGCAAGCGCGGCCGATTTACCTCGTTGTATCACTCCGAAGCGATTCTCCTTTTCGGACGAACACCGTCACGTCGCGGCCCGTGCCCGAGAACACATACAAAGTATCCAGATGCGATCGGCAATAGGGCATCAATTCCGCGTGCATGGCCTGCGTCGACCGCTCAAACGGGTCCTGCACGTCATGCGCCTGGCGCGGCTCGCTCAAAACAACGAAATCCGACCCTTTTATCGCGCTGAGCATCTGGTCCGGCGACCGCGCGAGTAGAACATTCGCCAGCGCCTCGTGCGCGTGAATGAGCCGGCCGTGCCGCTCGTAAACCATCACGTCAATCACCGGCGCAAACTGGTAGTCAGAAAAAGCATCGTCCGTAACCACCGGGTCCGACCAGCCATGCTTGGCGGATGAAGCGCCGATGGCATCGTACATCGCAAGAATTGAAGCCGTTTGTTTGCGATGGCGGCTGAGCTCAGAGTGTTGAAGATAGGAGAAAACCTGGACGCCAATTCCGCATGCCATCGCGACTGCCGGATATCCGATGCGCCACCGCCGGGATGTGAATCCGCCGGAAGCGCTTGATGGAAACCGCGCAAGAAGCAGCACGAGCCACAAGACCGGCGGCACCATGATGTCTCCGACAGACGGATTCTTATCCACATCCCACGTCAATACCGTCAGCGGCACAAGCATGGCAATCAGAGAAAACGCAATCGCCAGTCGCCTGTCAACGGCGTTGGCGACGGCAGCGAATCGGCGTGAAATGGGAATCAATGCGCCGATTGCTAAAAGAGCAGCGCACAGTGCGAGAAACATTGCCCCCAAATGGTGCAGATAAAGCGACTGCGGATAATACTTCAGCGAAGCGCCCAATCCCGTCACGTGAAACATCGCCGCCCGTTCGTAGCGCTCCTGTCCGGCGGCGTGCAAACGCAGATAGTAGTTGGCAATAGACGCCTTGTGATGGATCAGGACTGGCGCGATGAAAATCGACCCGAGCAAACCTGCGATAAAAAGATTGCGCAAACGCAGCTTCCACATGACGGTGCATTCCCCCCGCCGGCGGGTTCGTCCCCAGCAAACCAGGAGCAGAATCAGCGTCAGTGCGAAGATCGGAATAAAATACGCCAGCGCCAGGAAGCGAAACGCCATGGTGTACGCTGCGGCAATTCCCGCCAGCGCCGACCACCCCGGCCGCAGAAACACCTTCGAGCGCATGACGCAGCAGATGAAGATCCCAAACACGCACATGGCCGGGAGATCCGGCCGGAAGTCCATGATTCCGCCGGTATCTTGAAAAGTGGTCCGTGCCGCCAGCAACAAGCTTGCGCCGATCCATGCAATGCTCCATCGGCGCGTGATGCCATAAAGCGTCGCGAAAAACATCGCCTCAAACGCGGCGAAGTAGCCGAACAGCAGCGACAGGGCGGTCATCCGCGATGGCCCGCCGATGAAAAAGAGCAGCGCCGCCTGAAGGTGTAGCAGCGCCCCATTAGGGCTGGGCACGGCTTGGCGAAAACCGCTCCCATAGGCAAGGCCCGCCCACGGGCCTTCGTGAACCATCTTGAAATGGGTCGTGTAAGCCTGATCGAGATAGACCGCCTGATCGCAATGCCGCGGATATGCCCAGACAATTTCCCGCGTTGCATGACGGTGGAAAAGCGCGAATTGAACGCACAGTAGAATGAACAGAAGCGACCAGTGAATTACCGGTGCCGGAGGCTTCGCTCGGGCGGAAGTATCGTGGATTTCGCCACCGTTCAAACTCACACACTCTCTTATACTCTATTCCACCAAATCCCGGTCGCGTACGCCGATCAAATAGAGAATTGAATCCAGCCCCAATGTCGAAATCTTGTGCCGGGCGCTTTGCGCCACCAGCGGCTTGGCGTGAAAGGCAATGCCCAAACCTGCCACCGCCAGCATCGGCAGATCGTTCGCCCCATCGCCGACGGCAATCGTCTGTTGCAGTGCGATGTTTTCCTGATTCGCAATTTCTTCCAGAAGCTGCGCCTTGCGCTGGGCGTTGATGATTTCGCCTTTCACGCGGCCGGTGAGCACGCCGTCGGCGATTTCCAGATCGTTGGTCCGCACGTGATCGATCCCCAGCTTTTCCTGCAAATGCCGGCCGAAATAGGCAAAGCCGCCGGAGATGATGGCGGTTTTATAGCCGAAGCTTTTGAGGGCGCTGACCAGCCGCTCGGCCCCTTCGGTCAGGTTCAGCCGCTGCGCCACGCGCTGCATCGTGGACTCGGGCAAGCCCTTGAGCAGCGCCGCCCGGCGGGTAAGCGACTGGTCGAAATCAAGCTCGCCGCGCATGGCGGCTTCGGTGATGGCCGACACTTTTTCGTAAACGCCCGCCTCCCGCGCCAATTCGTCGATTACCTCATGCTGAATCAGCGTCGAATCCATGTCAAACGCCACCAGCCGGCGAATTCGCCGATAGATGTTGTCGCGCTGCCAGGCGATGTCGATCGGAAATTCGCGCGTGACGGCCATCAGCGCCGCCCGCAGCACATCTTCATTATTCGGCTGCCCACGCACGGAAAGCTCCACGCACGCACGTCGGGCCTTGCGATCGTCCACCCGCGGCGGCCGGCCCGACAATCGCGTGATGATGTCGATATTCAACCCCTGATCCGCCAGCACCGAAGCAACCGCCGACAAATACCCCGCCCCCAGCCGCCGCGCCAAAAGCGTGAGGATAAACCGCGGCTTTCCCTGGCGCGCAACCCAGGCATCGTACTGATCATCATCCACCGGCGTGATCCGCAGCCGCAAATCGCCGTGATGGGCGGTAAAAAGCAAATCCTTCAACACCGAAGTCGATTCCACCTTCGGCGGAATCCGCACCAGCATGCCGAGCAACAGTGTTTTGTGGATGACAGTCTGATTGATGTCGAGGATTTCGATGTCATGCTGGCCAAGGATGGCCGTCAGCGACGCGGTGATGCCGGGCCGGTCTTCGCCGGTCACGTGAAGGAGGAGGATGGATTGGGTCTTGGGCGACAAGGGGCCGTGATTGTATGAATGAGGCGAGGCGGGGCAAGGAAAGCGGCGGGGGGATTGGCCCCACGCCGCGTTATTCAAATCAAGGTCAAAGCCGTTGCTGCGGTCGCGGATTCATCAAAATGGGCGAAGCGGGCGGGATTGGGAAGGCGTCGCCAGTCAGTTTATTGCGCTTTTATTGCACATAACGGCACCCGACGAACAGGAATTAGGCAAGTTTTAGCGACGGTTAACACGATATAAGCTTTGCCACGGGCCGCGAGAAACCGCCTTGCTGACACTGAAAAGCGGCGGTCGAAGCGGACGCAGCCATTCTGGCATATCGCTTGCTAAAAGGCCGGCGGGCTTCACCTGTATGACTCGTTTCATTTTCTTCCACTCACTCTGAGGAGATCCCATGTTGCATCGGAAAGGTTTGGTTCGTGCGGCCGCGATGGCCGCGCTGGCCTGTGCTGGTATTGCGCACGCTGATTCAAGCGACGCGGCCGATAACGGCTTATCATTGCAGCCCGCCTACTTGCAGGCCGCGGCCCCCGCTCCCGCCTCCGCGCCCACTCCCCCGGCCACGCCCGCCAAGCCCCTCATGGGAACCCTCGAAGCGACCCCCATCGGCAAGGCCCTGGATTCGGCAAATATTACCGTCAGCGGCTATTTTGAAGGCGGCTATTCCATCTCGTTCCAGCACCCGCCGGGCAATGTCATTGCCGGCCGGGTATACGACACCAAAAACGAGCGCGTCGTTCTCGACCAGGCCGACCTCGCCTTTGACAGGACCATCGACTATTCCAAGGGTAAGTTCGACATCGGGTTCCATTTCGAAGCCAACTATGGCTGGGATTCCGGCCTGAATCACTCCGACGGTCTTTATGATACCCCCGCCCAGCGCGCCAATGGCGTCGGCGGGTATTACACCAGCCGAACTTCTCCGGATAACCAGTTCGACATCCTCCAGGCTTATGCCGACTTCGCAATTCCCGTTGGCACGGGCCTGCGAATTCGCGCCGGCAAGATTGTGACGCTCCTCGGATACGAAGTTATCAGCCCGGTGCAATCTTCCACTTCACCGCTGCAGGGAAATCCGTTCTACTCCCACAGCTATTTGTTCGGCTACGCCATTCCGCTGACCAACACGGGAATCATCGGCGAATACAAGTTCAACGACGACCTCAAGATCGACGGCGGCGTGACACGGGGCGAAAACCAGTCGCTTCGCGATAACAATGGCAGCCCTGATGTCATGGGCCAAATCACCTGGACGCCCCAGGCAACCGCCGAAAGTAAGAAGTGGTCCGTGATCTTAAACTACGAAATCGGACCTGAAGCCGCCCACGATAACCACGACTATTGGACTGTGATCGACCTCATCGCCCAGTATAACGCGAGCGATAAACTGGCCTTCGTGGTCAACGCCGACTACGGCGACGCGCCTCATGCGCTGGGCATCAAGTCGGCCCAGTGGGGAGGCGTAGCCGGGTATGCCGGGTATATGATCAACTCGATCTATACGCTCAATGGGCGCGTTGAGTGGTACAACGATGCCGACGGATTCACCCTCGGCGCGCCGGGCAACCTGAATGTGTATGAGGCCACGGTTGGCTTGCAGATTCACCCCTTCCCGGACGATGCACTGGGTTCCAATCTGGTCATTCGCCCGGAAGTGCGGGCTGACTATGCCGACAAGGATTTCTTCAACGCCGGAACGAAACACTTCCAGGCGACCTTCGGCATCGACGCGACATTTGCGTTCTAATCTCGCGCCTGACGTCTGAATAACAAACGCCCGTGCATCGTGGTTTTGCCACAATGCACGGGCGTTTTTTTGCGGATAGACGGCATCGCGAAAAGACCGTGTTTGCCCTTCTCCAACCCTTAGTTCTGACACTCGGGTCGTGCCGTGCGCGTGCAGCGCATTTTCCAGCGCGGCGTAACTGGCTGCTGAAGCAACCAGTCCATTTGCTCACCGATCTCTCCTTCCTTGCGGTGAATAATCCGACCGTCCCTATTTTTTCCCCATCCCCCGCTGCTCGCGGAAAAATTCGCGCAGCACCTCCGCGCATTGTGCCGCAAGCACTCCTTCCCTCACCTCGATGCGGTGGTTGAGCCGCGCGTCTTCGCAAATCTGGAATAACGATCGTACGGCGCCAGCCTTTGGATCGGCACATCCGTAGACAAGCCGCGGCACGCGCGCGTTCACCATCGCCCCGGCACACATCGCGCATGGCTCCAATGTGACATAGATCGTGCAATCCAGCAGCCGCCAATGCCCGATGGAAATGCCGGCTTGGCGCATGGCGATGATCTCGGCATGGGCGGTGGGATCGCGATCTGTTTCCCGGCGATTATGCCCCCGGCCGACAATGACGCCGGTCGGGTCGTGAACAATCACGCAGCCGATCGGTACCTCGCCCAGCGCGCGAGCCAAGGCGGCCTCGGCCAGCGCCTGGCGCATCCAATGTTGGGCGTCGATTATGGGAGAATTGTCAGAACTCACGTCACCGGCACGACGCGCGTTACTTCGGGAACCTGATCGCGAAGATTGCGCTCGATGCCCATGTGGAGTGTCATGTGGCTGCTCGGGCAGCCCAGACATGCCCCATGAAACCGGATTTGCACCACGCCATCGTCGGCCACGTCGACCAGTTCGATATCCCCGCCGTCGGCCTGGACAGCGGGGCGAATCAGGTTGATCACGCCTTCCACCTTCTCGCGGACGGATTGGGGATTCTTGATGGCCGTGCTCATGGGTTCCTCGCGATTTCGTGGTTCGGGAATTGATTATAGCGATTGCGATGCAGAACGACAACGCGGCGTTGTATCGCCGCGGTCGGATCCGCTTACTTCGGGAGTACCCTCCGTGCGCGGCTCATTCTCGCCTTGGGTAGGACGGGTGCGCCCGATCGGAAAGAATGCCTTCACGCCGGGTCAAGCGGCGCGCATGTGCGTGGTCGTCGGAATCAGCGTGGCCGCCGCGCCGGCCCGGATTTGCGCGGCGCTCCGGATCCCCGAAACCGGCTTACTTCGGGAGTATCCCCCGTGCGAGGCTCGTTCTTTTCCGAATACGGCGACGGGTCGCTCCGAGCGGCCTTCCTACTTCTTTGCCGGCGACACAGCCGGGGATTTAATCGGCGCGGGTGCTGGCGCGCCAGATGCCTTGGATCCATGGAAGATCGGCGGCATGGCCGCGATCAGGACGATGCACAGGACCATGCAGCCGAAGAGGAGTTTGGTGAGGATGCCGAGCAACCGGCCCCAGGCTGCGCCCGCGCCGATGCGGAGCGATTTTTCCACCTCGGTGCCGCCCCAAAGTTCGCCGATGATTGCGCCGGCGAATGTGCCGGCGCAAACGCCGATGATGACGCCCACCCCGGGGATGGCGACGGTCAGAAAGATGCCGCCGAGAATTCCGCCGATCACCGCTCCATAGAATCCGCGCTTGCTCGCCCCGGCCTTCTTCGCGCCAGCACCGGCAGCGAGGAAATCGATCAACTCGGCAATCAGGCCGAGCACCACAATGACGATAAGGGTTTTCAATCCCGCATAGGCGAAGTGGGTCAGCAATGCATACCCCAGCGTGGCCGCGACCATCAGCCACAACCCCGGCGCGTTGAGGAGGGCGAGATAAAGGCCGCCGACGAGGACTGCCGCCAGGAGAAAATAATAGATCCAATGCAACATGGGAGCAGGCGATAACAAAAAACGCCCGGGCCGCAAGTGGCCCGGGCGGTTTTGTTGGGTCTTCGACAGAGCAAAATAGTGAAAGCGCGATTTTCGGGCTGACGGAGCGTCGGGGTGCCCGCCCTACGTGAATTTCATGCGTACTCGCGCACCGCTATTCAGTTAGAAAATGCACTCACGTCGCATCCGACGTGACCTTCGCCAACTCCGGCTTTTCCTTTTCAGTCTTCACGGATTCGAAGTACAGGTGCTTGTTGTTCTCACCTTCATCCTTCACCGTGATCTTGATCAGGTCCTTGCCTTTGAAGTTGCCACGCAGAATTTCCTCGCTGAGCGGATCTTCCACGTGCTGCTCAATTGCCCGGCGCAATGGCCTGGCGCCAAAGTCGGCGCTGGTTCCCTTGTCGATCAGGAATTCCTTCGCTTCGGTGCTGATCTCGATCTTCAGGCCATGCTCGGTCAGGCGCTTGGTCACCTTCTTCAGTTCCATCTCGACAACGTGCTCGAGGTTGGAGCGGTTGAGCGGGCGGAAGACCACGACATCGTCCAATCGGCCGATGAATTCCGGCCGGAAGTGCCGCTCAATTTCCTTCATCAGCATGTCTTTGATGCGCTGATAGTTGACCTCTTCGTCCTGGCCCTTTTTCTTCTGGACCAGGCCGAAAGGCGAAGCGCCATTGCTCTTGATCAGGTCCGCGCCCATGTTGCTGGTCATGATCATGATGACATTGCGGAAATCGACATGCCGCCCGAACGAATCGGTCAGCCGGCCTTCTTCCATGATCTGCAGCAGCATGTTGAACACATCGGGGTGCGCCTTTTCCACTTCGTCAAGCAGCACCACGCTGTAAGGCCGACGGCGGATGCGCTCGGTAAGCTGCCCGCCTTCTTCGTAGCCAACATAGCCCGGAGGCGCGCCGATCAATCGGCTGACGTTGTGCTTCTCCATGTATTCGCTCATGTCGATGGCGATGAGGGCATCCTCGTCGCCGAACATGAACTCGGCCAGTGCCTTGGAGAGCAACGTTTTGCCAACGCCGGACGGCCCAAGGAACAGGAACGAACCCATCGGGCGGTTCGGATCCTTGAGGCCGGAACGCGCCCGGCGAATGGTCTTGGCCACCGCCTTGATCGCCTCGTCCTGAGAAACCACGCGCTTGTGCAGCTCGTTTTCCAGTTCGAGCAGGCGCTGGGCCTCTTCTTTTTCCAGGCGGGTGAGCGGAACGCCGGTCATCTTGCTGACAACCTCGGCGATCACCTCTTCGTCCACCACGCCATCCACTTCCTTGGCCTTTTCGCGCCACTGCCGTTGCAATTCTTCCTTCTTGGCGCGGAGCGACTCGGCATGATCGCGCAACCGGGCGGCTTCTTCATACTCGGCATTCTTGACCGCTTCGTCCTTCTGAATGCTCAGCCGCTCGATCTGCTCTTCCAATTCCGCCAGATTGGGCGGCTTGGTCATGCTGCGAAGCCGAATCCGTGCGCCGGCTTCGTCCAAAACGTCGATCGCCTTGTCCGGCAAGCATCGGCCGCTGATATAGCGGTCGGATAGCTCGACGGCGGCTTCGAGAGCCGCATCGAGAATCTGCACGCGGTGATGCGCCTCGTAGCGATCGCGCAGGCCTTTGAGAATCTCGACGGCATCGACCTTTGAAGGCGGTTCCACCGTGATCGGCTGGAACCGGCGGGCCAGGGCCGCGTCTTTTTCGATGTACTTGCGATATTCATCAAACGTCGTCGCGCCGATGCACTGAATCTCGCCGCGGGAAAGGGCGGGCTTCAGCACATTGCTGGCGTCGATGGCGCCTTCAGCGCCGCCGGCCCCGACAAGCGTGTGCAATTCATCAATGAAGAGAATCACATTTTTGGCCCGGCGGACTTCGTTCATCACCGCCTTGATGCGCTCTTCGAATTGGCCGCGATACTTGGTGCCGGCGACCATCATCGCCAGGTCGAGCACGACGATGCGGCGGTCGTGCAGGATTTCCGGGACGTTGCTCGAGACCACCATCTGGGCCAGGCCCTCGACGATGGCGGTCTTCCCGACGCCGGCTTCACCGAGCAGCACGGGGTTGTTCTTCTGCCGTCGGCAGAGGATTTGAATGACGCGCTCGATCTCGTTTTTTCGGCCGATGACCGGATCGAGCTGTCCTTCGCGGGCCAGTTCGGTGAGGTCGCGGCCAAAGCTGTCGAGGGCGGGGGTTTTGCTCTTGCCTTTGTTGCCTTGTTTTTCCTGGGCGGGTTCTTCGGTTTCCACACCTGCTCCTAAAAGATTGAGAACCTCCTCGCGCACTTCTTCAAGTTTCAAATTGAGGTTCATGAGCACCTGAGCGGCGACGCCGTCATGCTCGCGTAACAATCCAAGCAAAAGATGTTCCGTCCCCACGTAGTTGTGATTGAGATTGCGTGCTTCCTCGATTGCATATTCGATCACCTTTTTCGCACGCGGCGTTTGCGGAAGTTTGCCCATGGTGACCATGTCTGGGCCGCTCTTCACGAGCTTTTCCACCTCGAGGCGAACCTTGCGAAGGTCGACATCGAGGTTCTTGAGTACATTGGCGCCAACGCCGGAACCTTCCTTGACCAGCCCGAGCAGGATGTGCTCGGTGCCGATGTATTCGTGGTTGAAGCGTTGGGCTTCCTGGTTCGCAAGCGCCATGACCTTGCGAGCCCGATCCGTAAACCGTTCGAACATGTCCATCTCCTGTTGGCCGGGTTTTATGAGCCCGGCCCCTCGTCGAGAACTGGGTTAATTAATGCCCAAGCCGCAAGAATCTTACGGCTATAAGGCATCAATGTTCTGGTGGGCGATTCTAGACCCATGTGCCCGCGAATCAAGCTAAAGCAAGGCCGGGCCTGCTAACGAATGCTTACCCGGGCCCAACGTCACCCGGCATCAACCACCAGACCAGTCCTGTCGCGCCACATCGCCACTATCGGCCCAAAGACGGGGGCTCCGATAGATCGATCGTCGCATGTCGAACCGGCAGCCCTGGCAGCAAACGACGGCAGACGGTGATGGAATGTGATCCGGGCAGGGGCGATAGCGTTTGCGCGGAGGAAATCGAGCGGGAGAGACAGCAGACCCGATAAAAGCGACCTCAGATGGGACAAGGTTTTGCCGCTTGCGGCTTCGCGAATCGAAAACCGTCCCTATGCGAACGAAGCTCTCCGCGCCCTATTGCTTAATCCACGGCTTCGCGAATCGAAAACCGTCCCCGAGTTGACGAATCTCTACCATCCATTGATCCACGAACCCGCAAGCGGCAAACGTCCACCAACCTTCTAAACCGTCACTTCCCTCGGCGCCTTGTTCATCTGCCGATGGACGAAGAAGTAATAGAGCCCACCCACGACGACGAGAAACGCTCCCAGCAACAGCGTCACTTTGTGCATTTCCCCCTTGTCGATGTTTTCGCCCACCCGAACGCCCAGCCATGCAAGCACGCTGCACCAGAGCAGCGACCCGGCCAGCGTGTAAATGGAATACTGCCAGAACTTCATCCGCACGATGCCGGCAGGAATGCCAATCAGATGGCGCACCACTGGGAGAAGCCGGGATGCGAAAATCCCGAACGGCCCATAATACGCCGCCCACCGCTCGGCCCCTTCAATCTTCGCCGGCGAGATCAGAACGTATTTTCCATATCGAAGCATCAGCGGCCGGCCGGCCACGCGCGAAACCCAGTACATCAACGCCGCTCCGACCCACGACCCCAGCGCCCCGGCGATCACCAGAAGAACCTCCGCCGACCATCCAGAATAGCGCGCGCCCAGCAGCTCCAGCCCGCTGCCGCGCCAGGCCTTATAAGCGGCGGGGGGAATGATAAACTCGCTGGGGATCGGCATGACGGTGCTCTCGGCCGCCATCAACAGGGCGATGGCGCCGTAGCCCCAGTGATCGAGAATGCCGGAATACCAAGTGATGATTTCTTTAAACATTCGGCGGCAAGTTATAGCTGAAAACCGGTGGGGGGCAATTCGGTTGGGGTGGTCACTGCGCTGCGGGGTGTGGCCATCTTTCTTGGCAACCCGTAGGGCGTACTCGCCCACCATCTTTCGCGGGTGGCAAATGGTGGGCGAGTGTACGCCCACCCTACATTGAGCAAGCGATTGCCAAAAAAGGAGGCCACACCCGACGAGCACCTGTCACCTGGTTAGTCCAATTTCTCCAGGGGGACTATCTGCTGGCAGCACCTCCATTTCACTTCAATCAACTATGAAATCCCCACGCATTTGAGAACCTCCAAACTATGATTCCCTCCCATCCCCAAAACTTTTCCAGATTTTTCACTTGCATTTTCCGATTACCCACGGAATAATTGATCGCGAATCAAGTTTTTGCCGAAGAGAGAGTTCATGCAGCGCGTAAGATTTACAATTACCACCGTCGTGTCCACGTCGAGCAAATCTCGGCGTTGGAGCGATAGTGATGCGCGCTATTGCTCATAGCTCCCCGCCTTTTGCGGCCGGGAGTTCTCCCGGCTGGCTGATCCTTTTCAATCACTACCAACCGGGAAAACCCTTGCGGGCCATAAGCTTTCTGCTTTTGGCCGAAGGACCGTTTTGTTTCATTCGCCGGTATGGCGAAGTTGGTGTTTCCGTTTGGGCCTGTAGCTCAGATTCGGTAGAGCGTCTGTCTGACATGCAGAAGGTCCGTGGTTCGATTCCACGCTGGCTCACTGCGAACGGAGAGTCCGCGCCCTCACAAAGGGCAAGGAATGCAGCATGCGAAGAAACGCCTGTAGCTCAATGGCAAGAGCATCGTCCTCACGTGACGGGAGTTGCTGGTTCGAGTCCAGCCTGGCGTATGCCGCTAAACGAGCGAGCCGCTCATGATCCTTGATAGCCCGAGCCCCGTGGCCGGGGATTCGTTTTGAAGAAAAACGCGCTGTTAGCTCAGAGGTAGAGCATTCCCTTGATAAGGGAAAGGCCGGAGAGTCGAGATCTCCACGGCGCAGTGGAAGAAACGAGGAACTATGAACGAGGAACGAAGAACGAAGGAGGAATACGAGGCCGAATATCTTTCGTTCCTCGTTCTTTGTTCGCAGTTCCTCGTTTCTTCGATTTCATCGTTTGGTCCGCATCGGTAGCTCAATCGGAAGAGCTCCGGCTTGCGAAGCCGAAGGCTGGAGGTTCGATCCCTCCCCGGTGCATTTGTGGAGTAGGCAGTAGGCAGCAGGCAGAAACGATGACGTGCGTCTTATCCCTTCTCTGCCTACCGCCTACGCCTATTCCCCAATGAGGTGCAACTATGGAACATGCAAGAAAACCGCGGCTTACATCCAGTATGCACCGGTAGCTCAATTGGATAGAGCAGCTCTCTTCTAAAGAGTCGATTGGGGTTCGAATCCCTCCCGGTGCGTCGCGCACCGGTAGCTCAACGGCAGAGCCCTCGCCTTTTAAGCGAAGAGATGCAGGTTCGAATCCTGTCCGGTGCAGTTTCGGAAACGAGGAACTAGGAACGAAGAACGAGGAACGGGGAACGCCTGGAAGCGAGGATGTGCGAACAAACAACGAGGAACGAAAGCAACGTCAAACGCCCGTTTTCCTTCTTCGTCCTTCGTTCCTCGTTCCCAGTTCCTCGTTTCCCATCCGGAGGGTACGCCTAACTGGTAAGGCACCCGTCTCGAAAACGGGCGGCTTCGGCCATGAAGGTTCGACTCCTTCACCCTCCGCTGAATAAGTGCAGAGTGCAGAATAAAAAGCACCAGTGCTCGCAGACGCAATTTAATTCTGCACTCTTCACTCTGCACTTACGCAGGAGGGTTGGCAGAGAGGTAATGCACCGCACTGCTAATGCGGAGCGCGTCGAAAGATGCGCCGGAGGTTCGAGTCCTCCACCCTCCGCTTGGGTAAGTGAAGAGTGAAGCATGCAGAGTGAAGGGTGAAAAATGAAAGGCATCGGGTTTATAGCACTTTTACGTTGTGGCGCGTCTGTCATCCTGAGGTACTCCGAAGGATCTTGCAGTTACGCAAACGCGAGCCAGATCCTTCGGAGTACCTCAGGATGACGAGTTCTCGCTACAGCAAAATGAAAAACGCTCTAATACGACTTTCTTCATTCTGCACTCTGCACTCTACATTCTTCACTTACCCCACCGGTTCGTTAGCTCAACTTGGCAGAGCACCCGCTTGTCACGCGGAAGGTTACGGGTTCGAACCCCGTACGGACCGCTTTTTATGGGTTTGATCCGTCAAACTCGGAAAGGATTTGCCATGACCGAGATGTACAAACAATGCGAGCTTACCAAACCCATGGATGGCGGACTGGGGCGGATGATCAGTTGGATCCCGCAGCGCATCGCCGTCGTCGGCAAGGTCGTCACGCTCAAGGACGTCGACAACGGCACCCTGACCGCCGGCTGGCGTGTGGAAAACGTGGCCGAGTTGCTGCTGTCGGAAAAGATTCTCCAACGCCAATCGCGCGACCACCTGCGCACGCGTAAGGCGTCGGATGGGTGAACGCCAGGACGCCGAGAACGCCAGGTTCGGAAAGAAGAGAGAAAAACTCATTGCATTCCTGGCGGCTTTCCTCGGCGTCTTGGCGTTCACTTTCGGCATTTTGATTAGGAGCATTCATCTTTCAGCATTTTCCCGGGACGGTAGCTCAATCGGTAGAGCGGCGGTCTGAAAACCCGCAGGAGCAGGTTCGATTCCTGCCCTTCCCGTTTGGTAAGTGCAGAGTGCAAAGTGCAGATTGCAGAATGAAAATACGGCCGTCCCGCAAGGCGCCACATTCCATTCTGCACTCTGCACTCTTCACTCTGCACTTACCCACGCCGTGGTAGCTCAGAGGCCAGAGCAGCCGCCTCGTAAGCGGCCGGTCGCTGGTTCGACTCCAGCCCGCGGCTTGTATATATGCGGCGTGTGGAATGAAGAATGCAGAGTGAGAATGCGGCCGTCCCGCAAGGCGCCGCGTTTAATTCTGCACTCTTCATTCCACATTCTGCATTCACCCTGAAAGGAGGCGCCAATGTCGTCGCTGATCGTCGAAGTTTCCAAAATCCAGCAGGTGCTTCCGCACCCCAATGCCGAGCGTCTGGAATTGGCCCAGGTGAAAGGGTGGCAGTGCGTCGTGCCAAAGGGTCGATACTCGGCTGGAAATCTTGTCACCTACGTTCCGCCGGACACGGTTTTCCCGGCGGAGTTGTCGGATCGGCTGGGGATCACCAAGTACCTCAGCCATGGCCGGGTGCGCTGCGCGCGGCTTCGGGGCGAGCCGTCGTTCGGCGTCATCTTCGACCTGGAGAACCCCGTCTGGACCGAAGGCCAGGATGTGGCGGCGTTTTATGGCATCACCAAATACGTGCCGCCGCTGCGGATTTCGTCCGGCGACGCCGAGCGGGCGCACCCGCTGTTTGTCTCGTACACCGAGATTGAAAACATGCGCAACTTCCCGGCGGTGATCGCCGACGGGGAGGAAGTCGTCGCGTCGGAAAAAATCCACGGCACCAACTGCCGCCTCGGACTTATCGATTGCGACGGTGAAAAGACGTGGATGGCCGGTTCGAAAACCGTCCGCCGAAAAATGCCCGCTGAGGAAAAGCTGGCCACCGATCTTTACTGGCACCCGTACTCGTCGCCGAACGTGCGGGCGCTGATCGAGTCGGTGGCGGCCGATGCAAAGCAGGTCATTCTCTTCGGCGAGGTTTACGGCAAGGTGCAGAGCCTGCGCTATGGCGTTCCCGGCGGGATCGCCTTCCGCGCGTTCGACCTTCTCGTCGACGGCAACTACGCCGACTACGACCGCTTCGCCGACCTGTGCAAACAGTTTGGCGTCGAGAGCGCGCCGCTGATTTTTCGCGGCCCGTTTTCGCTCGAAACGATCAAGCTGCTTGCCGAGGGCAACAGCGCGATCCCGGGAGCGGCCAACATCCGCGAAGGCGTGGTCGTCAAGCCGACCGCCGAGCGCACCGACCCGAAAATCGGCCGGGTGGTGCTGAAGTACATCGGCGACGGCTACCTGTTCGGCAACGAGTCCGATACCGATGACGTGTGACGTAAATGGAGAGTGCAAAGTGCAGAATGCAGAGTGAAAAATGGGGAATCAATGCCCTGAGCGGATGGCTCCCGCATTTTCACTGTGCACTTTGCATTCTGCATTTATTCGCGCCGGAAGTTCGTCAGTGGAGGAATGCTCGACTCCAAATCGAGAGGCGGCGGGTTCGATCCCCGCACGGCGCGCTGATTCTCATGACTGCCAATTGGCCGGCTCCATTCAATCTTGATCTTGCTTCGCGCGGGCCGGCCGCTGCTGCGATCAACGATCGCCCAACTTTTCGTGGTCGACGGCCAACTATAAGTACGGGATATCTCCTTTCTTCGCCGCGCATATGCCGACGATCACCCGCGCGATTTCCGCCGCGATCGCTTCGACATAGGCATGGCCTTTTTCTGCGCTGGCGCCGGCGGGATTCCCTGAGCCGGTATCGGGATGGCTTGCGCTCCACGGGCGCGGCGTCCAGACGCCGGGCTGGCTTAGACTTTTTATCGCAAATGGAATTCTGTCTCCCGGGCCGGCTTGTTCTGCCTGCACCAACTCCGGGCAGATGTGAAGGAGGAAGCTCGTTTCCAATTGTCCGGCATGATCGCCGGAATTATCAAATATTTCCTTTTCAACGTCGCTCCGCATCTGGAAGAAATTCACCAGCACGATCATCAAGCCGGTTTGCAACTGCACATCGCGAATGAGCGGCTTGAAATCGTTTCCGCCGTGCGCGTTAAGTATCATCAGCCGGTCGATTCCCTGGCGCTTCAGCGAAGCCGCCACGTCGCGGAGAATGGCCAGGGCGGTGGTGGTGCTGAGGTGAATGGTCGCAATCTGATCCTGCTGCTGGGCATTGTTGCCGAACGGAATGGCCGGGAGAACGATCGGCTTCGCCCCCGCCGCAAAGGCGATCTCCGCCGCCCGCCGTGCAAGCGCCATTGCTTCAATCACATCGGTGCCATGCGGCAGATGATAGTTGTGCGCTTCGGTCGCGCCCCAGGGCAGAATCGCCGCCGTCGGCCGATATTGCTGCAACTGCCGGAAATTCGCTTCATGAAGAATAAATGGAAGGGGTGGCATGAGGCAAAGTGTACCACGCCCCCCCGCCGCGCGGCGACCAACCTCCATCGCTTCCACCCGGCATGCCGCCCGCGAGCGGTAATCCGCCAAAGCAAATCCGCGTCGGATCAAGTCGAACCGCCCGTTATTAATGAACCCCACAGCGGCCATCCCCGCCGCATTGGCCGCGAACGACGCGCGATCCCTTTGATTTTCATGCCGTCCGATCCTTGATTCTGCGATCGCACCGCCGACAATTTGGGGAACAGCCAGACGCAACGCGGGAGCCGATCACCGTTCAGGAAGGTGCAGCGCAGCCGGCAGGAAGGATCGCGCGCACGCAATGCCACCTCTTTCTCAGAATGGAGCCGTCGCATGTGTGGAATAGCCGCTATTTTTGATGAGCATGCCGGCGTGTCGTCGGAGTCGCTGGCCAGAGCGACGGCGAGCCTCAGTCATCGTGGGCCGGATGCGGAGCGGCGGTGGATCTCTCCCTGCGGATGCGCGGGCCTGGGACACCGGCGGCTCAGCATTATCGGGCTGGATAACGGCGACCAGCCAATTGCCAGCGAGGATGGCAACCTCCGCGTCATCGTCAATGGCGAGTTCTATGACTATTCGCAGATTCGCTCTGATCTGATCCGAAGAGGGCACCAGTTTCAGACCGCCTCGGACAGTGAGATTGCCGTTCATCTGTTCCAGGAAGAGGGAGAGCAATTCACCCGCCATCTTCGCGGGGAATTTTCCCTGGTTGTTTGGGACGGGCGCGAGCGCGCGGTGACGGCTGTGCGCGACCGGTTCGGAATCAAGCCGCTGTTTTACGCGCTGCATGGCGGGATGCTTTTCATCGCCTCGGAGGTCAAGGCGCTGTTCGCGGCGGGCGTGCCGGCGGAATGGGATCACGAGGCGTTCTTCCTGTCGACCTCGGCGGAACTGCCCATCGGTCGCACGATTTACAAAAACGTGAAATCGATTCCGCCGGGACATCTTCTGCGGGCCAGCCGCGGCCAAATCGACCTGAAACGCTACTGGGACTTCGACTACGCGACGACCGATCGGCTGCGAAACGCCTCGGACGAACGCCAGATCGTGGAGGAACTGCGCAGCCGTCTGATTGAGGCAGTTCGTCTGCGGCTGGTCGCGGACGTGGACGTCACCTGTTACCTCAGCGGTGGAATCGACTCGGCGGCGGTGGCGGGAATCGCAGCATCGGTTTCCGATAAGCCGATCAAGATGTTCACGCTCGGCATCGAAGGCGACGGCTACGACGAAACGCTGCTGGCCCAGGAAACGGCCGGGCATCTGAACGCAGAGTTTGTCCGCATTCCTTTCCGCCAGAACGACATGGCCGACGTGTTCGAGGACGCGGTCTACCATGATGAATTTCCGGTGTTTAACGGCCACGCGATGGCCAAGTTCATGCTCAGCCAGGCGGTGCGCGACGCGGGCGTGAAGGTCGTCCTGACCGGCGAGGGCTCCGACGAGCTCTTTGCCGGCTATGCGCCGATGCGCCGCGACATGTTTCTTTACAACGGCGCAGCCGGAGCCGGGTCGTCCGCGACTGCGCTCAACCGGCTGGAGGAGGGGAACTCAGCGTCCAAGGGAATTCTTCTGGCCGTGGGCGATGCGCCAAAGGTTGAAGCGGCCGAGAGGGCGCTGGGGTTCGTTCCATCCTGGTTCGAGACGTGGGCGGCAAGGGGGCAAAAGCTGGCCGAGCTTTTCACGGACGACTTCCGATCGGCCCATTGTCATCACCCATGTTTCGGCGCATTCCTCTCAAGTCTTGATCTAAGCGGGCAGGCGCTGGGCCGCGAGCCGGTCACTCAGTCTTTGTACTTTTGGTCCAAGTCGGTTCTGCCGAACTACATTCTGTGTACGCTGGGGGACCGGATGGAGATGGCACATTCTGTGGAGGGTCGGGTGCCTTTTCTCGACCACCGGGTGGTGGAGTTCATGCGCGACGTGCCGTGCAGCTTGAAGATCAAGGGCGAGCGGGAGAAGCATATTCTGCGCGAGGCGGTGAGGCCGTTCGTGACCGACACGCTCTACGCCCGCCCGAAGCACCCGTTCGTGACTCCGCCGCCGATTCTGGGCCGCAGCGACCGGTTCCGGGATTACCTGCACGACACCATTCGCAGTTCCGTTCGAGCGGGGCTGCCCTTTTTCGACGAGGCCCGCGTCGTCGAGCTGCTGGAACGGTTGCCGAGCGCCGACCGGGACACGCAATTGGCGTACGATTCGGTGCTGATGGTGCTGCTGAGCACCTGCGTGCTGCAGCGACAGTTCAAGGTGGCATGAGCGGTTTTTAGCTAAATGACCTTGCGCGATTCGCGTAGGGTCCGCACTGCGGACCATTGCGTTTGAAATGGAAAAACACGGTCCGCGGTGCGGACCCTACGAAGATTCGAAGCGCCTAATCGCGCAATGTCATTTAGAAACTCATTTCGCCAGTCGAACAAGGCGGGATGGGGCGAATATCGACGAATAAAGGCACGCTTGGAAATGGCGAAAGGGTCACCGACGCGTCGAAGATTGCCGAAACGCGAAGTGAATTCACAAAAACCCGACCCGTATGGGTACAATAAATGCGAAAAGCACTGAACATCCTTCACGGCGTTTTTCTGGGACTGGTTATTCTTCTCCCGGCGATCTCATTTGGTTCTGACGTCTCCTTCGACTTCACCCTCGCCAAACCCGCCGTCACCAGTGCCGGGGTTTATGACAGCGACGGCAAGCTCGTTCGCGTGCTGTGGACTTTGGAAAAGCTCGACGCCGGGAAGTTCACTCGCAACTGGGACGGGAAGGATGATGTTGGACATGACGCGGCCGGAAGTGGTTATACGTTCAAGGTGATTGCCAATCGGGGGACGTATGTGAACGTTGGTGCAATTGGCAATAGCGGGCTGCCGGCGGACGCGAAGAACCATACGCCGGCTCATATCGCGGCCATCGCCGTGGATGATGAGGGATCGGTCTATTCGGCCAACGGCTGGGACGAGGCGGGGGCCGATTTCAAAAAATGGGACAAGAACGGCAAAAGCCTGTTTGACGCCAACTTCTCCATTCGCAATGGCCATCCCAACGGCGCGCCGTATGCGATTGCCGTGGATGACAAATACATCTATTGCAGCGTCGGCGGCTGGGCGAATAAGCCGTGGAACGAGGCCCAGCAGATTCAGCGCTTCAGCCGGACGGATGGAAAGCTGGTGCCGTTCACGAAGACCGGGCGGGAGGATGGGCATATTCAGGTTTATGAGTGGCCGAGCAGAATGATCCCGAAGGGAACAACGGACGAGCAGGCGGAGATGATGAAGCTGCCGTTGCGGTCGCTGGCGGTCGATGCCCACGTCATTTATTGCGCCGACATATTAGGACGGCGGGTGCTCAGGTTCGACAAGGTTACGGGAGAAACGCTCGGTGAGTGGAAGTTTGAGCGAGATAATTCCCCCGGCTCCATTTGTATCGACGCCCGCGGGCGGATATTGGGCTGCGTCATGCGTGAGACCTTGGGCGGGGCAATCTACATCGTGGATCCAAATGAGACCGACACACGCCGGATTTCGCCCCTGCGCTTCGACGCCGTAGACGTGCGGGCAATCGCGCTCGATCCTGACGGACAACTATACATTGCCAGCGATCGCCGCGGGCAGATCGCAATCGGGAAGATTTTGGAAAAGGAAGCCCGATTTCAAATGACGAATGCGTTCGGAGATCGGGTTAGGCGGCCAGGCGAACGTGCAGCAGATCGTTTCTACCATCTCCACGGCGTCGCCATCGACAAATCCGGCAACATCTTCACCGCCCAGGATGAACCCTACGGCGGCGCACGTTTGGCCAAATTCTCCCCCGATCACAAACTCCTCTGGGAAAATTTCGGCTGCGAATTCGTCTCGCTCGGCAACTATGGCGTCGATAATCCCGATGCGTTTTATTCGATGACCTTCCACGATTACCGCCTGCTCGACCGCAACGCCGGGAAGTGGGAATACACCGGCTGCGGCGCTCCCTTTCCCACGCGTAAATATTATTCTGACGTGCATGGCGTGCCGCGGGTCTTGAAGCTCGGCGGGCATTCCTTCTATTTCCTGCCCAGCGGCGACGGCGTGCAGATCTATCGCCTCGACGACGGCGGAAAAGTATTCCATCTCGCCGCACTTGTCGGCGGACGATCTCCCGCTCCGGATGGCTCCAAAGAATCGAAGCAGCTTGGCCAATGGACCTGGCACGATGCCGACGGCACCGGCCAGCCGAGCGCGGAAAAAGTCGACTGGTTCAAGCAGCCGGGCCAGGGGCATTACAGTTGCTTCGGCATGGATGTCGATCTCGCCGGCAACATCATTTTCGCCAATACCGAAACGCACAGCATCTGGACGATTCCCCTCGGCCTGCTCGACGCTAAGGGAAATCCAACCTACGACTGGAAGGACGCGAAGGAAGCTTTTCCGAGGGATGCATCGCTGTTGAAATTTGAGCCGAGCATGGTGCAGCGCGCCGCCGACGGCTCGTTTTACGCGTTCGGCTGGAGTGCGGCGTGGCCGCAGCCGAAGAATAATCCCTTCTGGATGGGCGGCACCACGCTCGCCCGCTTCGACAAGACCGGCAAAGTTTTATGGGCCGTCCCAACGCCAAAACTGGTGGTCGGCCTTGACGTCATTCCCGGCCCCAAAGGCGGATGCTTCGTCGGCGAAGGCAAGGACGCCAGGCTCGATCACTACTCCGCCGACGGCCTGCTCATCGGCACCACGCAGCCGGGCGAGGCGATGAGCAAACAAACCGGCTGGCTCGACAATCACGCCTCGGTTGCCGTCAACCGCGATCCGCGCGATGGGGTGATCGATGTATTTGCCGAGGATGATTACGTGCTGCGGATCGGGTGGTATCGGGTGGATGACCGGGATGTGGAGACGATTACTGGCAAAATGTCGGCGAACAAGTGAATTTCTGCGCAGGTGGGAATTGGATGTCGGCTGATGATCGACGGCAAGCTGGCCTAGAGCGTTTCTCAGGTTGGTGGCGCGTTCGCGCGACCGTCAACCTGAAAATCGCTCTAGGCTCTGTCTGAAAACTCTAAACGTAGATAGCGCTGGATGATAGCGAGTTTTATGGTGGCTACGAAGTTAATCGCAAGCTTCTCGAATCGGGTGCAGACTCTTCTACACTCCTTGAGCCAGCCAATACATTGCT
>DASRRM010000096.1:0-12599 GCA_035695715.1 Tepidisphaeraceae bacterium
ACTCAACAACAAATTCCGCGTCCTGCAACACCGGGCTTACGGCCTGCGCGACGAGGAATATCTACGATTGAAGATCCTGACCAGCACCCTCAAAGCAATCTGAAATCGTAGAAAATCGCCCACTCGGTTTCCCGAAGAGCCATTTTTATTAGATCGGCGAACAATGCCTCCAATGACCGGCCTTCCGCGGATTTTGTAAAATTTCTTTTCGTGTCTATTCGACGTCGCGCTGTCTCATGCCGTACATCCGATAAATCCGCGCTTGGATTCGTCAATCACAGCGGATCAGAGGCGATTACCTTGAATGTGTACACGGCCGCCGGCATATTGAAGGGGAGTAGGCAGTAGGCAGAACTGTACGGAGTAGGCAGTAAGCAGATGGGCAGTTTATAGTCCGTGGACGGTTATCGGCAGACTCCGATCATGGCATTTGGCCGCCGAGGAGAACAACCTGCTTTTCTTTTCCCGCCTACTGCCGACTCATTCGACGACCGCCTACTCATTCAACGACCGACCGAAAGGACCCAATGGCCTGGCCAGTCTCGTTATCCGTGGGATTGAAGGAATGGGCGACAGTTTGCGCCGCCCTGGAAAACGGTCGGCAGATGCTGCTGCTCCGCAAGGGCGGAATCTACGAGGCAGCGGGGGAATTCGAATTGGAACATCGGCAATTTCTCCTTTTTCCCACTTACCTGCACCAGAATTTAAAGATGCTCAAGCCGGAGTTTCACGCCGGGTTTGAGGCCAGGACTGCCGAGCCGCAGCAGGTAAGACTGACCGGGGCTGGCGTAGTTACTGACATCATTCGGCTGTCGAGCCGGGCGCAAATGGATGCACTGGAGGCTGAGCATGTCTGGACGCCGCCGCTGATCGATATGCGGTTCAGCTATAAGCCGGAGAATCCGCTGTATCTGCTGCTGGTGCGCGCGTATCAGTTGCACGAGCCGGTGATGATCGAGAACACCCCGGCATACGCGGGTTGCAAAAGCTGGGTGCCTCTCGATAAGCCGATCGGCACAGGAGATGCGGCGCCGGTGCTGGACGATGCACGGTATGAAATGAAGCGGAAGGGGATTTTGGAAAAGATGAAGTAAAGGACGAATTCGGATTATCCACCGCAGAGATCAACGCTGTTTAACCGCAAAGGCGCAAAGAACGCAAAGTGGACGCAAAGGTCGGATGGGCAAAGCGAGGCGGTTTGACTTCTCCCGTTTTTCTTTGCGTCCACTTTGCGTTCTTTGCGCCTTTGCGGTTCAAAATTCGCGCGCGTCGAGGAATTCGTATCGCGGTAATGCAGTGATAAAATCCGGAAAATGGTTGGGAACTTACCGAACCGACGTCAACGCCGGCGTAGCGCTTCTCGCGGCGGCCACCGTTGTCTTCAAGGTCCCCAAAACTCGATTGACCTTGCCCGGGTCGGCGTGGGCGGTGAACGTGCCTTCCAGCCGGGATGGGCCAATCGGATCGTTTAGCGCGCCGTGGTTTCCCGACGGCTTTAAAACGGCATTTCGCACTCGCAATTTGCAGTCATCATCGTTCTGGTCCATCGACACAAACGCGATCCCGCTATATTCCAGCACATCCTGCGGGTTCGATCGGCCGATCACGTACCACCTCACCGATGCATTGGACACGACGGCTTTCATGTCGCTGGTGGGCGACCACAAGATGCGGATGTGCATCACCTGCCGAACAGGGGGATTAGACGCACCCTTTCCACTCAATGCTTCCTCCGAAGCCTGGTCGAGGAGGACTACGTCAACATCGCCGTTGGCATCCCGGCTGGTATATGCCTGGGTAAATCCCTGGCGATAGCATTGACTATGATCGATGGAAGTCAGGGTCAGTTCAGGAGCGGAAGCGCAGCCGACCGAGGAGAGCGGCAGCGCCAGGGCCAGCGCTAAAAGAGTCGGCGTTGACAGGGAGAATGCGGACGCGAGAGATTGCATTTTCATCGGTATCCTTGGTAACGCTCCTGCTATGCCTTTGATTCGATAAGCGCAGCCATCCAGTGAGACTATGCTATTCGCGGTGCGCAATATACGGGTAAAAAAATGCGCGGGTCGGAAGCCCGTGCCACTGAAAAATTCAAGTCAGTCCCAGTAAGCCCAGCGTGTCGCGTTCGATGATTCCGCGAAGGGCTTCGCGCGGAATCAGGGGAAGATTGGTCCCCTGGGCAAGCTGGTTAATGCTGTAAAGGGCTTCGATACATTCGGTGGCGCTGGTGTAGGGGAAATCGCTGCCGAACAGGAGTTTGTCCATCACGCCATGCTCGTACGCGGAAACCAGGGCGTTATACGCCTGCCAGGGCCGGCTGAGCAGCCCGCTCACGTCGGCGTAGACATGATTGTGCTTGGCGAGCATGCAGACGGTTTCATCAATCCAAGGCTGCCCAAGCTGGGCGATGATCATCCGAAGATTCGGAAACATGCGGGCGACTTCATCGAAGAGATAAGGCCGGCCGAATTCAAGCTTGCTTTGATCGGTGAACTGGCCGCTGGGATGAATCAGCACCGGCATATGCAGCCGATCACACTCGCCATACACGCGCATGGCGCGGGAATCGGTCGGATGAAAATCCTGATTGGCCGGGGAGACAGTAATGCCACGCAGGCGAAGTTCCTCGCGGGCGATGACCACTTCCTGGGCCGCCGAGCGCTCGGTCGGGTCGATCCCGGCAAAGCCGATCAGCTTTTGCGGGAACCGGTTGACGTATTCAGCGACAAAGCGATTGGGAATTTCCGCCTGCAAGTATCGGCTCTTAAAGCCCAACACGATCGAACGGTCCACAGTTCCGCTCTCGGCCCAGTGATGCTCCGGGTCGGCGGCGGGAACGTGACGCCAGGCGCCTTTCTGCCCGCTGATGCGCAGCGGGCGCTTGCGGGTGGGGCGCGGACTGTTGCCCAAGTCCAGCCGCCCGAGTTGAGCAGGCGATTGCCAGATATGGGTGTGTACGTCAACGATCATTAAGTGGTCCTTCAACGGCTGAAGCTGACGCCGGTAGTCTACGGAATTTGTGACGGGGGTCAAAGATTCCTTGATTCCGCAACGCCCTCTACGGCCTTGAAATTTATCGGACGTTGGCCCCCGCAGACTGGAAGAAAATTGTAACCGCTGTGAAATAAAGCTTTTGTGAGCGCGATAAAAAGATCGTTTTCAAAAAAATTATTTTCTCTCCGCCTTTCGCCGGCGAAGCTCCGCATCTATGAATGGGTCCAGCTCGCCGCGGTCCAATACACTTTCCACGTTCGTCGTTTCGACGCCTGTCCGTACATCCTTCACCCGCCGATCATCCAGAACGTAGTTGCGAATCTGGCTGCCGAAGCTGTTTTCCTTCATATCTCCCAGCACCGCTTTGAGCTCAGCATCGCGCTTGGCCTGCTCCATCGCCTCCAGCTTGCTGGTCAGGATTCCCATCGCCAGGCGCTTATTCTGTTGCTGGCTTCGCTCGACGGAGCAGGTGACGGTGATGCCGGTGGGGATATGGGTAATGCGCACGGCGGTGGCGACTTTATTCACATTCTGCCCGCCCGGTCCGGCCGCCCGCACAAACGCCATGAAATCGATCTCGTCTTCGGGGATGACCAGTGCCGAGTCGCTCTCATCATATTCCGGGACGACCTTCACGGCGGCGAAACTTGTCTGCCGTTTATTCTGGGCGTTAAACGGGCTTGGACGCACCAGCCGATGCACGCCTGCCTCGGCGCGCAAATAGCCGAAGGCATAGTCGCCTTTCACGTGGAGCGTGACAGTTTTCAATCCCGCCTGCTCACCCCATTGGCGATCGACCTCGCTGACATCCCAGCCGCGTTTTTCGAAGTAGTACAGGTACATGCGCAGGAGCATTTCGGTCCAGTCCTGCGCCTCGGTGCCGCCCGCCCCGGCTTGAATGGTGAAGAAGCAGTTCCGCGCATCGTTGGCGCCATCGAGCAGCGACTGCAGCTCGACTTTCTCACCCTTTTTTGCCAGATCGGCCAGCGCCTGATCCGCCTCGGCAAGGGTGGCGGCATCGCCGGCCTCCTGGCCCAGCTCGTACATGGCCCGAATGTCGTCGATTCCGCGCGCAAGCTCGTCGATGGGATCAAGGATGGCCTTGACCACCTTCAATTCCACGACAATGCCCTTGGCCGCTTCGGGGTGATCCCAGAAGCCGGTCTCGGCCATCTTGGTTTCGAGCTCTTTTCGGCGTTGCTGTTTTGTAGGCAGGTCAAAGAGAGTCCCGGATCGAATTGATCCGGGCTGAGAGGTTATCGATCGCGGTGAGCAGATTATCGTGAATCATGCGTTTGAAAGTAACACAAACGCCGCGGGAAGGGAAATCTAAATGACCTTGCGCGATTTGTGTAGGGTCCGCACCGCGGACCATTACGTTTGAGGCGGAAAAACACGGTCCGCGGTGCGGACCCTACGAAGATTCGAAACGCCTAACCGCGCAATGTCATTTAGATCCACCCATTCCGCATCACCATGATCTGGTGCCAGTCATCGTAATGAAAATGATCCGGCGTGCGATGCAGATCCCCAAGCACCGTGTTGAAGAACGTAATCGCGTCAACCTTTACTTCGCTTCGCGGCTCCCCCTTGCTCAGCCGCTCGCAGAACAAATCGTCCTGACGGCAGCACAGCGTGCTCGCTTCCTCACCGGCGTGAAGCTGAACCAGATCCTTCAACTTGTTGTAAAACTCAACCACCGCATCGCTGGCTTCAAGCGGCGGCTGACAGTGGCGATGAATCGCGTGCTCGAAATATCGCTCCTTTTTCGGCCAGGAGATTCCCGCTCCCAGTGCCAGCGAAATGTATTGCGCGACTTTCAGCGATTCCCGCAGATGCACCTCGCGCCCTTGATCGGCATGGCGAATCTTCGACGCGTAGTATTCCTCGGGGCGACCGATCTTCGGCATCGGCGGAAGGAGTTCCATGGTTTCCATAACCTGTCCCATTCGTCAAATTACCCCGCGGCCGTGCTAGATATGAATCGGCCGCAAAACGTGATCGCCGGATTCTACCTCCGAACCCTCTATCGGCAACATTATTTTTTACCTCTAACGCAAGTTTCTGTTGGCGTCCATTTGTATTATTCCATCCATCGCCGGCCGATTTCTCGCGTAAATCATCTTTCCCCCCTCGTCCGATAATTCCTCACGAATTCAAGATTTGCGATCACCCGGGAAGTCGAATGCGTCCGCCCTGACTTGAAATCCGGAGGTATATTCAAGCGGGCGATTCAATGTGGAGAGGAAAAAAATGAGTCAATCCATCGCGACATCCCCAAGCGCCAGTTCGTCCATGCCTCTCCCACAATCCCAGCCATTGATCGGTAATTTTAGCGCCGCGAACGTGCCGCACGGCGTGATGCCCGCGTCATCAAAACAAGCCGCAGCCTCGCCGCGTACGGCCGCACGGCGATTTGCCGTCGGCTCACTGACAACGGGACTATCCGTATTAGCGGCGACACTGACCATGGGACTCCCCGGTCACGGTCACGCTCTCGCTCCGGTTTTCGCGGTCTTTATGCTGATGGTGCTTTTGGTCGGCGTGGCGTGCGGAATCTTTGCGGTCGCCTGGAACAATGATCCCCGGCACACCGCCATCAAGATCGCGGGAATCCTGGGAATCTGCCTGAATGCGTTTTTTCTATTGATGGTCTGCGGCGCGGCACATTGCGGATGATTTCGTCCCCGTTGCCAGGGGTTTCACGATCTCACGAATTCAATTCCCAAAATTCAATGCTCAAATGCAACACTGGCCAGTTTTCCATTGCGGAAAAAGACGTGAAATTCGTGGTCCTTGTCCAACTCACTTTGGAATGACAGCACGAACGGATGCCCAGGCCCCTGTTCCAGCCAGATCGCGTCCAGCGGAATAATTTCCGGGAGATCGCCAGCCTTGGCAACTTCGGGCCAGGGAACGTGCGATTGGATTTTGCGGACCTTTTTGTACTCGGCAAATAAAGTCTGCAGCACGCCGGGCATCAGCGTCGCGTAATGCTTTTCGATTTGAAGATACAGCTTTTCCTGATGATGGGTCGGTCCATTTGAATCAGCGCGGATCACCACCCACACATTTGACTTTAATGGACCAAAACCCGCCCGCGTGCGCAGATAGTTTCCATTTCGCCACGGCTTAAGCGTGCCGAAGGTTCGGTGAACCACCCGCCGCGACGAGAATAGCCACAGTCGCGACAGCAACGACCGCCTGGCGGGAGTCGCAGGCGCTTGCTCAAAGGATTGGGGGGCGCTCAGGACAGTCATCGCTCACAATATCGCGGCGGTGTCAAATCGTTGATTGTCCATCCGATAGTTTGGGCGATGAACTTTCTAACAAGCGCCCTATAATGGTCGCGTATGCTTTATTTGCGCGATTTGCCAAAGTACGAGGCGATGCAACGGCGTGCCCAGCGATATCCCGATATCGAGCCGGCCTCCGTTGTCACCTATCTGGTGCTTTTGCGCGTGGCGAGCGACGTGCTGGCGGCAATGGAGACGTACCTGGCGCGCCACGAGATGTCGCAGGGCCGATTCACCGTACTAGCGCTGCTCAACCGCAACCCCGACGACCCGATGAGCCCCTCCGACCTGGCCACCCGCGCCGGCGTCACCCGCGCCACCATGACCGGGTTGCTGGATGGCCTTGAGCGGGAGAATCTGGTCAAGCGCCAAGCTGATAAGTCCGATCGGCGGATGCTGCTGGTCGAGCTGACGGCGCGGGGGAAGAAAATGCTCGACGAAATCTTCCCCGACTTCTACCGGCGAATCGCTAAGCTGATGGGCAATCTCAGCGAAGGCGAAAAAAAGATGCTGGTCGAGCTTCTCAATAAAATCACCCCCGGTTTGCCGGCGATGTGCGAGCCGTTGAATTAGAGAATTTCTCGGGTTTATGTAGTGGAACATCGTCATCCAAACACACCGGCCGCATGAGAATATCCGCGGACTTTTGTTTCGCGAGCGAAGGAGGATTGACCACGGATTACGCGGATGTGCACGGATGAGAAAACGCGCTGATTTCCTTCCCATCCGCGTTATCCGTGAAATCCGTGGTCAAACCTCTTTGCGTTTCCGGTCAGCGGCGTTGTGGGCACGGTTCACACTGATAAGGAACTCACGATGACGGGCACGCAAACGCGCCATCAACGGGAACAATGTTATCAAGATGAGAAAATCCGCGACCGGCTTGCGCGCCCCGCTAAAACATCCGCCATTTTCCAGGCTAATACATGTCACACGCTGCGCGAAATTTATTCGGCGCGGTAGGATGGACTCATATGAAATACCTGGCCATTTTATTCTGCCTGACCGCCAGCCTGGCGGCTGCCGTTGCCCGCGCCGCCGATCAGCCGAAGCTCGAATTGAAAGACGGCGATCGCGTTGCCTTCATCGGCGACACCTTCGTCGAACGCGAGTCGAAGGACTGTTACATCGAGACAATGCTCACCAGCCGGTTTCCCGACCGCAACGTCACCTTCCGCAACCTCGGCTATAGCGCCGACACCGTGACCGGATCGGCGCGCGGGCTGTGTGCCGGGTGGTCGACATTCGAAGGGCCTGACAAGGCGTTCGACCGCCTGCGGAAACTGGTGGCGGAGGTTAAGCCAACCGTGCTGCTGATGAATTACGGCATGACCGAGTCATTCAGCGGCCCCGAGGGAATTCCGACGTTCACGGCCAATTACAACAAGATGCTCGACGAGCTAAGCAAGGCGGCGGGAACATCGCCGCGGATTGTGCTGATGTCGCCGAATTATCATGAAGATCTGGGAAAGCCGCTGCCGGATCCGGGGGAGCATAATAAGAACCTCGAAGCGTACACGCGCACCATTGAAAAGATCGCCGCCGATCGCGGTTGTGTCTTCATCAATCTCTTCGAATTGACCGAACGCGCTGCAACGGCTCCAGTGGCAGCGCCCTTGACTTCCAATGGAATTCACCTGACTCCTTACGGGTATTGGCGTATGGCCCTTGGGCTGATGAAGTTTGTGGATCAGCGCCCAAACTCATTCACAATTGACTGTGATACGGGAACGAAATATGTGAGTGTTGATGGCAGCGCCGTCGACAGCACCGGAAGGCTTTTTTCCAACTATGCAACCTTCGATGCGGCTAAACTCAAAGCCATCGACGGCGCTTTTAACTTTACCGGCAAACGCGATTTTCTTCCCAGCTGCCCGATTTCAAGTGAAACACCAAAGTCCGTTGCGGATCGGTGGAATCAGTTTGGACACCCTCTTCGTATAACGGGGCTGAAGCCTGGAAATTACGAACTCAAGGCGGACGGCGTTCGGATCGCCTCGGCGAGTGCCGAGGAGTGGGGGAAAGGTGTCATTATAGATCGTGCGGGTCCGGAAGCACGACAAGCCGAGGCGCTTCGCAAGGCGATCATCGCGAAGAATTTCGACTTCTTCAATTATCAGCGTCCCGACAACGATGCGTACATCCTAGCCTTCCGCAAGGGCGAACAGGGGAAGAACGCGGTTGAGATTCCGAAGTTTCTCCCGCTGGTGGCGGAAAAGGAAAAGGAAATCGCCGAGCTTCGGGTTCCCAAACCGGTGAAGTATTCGTTGGAATTAGTGAAGTGATTTTTTCGCTTGAGCGTTTCCCCGCGAGGACGTGATCTCCAGTCGGTTCCCCTAACGCCCGCCGTGCTTGCACGGTGGGATTAGCGTCGCCCTGTGAGATAACGTCGTTGCGAAGTTTGCGGTCTAACCCATCGTGCAAGCACGGTGGGCGTTATCGGGTTTGGATGGAACGCAGATCCTTCCAACACCTCAGAATGAGGGGGACACGAGATAGAACGAAAACTTCAGATCGCGATCGGATCGCTCATTCGACAGATGCGGATTTGTGTTGTTTCCTTACAACCTTGGTAACTCAGCTTATGAAAACATCTTCCCGAAACTCGTCTTCCACCCTCCGCGCAATTCTTTGCGCGGCCCTCTGCGCCTTCTCGACATTCGTCGTGAAAACCGCGCCGGCGGCTGATAAAACGCCCGACCCCAACGATCCGGAAGCCGAGCGGCAGAGTTTTAAGCTGGCCGAGGGATTTGAAATCAACCTCTTCGCTTCCGATCCAATGGTCACCAAGCCGATCGGGATGAATTTCGATTCCGACGGCAAGCTGTGGATCGTCTCGTCCAGCATTTATCCGCAGATTAAGCCGGGGCAGGTGCCCAATGACAAAGTGATCGTTTTGGAAGACACCACCGGCTCCGGGAAAGCCGACAAATCCACCGTATTTGCCGATGGGCTATTCATCCCCACCGGAATCGCCCCCGGCGACGGCGGGTGCTATGTCGCCAACAGCACCGAAATTCTGCATCTGAAAGACGTGGCTGGCACGGGAAAGGCCGACCAGCGCCGCGTGGTGCTTTCGGGCTTTGGCACCGAAGACACGCACCACATCATTCACGCCTTCCGCTGGGGACCGGATGGTCGGCTGTATTTCAATCAGAGCATTTACATTCACAGCCATGTGGAAACGCCCTGGGGCACGAAAAGCCTGCTGGGCAGCGGCACCTGGCGCTATCGGCCTGATACCGCGCAGCTTGAAGTGTATTGCCGGGGGCAGGTGAATCCGTGGGGGATCGTCTGGGATGAATGGGGACAGACCTTTGAAACCGACGGCGCGGGCGGCGAGGGAATTGTCTTCGCCTTTCCCGGGTCGGCTTTCCAATCGGCCGTCGGCTATGACAAGGTTTTGCCGGGCTTGAATCATGGCAGCCCCAAATACGCCGGCCTGGAAATCGTCGAGGGCCGGGCCATGCCAAAGGATTGGCAGGGGACTTTCCTGACCAACGATTTCCGCGCCAATCGCATCTGCCATTTTCAACTGAGCGAGAGCGGCTCGGGATTCGTCTCCAAGCAACTGCCCGATTTCATCACCACCAAGGACCGCGCCTTCCGCCCGATCGACATCAAGATGGGTCCGGATGGGGCGATTTACATCGCCGACTGGTACAACCCGATCATCAATCACGGCGAAGTCGATTTCCGCGACCCGCGCCGCGATCACACCCATGGCCGAATCTGGCGCGTGACGGCAAAGGGGATCGATCCGCTCAAGGTCACAAGGCTTGGCAAAGCACCGATCGCCGAGCTGCTGGAAGCGCTGCGATCGCCGGAGGAATTCACCCGCATGCGCGCCAAGGCAACGATGCGCGAGCGCGGCGGGCCGGCTGTCACGCCAGCACTTGCTGAATGGGTGAAAAACATCAGCTCTCGATCGCCGGAGGCTGATCGCGATCGGCTGGAGGCGCTTTGGACCTATGAATCGGTGGATGTTGTCGAGCCGGCGTTGCTCGATCGCGTGCTGCACGCGAAAGACCCGCACGCCCGGGCGGCGGCGGTGATCGTGCTATCCCATTGGGCGCCGCAAATTCCCAACACACTGGAACTGCTGACGGCGGCGGTGGCCGACGAAAACCCGCGCGTGCGGCTGGAAGCCATCCGCGCGCTGGCGGCGGTTCCTTCGCCGCAATCGATCGTCATCGCCGAGCGCGTGCTCGATCTGCCAATGGATGGCGACCTGGAATGGGGCCTGACGCAAACCGCCCGCGATCTGGAGGAAACCTGGATGCCGGCGTTCAAGGCCGGGAAGCTGACCAACTGGGAAAAGCCATCGCAACTGGCCCGCGCCCTTCAGGACGTGAAAGCGCCCGAGGCGCTGAAGGTTTTGGTCGAGCAGGTGAAAGGGGGACAGTTGTCGCCGGAAGCGCGGAACGATGTAATCGATTTGATCGCATCCATCGATCCGCATCGCAGCGCGGCGATGCTCTTCGACCTGGCCACCGACGGCGGGATCAAAGAACCCGCCGCCCGCGCTCACATCCTCAATGCGCTGGTGAAATCCGACACCGACCGCCTGCAACCGATCGGCAACGCCGAAAAACGCCTGACCGCGCTGATGGACGATCAAAATGACGCGGTGCGCGCCAGCGCAATGAAATTGGCCGGGGCATGGCAGGAGGAATCGCTGCGGCCGAAGCTGGTGTCGGTTGCCGAAGCGGCGGATTCCCCGCCCCTCGTTCGCCGAGCTGCAATCGAAGGCCTGGCGGCGTTTGGATCGTCCAGTGTTGACGAATTGAAGAAGCTTTCGAGTGCACCGACGCCGGAGCCAACGCGCAAGTTGGCCGTGGCCGGTTTGGCCTCGGTGGATGCCGCCGCCGCGGCGCCCATCGCGGCAGAGCTGATTTCCAGCGGCGCGGTAGATGCCGATCCCGGCAGCATTCTCGGCGCATTCGTCAGGCGTGCCGGCGGTGGGGCGGCTTTGGCGTCGGCGTTGGGTTCGAAGAAGGTTTCCGCCGACACCGCCCGCGTTTCACTGCGCTACATTCAATCATTGGGCGGCGAGGAAACGCCGCTCAACGATCTGCTTCGCAAGGCGGCAGGCCTTAGTTCAGGACCGACCAAGCTAACGCCCGAGCAGATGAAGCAAACCATTGCCGAGATGCTCGCCAAGGGCAACGCCGAGAATGGCGAGAAGATTTTCCGCCGCAAAGATACCGGCTGCTATCAGTGCCATGCCATCGGCGGGGCGGGCGGCGCGCTTGCGCCCGACCTTCGCGCAGTCGGCGCATCCAGCCCGGCGGACTACCTCATCGACTCGGTCCTCGACCCCAACAAGGCCATCAAGGATGGCTACCAGGGTTACACCATCGCCACCAAGGACGGCGACGTTTTCAGCGGCATCAAAGTGCGCCAGGATGACAAGGAAGTGGTTTTGCGCGATGCCACCCATGACGTGACGATTCCACTGGCGTCTATCAAGCAGCAGAAGGACGCCGGGTCGCTGATGCCGACTGGCCTGGCCGATACGCTGACGCACCAGGAATTCCTCGACCTGATTCGCTTCCTGAGCGAGCTTGGCAAGCCCGGCCCATTCGGCCCCGACACCGCCCAAATCGTCCGCCGCTGGCGCGTGCTACAATACGTCCCGGCCATCGACCCGCCCGCCGAGCTTCCGCTTTCATTGGCACTTGACAATTCCAACTGGCAGCCGGCGTACGCGATGGTGTCCGGGGAACTGCCGCCCTCCTCCTTCACCAGCGACCACGGCAAGCCGATTTCCTGGGCTCGCGCCGATCTGGACGCCAGCTCCGCCGGAAAAGTGCGCGCGCTTCTGAATGACGCCAAGGGTCTGAACCTCTGGTTAAACGGCAAACAGGTGGAGATTCAAAAGGACATGACCATCGACCTTCCGGCCGGAGTCTCCATGCTGATTTTCCGCGTCGATTTCTCTCAGCGCGGCAAGGAAGGCCTTCGCATGGAAGTGCAGGACATCCCCGGCTCGAAAGGCCATGCCCAACCCGTAGGCGGCCGATAATCCAACAGTGGCGTGTGCGTCCCGCCCATGAGGCATGTACCCACGCCGGTCAGGCGTACCCGGCTGACACCAACTGAGCGCAGCGAGTCTTCGGCGCGTTTTCGCAGAAAACGCCCACTACTGCAAAGTGTCCATTGCAAACGCGATTGGCGCGCAAGCCATCCGTCCCCAACGAAGAACCCACCGTGCAAGCACGCAAGGGCGGCGCAATCGAAGTTCGACGCGCGTGCCCACCGGAATTACTCAGGAAGAGCCGCGCACGCAGGGTACTCCCGGAGTAAGCG
>DASRRM010000097.1:0-3098 GCA_035695715.1 Tepidisphaeraceae bacterium
CAACCTGCTCCTGGGAGCCGTTCAGAAAAATGCTTCGGCGAGGAGAGATTTTTGTTGACCGACAAAAGCCTTTCATGGATAGGGTGGGCGTACTCGCCCACCGTTTGCCATCCGCGAAGAAGGTGGGCGAGTACACACGCCCACCCCACGGGTTGCCACGAAAGACAGCCACCCCGCCTGACCTTCGCGCTATCGCCCCGCTATTCCCACGGTTCAATACTCGCGCCGCTTGCGGCCGGGTTCGGGCTGGGGATACATCCCCTTGGCGTCGCTGATCACCGGCGCGGGGGAATCGGCGGTGATCTTGTCGATGCCCGGGGCGAATTCGTGGTCGGAATTCAGCATTTCGTCGAAGGTGATTTCCTGGCCCGTGTGGGCGGCCATCCGGCCCATGCTGGTCACCAGGCTGGCTTCGACGCCGCGTTTTACCTCGTTGTATGGCTTGTTATTCACGATCGCGTCCATCAGGTCATCCCATTCATTCTGATAGGGCGCGTCCCTGTTGGTCGATTGCCATATCTTGTTGTCGGGAGTCGCGGCCAGGCCCTTGTAGGTGCTCGATGGCGCGCCGCAATCGCCCAGGCGCGAGCCGATGGCGCATCCCTTGGTCCCGTGCATGAAGCTTGTGTAGATGGTGGCGGCGCCCTGAATGCAGCGGCCGTCGAATAGAAGTTTGGTCCCATCGCCGAAGGTGTATTCGATGCCGTAGGAATCGAAATTCTGGTCGACGAAGGGAACGCCTGCGTCGTTCACTTTGTAATGCCGTCCGCCAACGCCCTGTGCGGAAACCGGCCAGGCATTTTTCATCCAGCAGAGATGATCGATGATGTGAATGTTGAAGTCGCTGAAGCAGCCGCCCCCGGCCCAGAGGAAGCTGTGGAAGCGGCGAATCTGATATTCCAAATCGGTCATGTTGGCCGGCTTGGGCGTCGAAGCGAAGGTGCCGACCGGGCCGGCCATTCGATAACCGCGCATCAGCACAATGTCGCCGACCTCTCCGTCGGCGATGCGCTTGTTCAATTCCTGCAACGGGCGGGAATGGCGCGACATCAATCCCACGGCGACTTTCAGGTTCTTCGCCTTCGCCTGATCGGCCAATGCCAGCAAGCGTTTGCTTGCCGCCCCGTCAGACGAGAGGGGTTTTTCCATGAAGACGTTCAATCCCTTTTCGATGGCGTAAGTGAAATGGACCCAGCGAAAGGCCAGCGGCGTGGCGAAGATGGCAATGTCGCCGGGCTTGAGGCAATCCATCGCCTTCTTGTAGGCGTCGAAGCCGATAAATTTGCGGTCGGGGGTGACGTCAATTTTTTCCTTGATGGCGTTGTCGGTGCTAAGCCTCTGGAAGGAACTGGCCAGACGATCGGGATAGGCATCGGCCATCGCGACAAGCTTGGCATTCACGCCCTTGACGCGAAGTGCATCACCGGCGGCTCCAGTTCCGCGCCCGCCGCACCCGACGAGAACGATCTGGATGGTTGAATTCTCGGCGGCATGCACATGGGGAATGGCAATGCCCGCCAGCGCAGAAACTGCCGCAACCTGTCCAGCGCGCTTGCCCAATTCCCGGCGGGAAATTCCGTTATTGTCGATCGTGTTCATAAATCGGGTCCTTCGTTCTTGGGGTTGGAAAATGAAAAACCGAAGCGATGTAGTGCCGCCGATAACGGCACCCCGCTCGATGATATGTACCCATTGCCGCTGCGCGTGTTTTTCCGCGATTGAAAAACACCGGGGATTCTAGATCGGGTCACGAAGCACTGGCGCCGCCGAATTGCATTTTTGGCGCGAGCGGAAGACAAATGTCCTGCGAAAGGTGTCGCGAGCAAAATTTTGCTTGGATTTTTGCATTCCTTTCCTTATGTTTGGCGCACGCAGTATTTCTGAACGCCGGGAATGAAGAAGGAATCGTTTATGTTCAATTCGAATGACAATTCAGGTTTGGGCACGGGACGAAGCCAACTCCATTTCTTATCGATCATCCTTTTTCAACTTTCCCTTGTCGTTGCGTTGGTGCTGGTTGGATGCAGTTCCGATTCGACACCTGTTTCCAAGGTGCACGATTCTGACCAGACCGCCGTAACCGCATCCGCTATTTCGTCTTCGTCAGATTCGCAATCACCGTCGAGCAGCGCTGCCGACCCAAGCGGGGATGCCGCCCACGCCCGCCTTTATGCGGCGAGCCGATTTCCCTCGGCGACGGCCTGCGGACAGTGCCATCCCACCGAATACCGCCAATGGTCGATCTCTCAGCACGCCTACGCGCAGATGAGCCCCATCTTCAACGCGATGCAGGGCAAGATCATCAAGGGAACAAACGGCACCAACGGCGACTTCTGCATTCACTGCCACACGCAGGTGGGCATGAACCTGGGGGAAAGCCAGTTTGAAAGCAACATCGATCGCAATCCGACCTCGCGCGAAGGAATCTCCTGCGTTATTTGCCATCGGATGAATCAGGCTTACGGAAAAATCAGCGGGCGATTCTCGCTGGTGGAGGCTGATCTGACCAAGCCGGTGTATGGCCCGACGGGTAATAATGAGGAATTGAAAAAGGCCATTGATAATCAGGGGTTGGTTACCACCTCCGACAAAGCCGGCCGTCAGGTGCATGCGAAAGTCGAAAAGTTTTTCCAACTCACGACCTCGACTTTCTGCGGAACGTGCCATGACGTTAATTTGTTGAATGGTTTCCGGCTTGAGGAGGCGTACAGCGAATACAAGCATTCCCCCGCCGCTTTGCGCGGAACGCAATGCCAGGATTGCCACATGGGCAAGGAGCCGGGTAAAGTCGTGGTGGAGCGCAGCGATCCGGACTTCTTCAAGAAGAACTACGCGTGGGGCCCGGCGGCGAAGGTGGGAAGTTTTGAAACCGCCCCGCGCATGCTGACCAATCATAAGTTCATCGGGCCGGATTATTCGGTCCTGCCTCCGTCGCTCTTCCCGCTGAACATTGCCGCCATCAAGGAAGAAAGCGAAAAGAAGGACCCCAAAGCCCGCGGCCTGGCAACAATCCGCGAGTGGATCACGTTTGACTGGAAGGCCGGGTGGGGAACGGATGCCTTCGAGGACAAGGTCTCGCCGGACTACAAGTTCCCGCC
>DASRRM010000098.1:0-4832 GCA_035695715.1 Tepidisphaeraceae bacterium
ATCCGTGCCAGGACGCCTGCTTTATCTCCTTCTTTGCATCGCCCTGGCCCTGGCCCCTTCACCGGCATTTTGCGACGATGCGCTCCCGCCCGGCGTTGATGGCGGCGTCAAACGGGGGCTGGACTTTCTTGCCCAGCAGCAAAATGCCGACGGCTCATTCGGCGCGGCACAAAAGCCCGCCATTACCGGGTTGGCATTGATGGCGTTCCTGGCCTCGGGCCACACACCCAGCGCCGGCAAGCTCGACGCCAACATCGGCAAGTTCGGCTCCAATGTCCGTGCCGCCGTCGATTACCTGCTCAGCCAGGCCCAGGCCGACGGCAGCTTCGGGCATAACGAAAAGCAGATGTACGGGCAGGCGATCGCCACGGCCGCCTTGGCCGAGGCGTATGGCGTTGAAGACAGCCAGGCCCAGCGCAAGCGCATCGCCGCGGCCCTTGCCAATTCGGTGAAGGTGATCGTCTCGGCCCAGGAGATCCACAAGACCGACGTTTACGCCGGCGGTTGGCGGTATGAAACCAATGCCCCTGACAGTGACCTGTCTCTTTCCGGCTGGAATGTGCTGGCGCTTCGGGCGTGCCAGGATGTTGGAATTGCCGTGCCTAAGCAGGCGATGCAACGGGCGGCCAAGTTCGTGATGAAGTGCTATAACCCCGACGCCAGGGCTTTCGCCTATCAGCCCGGTGCAGCGGTCACGCCGAGCATGACCGGGGTCGGCGTGCTGTGCCTGCACTTGCTGGAAGCCGACGGCAAACAGCCGCCTGAAGCTGCCGCGGCGGCCGCCAAAACATTGGCCGCCAGGCCGGTGGATGATGCCTCGCAGTTCCCGTATTACGCGATCTATTACGCCGCCCAGGCTGCGTTTCAGGCAGGCGATCCGATCTGGCCGGCCGTGTCGAGGATGACCGCCGAGCGCCTGCTGAAGAATCAGCAGCCTGACGGCGGCTGGCCCGACGCCAATGCCGAGTCAGGCAGCGCCGGCCGGGCCTATTCCACATCCATGGCGCTGCTGACGCTGTCGATTTCCTATCGCCTGCTGCCGGTTTATCAGCGGTGAGCGCAGCATCAAAAAGATGACGGCCTGGACCGAACCGGGGGCCGGTCATTTCAGTATATTTAGCAAGGGAAATCCATATCCGTCTGCGAAAAGCACGAAGAATTGTGGATCTGACCGATCATCAGAATTGCCATGCACGTATTCTTTACAAGCATTCGTCATTTTCTCGCCGCCGGTCCATTGACCGGAACCGACCATCACATTGCCGCGTGGTTCGGCCACCATCTGTCGGGTTGGCTGGTCCATTTGATGCTCGCCTTCAGCCAGCCGGGGTCGGCGGCATGCATCGCCGTCGTCCTTTCGCTGCTCACCGCCTATCTGCTGTGGCGCCGTCACTGGCATCGGCTCGTGTCGCTGATATTGATTGTGCCCGGCGGACTGCTGCTCAACTCGGCGATTAAAATTCTCGTTCACCGCCATCGACCCATCATCCCCGCCCCGTTTCCGCACTGGGACGGCTACAGCTTCCCCAGCGGCCATACCATCGGCGCAACCCTTTTATACGGCATGATCCTCCTCGCTTTGCTTCCGCTCATGCGCCGCCGTCGGTGGAAAGCTCTGGCCTGTGGATTCGGCGCGCTGCTCGTGTTGCTTGTCGGCTTCAGCCGAATCGCCCTGGGGGCGCATTACCTGACGGACGTGGTCGGTGCGGTCCTGCTCGGCTCGACATGGCTGGGACTCTGCTCTGCGTTCCTCGCGGTTGTCGCGCGATATCGCCGGCCGTGCCCGCCTGCTATCTGCCGAATCGAACCGGAAAAGGAATCGACGGAACTGCCCCCGCGCAAGGCGGCATAAAACGTCCCACGTGGCACCTTTGCTCTATTAACGTAGGGCGGGCACTGCCCGCCGATGCTTTGTTTCGCGCATCGCGCATTTGGCGGGCAATGCCCGTCCTACGGAATTCGTCGCACGATCACGATGAAGAATAGCTAACGTAGGGCGGGCACTGCCCGCCGTCGCTTCGTTTCGCGCATAGCGGATTCGGCGGGCAATGCCCGCCCTACGGGATTCCTCCTCCGCCGCGGCGACAGATAAACCGCGCAACTTTTCCATTGTTGCGCATGGAGGCAGCGAATGCAGGGCGCGTAGCCGCCCACCGTGCGCCACCCGCGAAAGCGCGAGTACGCCCACCCTGCTGATTGCCAAACAAGACGCCCATACCCTCAGAACCTGCGTCCCGCCAACATTCCCCGTTCCCACAATTCGCGGCATATTCTAAAATCGACTCTGGGCTTCAGAAGTTCAAATCCAGGAGAGTCTATGGCCCACACCAAGGGGAAACTGCAGATCAGTGTCTGCGTGCTGGGCCTTGCGGGGATGGCGCTGCTTGTGTTTCTGCTCCGCCGGGCGGGCGCAGAGGCCGTCGCTATCTCCATTCGCGCGGCGGGCTGGGGCGTTGTTGCGGTTGTCGCGTTTCATCTTGTCCCCTTATCCTGCGATGCGATCGCCTGGGGCGCGTTGTTTCCCGAATCAGAGCGCCCCACGCCGTTTCAACTCTTCTGGATGCGCTGGATGGGCGAATCGGTCAGCACGCTGTTGCCGGCCGCACAGGTGGGCGGCGACATCGTCCGCGCGCGGCTGGCCGCGCTCAAGGGCGCTCCGCTGCCTACATCCGCCGCCAGTATTGTCGTTGACATCACCCTGAGCATTTTCGCGCAGGCCGCCTTCACCATCGGCGGCCTGACGCTTTTTGCAAAAACAACCGGCAGAATATCCGCCGTCGAAATCCTCGGCGGCGCGATCGTCGCCGTCGCGGCGATCGGCGGCTTTTATTTCGTCCAGCGATCGGGAATCTTCAAGATCATCGGCAAGCTGGTTTCCCGCCTCGGGTCCGACACGTGGAAAACCCTTGGCGCGGGCGGCGAGTCGCTCGACAAGGCCATCGCCACGCTCTATCACCGTCGGGGCGGCATTGCCGTTTCCGCGACGGCAACGATGTCGTCGTGGATTCTCGGCGCGGGAGAAGTTTACATCGCCATGGTCGCATTGGGGCTGAAGGCGAGCATCGCAGAGGCGCTGATTCTGGAAAGTGTTTCGCAGGGAATCCGGGCGGCGATGTTTTTGGTGCCGGGGGCGCTGGGTTTTCAAGAGGGAGGATATGTAGGGGTTGGAGCGGCACTCGGGTTGCCGCGCGAAACGGCCATGGCGCTGGCGCTGATCCGGCGGGTGCGCGAGGTGAGCTTTGGATTGGTTGGGGTTATTGCATGGCAAATGTTCGAGACGCACCGCGCCTGGCGAATCCGCTCCGCTTCGCCTTCGACGCCGGCTTCGGCGTCGTAAGAATTTCCCCGGCGTCGAGCGCCTGGCCCAGTTCTTCCAGCCGCCGGGCCACTTTTCGCGGATCGACCGCATTAGTCCGCACGTTCCACCATATTTTTGCAATGCCGCGCGGCGCGACCAGCCGCGGCCTCAATTGCGCGATCACTTCCGGCCGGGCGTATGTCCGCAAAAATGCGCCAGCCAACGGCAGCCATCTACGATGCGGAACATACCCCAACAAATCGAGCAGAAAGACTAAAAGATCGTCCGCCTGGCGCACGTCCGCCGGCAGTGACTTTTCGTGCTTCATCTCAAAGTCAATCAGTCGCACCCGATCCGTCGATCCGTCATAAATCATATTCGACATGCTGGCGTCGCCGTGCGACCACCATCCGCCCATCGGCTCGCTCCACAAGCCGTGCGCCCGGCGAAGCTCGCGTCCGGCGGCGCGGACGATTTTTCGCGTCATGTTTCCGCCGGTGAGGTAGACGAACAGATTTTTTCCAGGAAGCTGATCGAGGCAGATCGTGGTATTGTCCAGTGCGATTGCTTGGAAGCGATCGTGATTCAGCATGCGAAAGCAGTTGATTTCCCAGTCGCGCCAGCCGACATTGCGGCACTGAAATCGAATCGGGATATGCGCGGCGCCAAAATAGAGATTGGCCAGCACGGCAACTGGCGGTGCAAATCCGTTGCGGTGCTTGATAATCTGCTCGCAGCCGTCGTGTGATCGATGGGAAATCGAGTTGATCTTGATCGAGTCGACAGCCGCCAGGAACCGGTCTTTTAAGGGTCGCAATGTCGCTAAAGGATTCACGGTGGTCCCCTTTCCGTAAAGGTACTGAGCAAAAATGATGCCAGTCTCGGCACCACCGGGGAGCACAAAATAAGGATGCGAAAATGAGGATTTTCCCATTGGCCTTGGCGATGGTGCTGGTATCGCTTGCCCTTGCGCCGACACGCGCTGTCGCGCAATACATTCTCGATGACAACCACGATCCGCACCGCTACGACCCCAATGTGATCAACGTGCCCATCGGCTACTATTCCGACGGTTGGCGCGCCGCCGGAGGGTTTGCCAGCTATATCGACGGCACCTTCCAGCGCCAGGCCGATGCATATGCTTTCCTGGTCGATTCCTCCAACGGCTCATACGGCGGCGTCTTCGGGATGGACAATTTGCAAATCCGTCCCATCGACCGCCTGTTCCTCGACTGGAGCAGCAGCTATTTCCGGACCGAGGAAGACACAAATAACGTCAACGGCGATCCACACTTTCCCCACGAAACCTCCGGCGCCAATCGATCGAGCCAGGACAATTACATCGCCAGCGCCAGCAATGATTTCACCGGCGAGTTCACTTTCAAATATTTGCTGCCCATCGGCGACGGCCGCGACCATGTGATCGACCATTATTGCCTGAACGACGGCCTGCTCGAATCCGGCGCAAGCGGCGGGCAGGAGACATGGAACCCCCTCTGCAGCGGCCGCACGTTTGCCGAGCTGACGCCGCGAT
>DASRRM010000099.1:0-17226 GCA_035695715.1 Tepidisphaeraceae bacterium
GAATTGCATGCCGAGCTAAGACGGCTTGCTGATTGGCACATGTCGCGCGAACGCGCAAATCATACCCTGCAACGCACAGAACTGGTTAATGAGGCATACCTGAGGCTGATCGGGCAGGAGAATCTCAACTATGCCACCCAATCTCACTTTCTTGCCGCGGCCGCACAAACAATGCGGCGAATCCTCGTTGAACACGCGCGCACCAGGGGAAGCCATAAGCGCGGCGGCGGCTGGAATAAGCTGGCGATCGACGATGTCGAATTACCCATGCGCGCTGGCAAGATGGGGCAATTGGATGTCATGTGGCTCGACGAGGTATTGGAAAGACTGGCGAAGCACAATCCGCGAATTTGTGATGTCGTCGTCGGACGGTGTTTTGCGGGAATGACCGTCGACGAGGTTGCCGAGGCGATGGGAATCAGTCCGCGAACGGTGGCGAATTATTGGTCGGAGGGCAAGAAATGGCTGTCCGATGAACTGGATCGTTGAAAAATGGAATCGCGGTGGGCATCAACGCGATCAAGGGATTGGGGCCGGTGTAACTCCTATTTGGCTTTAGCGGCCTGCTCCACCGATTGATGACGTCAATTCGTCGGTTCGTCAAAATTAAAGAGTCGTCAGGCTTCGGCGAAGCTCGAACCGCGGGATTTCCTTCGTCGGCGAAGTTCGAGGAACCATTTCAATTATTTTTTGAAATTTGATGCAGGTTTGCCAGCGGGTTTTCGCCAATTGAGTCAGGCGCATCAGTGCGGCCGCAAATTACGCGGAACCGGCTTGCCATCGTCTGCTTAAATTGGCGATAATGCCGTCGAAGAGGTTACACCTTGGCACGGGAATCCGATTCATCACCCTCTGACGATCATAAAACGACGCCGGAGCCCGCACATTCACCGTCGGAGCTCCAGACGAAGGATTTGCACGATCTTGTCGCTCATGGTCTGGAGGGGGCGCTGGGTGTGCCTTCGGTGGACGGATACCAGTTCGACCGCCAGCCCAAGCAACTCGGCTCCGGCGCGATGGGAGTCGTATGGGAAGCGATTGACTTGAAATTGGATCGGCGCGTCGCGCTGAAATGGCTGCGAAACGATTGCCTTGCATCCGATGCGGCTCAGGCCAGTTTTGAAAAAGAAGCCAAGCGGGCGGCCAATCTCCAGCATAATAATATTATCCGCGTTTATGACTTTGGCGTGTGCAATGGCCGGGGTTACTGCGCGATGGAATTGATCGATGGCTGCCACCTCGACGAATGGGTGAAGCGTGCGAAACTGTCCCCGCGCCAGGTGGTGGAATTGATGGCAGTTATTTGCGACGCGGTCGGCTTCGCCCACGCCAAAGGCGTGATTCACCTCGACCTCAAGCCCGGCAATATTCTGGTCAGCCGGGATGGCAGCCCGCACGTGGGGGATTTTGGGCTCTCCCGGTCGCTCAGCGAATCAGAAATTGGAGTCCGGATTTCCGGCGGCACATTGCCTTACATGTCTCCGGAACAGCGCGAGGGACGGGGAGATTTGGATGGCCGATCCGATGTGTATTCGTTGGGCAGGATTCTTTGTCAGTTGCTCACCAAAGAGATGCCGCCGGCATTCGACACGCCCTGGGCGCCGAAAAACTTCGGGGGAATCGAAGCAGGCCTTCGGGCGATCATCGAGAAGGCAACAGCCCCCTTATGGCGGGACCGCTATAGAAACGCAGACGCCCTCGGATTCGACTTGAAGCAATATGTGGACAACGCCTCCGCTCCGCCTCGGGGAAACGGGGCCAAACTATCGGAAAAGCCGGTGGCAAGCAGCCCTGGCGCCAAAGACCGGGGCAAGCGCGATGTTGTTGGCGGGGCAATGCCCCTTGAGTCGGAAATGTACATCGTTCGCCCCACTGACGGCGAGTTTCTCTCGGCAATCGATCGCGGCGATGCAATTGTGCTTGTGAAAGGCGCGCGCCAGATGGGCAAAACCTCGCTTTTGGCGCGCGGACTTCAACAAGCCCGCGAGAGGGGAACGCGCACTGCCGTCACGGATTTCCAGACGCTCAATAACGATCAATTGGTCTCGTCCGAAACCTTCTACATCGCACTGAGCGAATTGCTTGCCCGGGAATTGGAACTGGATGTCGACCCTCGCGATAAATGGAACAAGTCCAGCGCTGCGAACTTGAATTTCGAGCAGTTCATTAAGCGGGAAGTGCTCCAGAAATCAGAAACGCATCTGGTATGGGGCCTGGATGAGGTGGACCGGCTCTTCACATGCGCCTTCGGGGGCGACGTGTTTGCCTTGTTTCGCACCTGGCATAACGCGCGGGCGCTGAATCCGACAGGTCCGTGGGGCAGGCTTACGCTGGCGATCTCCTATGCCACCGAGGCGCATCTTTTCATCACCGATGTCAATCAGTCGCCATTCAACGTCGGCACGCTGCTTACGCTTCAGGATTTCACGCTGGAGCAGATGGCACACCTCAACGCCCTTCACGGGAGCCCGCTGCGCAGCGAACTGGAAGTCATGCGGTTGCAGAAGCTCGTCGGCGGGCATCCGTTTCTCGCCCAGTGCAGCTTTCGCGAATTCAGGCGCGGCGTGACACTCGAGCAACTCGAAGCCACCGCCGCCGCCGAAGATGGACCGTTTGGCGACCATCTGCGGCGCCTGCGAGTCATGCTGGGCAAGGACCCCAAATCCATGGACGCGATGGTCAGCGTCCTTCGTGGAAAAGATGGTGATGGCGAGGCGAATTGCCTTTGGCGGATAATCCGGGCAATAAAGCGCCGGTTCAAAGGTGTAAAGGATTGCCTCACCCTCGAGAGCTTCTACCGCCTGCGAAGCGCGGGAGTTATTCGCGGAACGTCGACCCACGACGCCGAGCCGCGATGTAACCTGTACGCCGTCTATCTGCGAAAGCACCTCTTATGAGTGCAAACGCGACTGCTGTTTCCAGCAACCCAAGCGCATCCGGGGAGGCTGCCGGGCCGAAGTTCTACACGACCGGCGGCACGATGGAGGCCACCGCGGCGAGCTATGTAGAGCGCCGCGCCGATCATGAGCTGTACGACGCCGTGATCAACGGCCACTTCTGTTATGTGTTGACGAGCCGCCAGATGGGCAAAAGCTCGCTGGTGGCCAGGACGGCCGCGAAGCTTCAACAGCCAACAAATCTGAACGTCGCGCGCGCCGCGCAGCTCGACCTCACGCGCTGGGGCCAGGAACCCACAGCCGAGCAATGGTACGAGGGGTTGATGATGGACCTCGGCGAAAGCCTGCACCTGCAAAAAGAGTTCGCCGAGTTTTGGGAACTCAGGCGCAGCGCCAGCCCGCTTAACCGATTTATACAACTCATTACGGATGTCGCGCTCAGGGAGCTGGAAGGGACGCTGGTCATCTTCCTGGACGAGATCGACTTCACTCGCAGCCTGAAGAACGTCAACACCGATGAATTCTTCTCGGCAATTCGCGAGTGTTATAGTCGTCGCGCAAAAGACCCGCGCATGCAGCGGCTGACTTTCTGCCTGTTGGGAGTCGCGACCCCGACCGACTTGATTCGCAACACGCGGACAACGCCGTTCAACATCGGCCGGCGAATTCAACTGAGTGATTTTACGCCCGGGGAGGCTGCGCCGCTTGCCAGGGGGTTGCGGGATGACCCGGCGCTGGCCCGTCGGCTTCTCGATCGGGTTCTGTATTGGACCGGGGGACACCCGTATTTGACGCAGCAATTCTGCAAAGCGGTTTCCGATCGCCGCGACATCGCCGACACAGGCGGAATTGACCGTCTCTGCCAGGAGATGTTTCTCGCGCGCCAGGCGCACTCGTCGGACAATAATCTGATCTTCGTCCGCAGTCGAATCCTGCATGTCGGTGGGACGCAGGGCGACGACGATTTGGTCGGCCTGCTGGAACTGTATCGAAAGATTCTGGCGCGCCAGAAAGTTCCCGACGCGGAAAATAATCCGCTCATCGCCGAGTTGCACCTGTCGGGCATTACGCGATCGGTTGATGGATTTCTGAGCGTTCGGAATCGAATCTACGAGCGGGTTTTCGATAAGAAGTGGATCAAATCGAGCCTGCCCGGCCAGGAGAGCCAGCGGCAACGTTCTGCGTATATCCGGGGCCTGCTCCGCGCGGGCGGCATTGCCGCGGTGGTTTTAGCCGCGGTGACAACCCTGGCCGTCATCGCCTTCCAGCAAAGCCGGCTGGCAACAGCCCGCCAAATCAAGGCTGATGAGGAAAAGGCAAAGGCAGTGCATGCGTCGGCGATTGCCGAAACGCGAAGCAAGGAAGCCGTGGCGGCGCGCACACACGCCAATCTTCGCTTGGCCGATGCGCGCGTCGCCCAGGGCGATGCACTGATGCTGACCGGGAAATGGGAAGAGGCCCGCCGAGCATATGAAGACGCCGCGGCCGTCCTTACGCTGGAAAAAGAAAGCGCGCTGACGGCCGATTTGGGACTGCTGGAGGTTGATGCTCATTCTCCCCCGCCGCTGCTGCAGCTTCGCGCGGGAATCAAGCCGTCGGCTCCCGGCAATCCGTGGCTGGGCTATGGAATCTCGCTTGCCGCCAATGGTCGCACGATTGTCTGCGGCGACAGCGGATCCATCACGCGCGTTTCGCTTCCCGAATGGACGAGCGAACAACTGAAGCTGCCTGTTCCCTATGCATCGGCGATTTCATTTTCGCAGGATGGGAAACAGGCCGTCCTGGTGGCCAAGCCCAATGTGCTGGTTTGGGACATTGCCGCGGGCAAAGTTATTTCGCGCTGGCCCCTGCCAGCCGGCGGATCAGACCTGGATTGTTACGAGATCGTGTGCCAGCCCGACGGAAAGAATGTCCTGCTCAATCGCCTGCCGGGAAAGGATGGATTTCTCTGCGATGCGCGCACCGGCCAAGTGAAGGAAATGTTCGGGAGCCAGGCATTCGGCGTCAACGCCAGCGGGCGGGAAAAGGCACTGCAAATCTCGAAACAAATCAAATCGTTTCGATTTGGCCGGGCGATCGACGGCGTGGTCGCGGTTTCCGACGACGGCCAGACGGCGGCGATTGGTTGGCACCCGTTGGAGCTGTTCTCGATGTCAACCGGAACCCGGCTTGCAACCTTGCAGGGACATAATACCGGCATTGAGACCGCCCTCTTTTCAGCCGACCGGCAATCGTTGGTCACCGCCAGCCAGGATCGGACGATTCGCCTGTGGGAGACCGAATCCGGCGGCGAACGCCTTTGTCTTTGTCCGGAGTCGCATATCGAAGCGCTCAATGCGACGCCGGACCTGCACCTGGTTTGTTCCGGCGAGCGCAACGGAAGCATCAAGCTATGGGCCACGCAAAGCGCAGGCGATTTGCCCGCACTTGACGTTACCGGCGTACGGCACATGGTTTTTTCACCTGACGGACTGACGTTTCTGACCGAAAACGCTGATGCCCTGAACGTCTGGGACGTCGCAACCGGCGAATTGATTCAGGTGCTTCGCCGTCCTCAAATTCTTCCCGCTGCGCCATCCACCCAGATGGCCGCGACCAATCCATCGGCCGAGGTATCAGCGCCCATCGCCGTGCGCACCGAAGGGATTTGCCTGTCGAAAGACGCGACCTACGCACTGGCCGCTGCCAGTGATGGCTCGGTCTACGTTTGGAATGTTGCTTCGGGCGATGTCATCTACAAAAGAGCCCCGAAAGCAGGAGAACATGTTCGGGCCGAGTTCCTTCCGGACAACAACCAGCTTCTTCTCACCACCTATCGGCCTTACACAAAAGACGCGGTGGCACAATGCACGATCATCAATCTGCTAAGCCCAAGCGCCGCGCGGACTTTCGCCACCGCGCCGAGCATGATCCGCCCGTGCCTCACTCCTGATGGCCGAACCTTATGCATCGTCCGGTTCGACCAACTGATCCTGTACGAAATTGCGACGGGCAAAAAGGTGGCCACGACACCGATTCAATTGCCGGAAAGCATTTCGCCGGACAATCGCATCATGGTGAGCGGAATTGACAAAACCGCCCTGATCGTCCAGGACGAAACGATGTCGCTCTACGATCTTCGTACCGGCGAGTCGTTCGCGACCGATCCGTCGCACGAAAGCGCCATTGCCTGCGGGATGTTGTCGCCGGACGGACGGCTTATTGCCCGGGGCACATACGATGGAGCGATCACGATTTGGGATGGCCGATTGCAACATCCCATGAAGCCGATAAGGGAATATCCGCCTTCGGATTTTCAGGCCGCGGTGGCGTTGTCACCCGATGGGCGGATGCTTGCCACGACGACCAATCGCGGCGCAGTTGTCATGCGGGATCTTTCGAGACCGGCTGCTTACCGGAAGTTTAATGCGGACGCCGACGCGACGCCGGGCACGATCGACAGCAATCGAGCGGACGCCGTCGCACTGGCCAATTTGGGGCGATGGTTTGCCTTTCGGGGCATGGACGAATGGGCCGCCGAGCTTCTCAGCCGCGCGCGGTCTCATGGCGCCGGCGTCGAATCCCTGATGCTGGGGCGATGCTATTGGAAGATTCACGCGTTTTCCGATGCCCGGCGTGAATTTCAAAATGCCCTGGACCAACACCAAGCCCCGCCGGCATACTTGCGGCTTTGCCTGGCAGCATTGGCGCGCAGTCAAAACAGCGAGCATGCACGCCAGCAAAAGTAGTATAACTACGCATTCATGGAGCAGGGCGACCGCAACCAATCTCGCGCTTCCATCACGCCGCGCAGCGGATTTGGAAATTCCGCGTATCGGCCAGCAGCAAGAATCCGGCGATTTTTTGCAACTGTCGCAAACGCCGTGGCATCGCTGGCGGCCTTCACTGTCATGCAATCCGCCGCTTTGGCGCAGCCGCCAGTGACGCAGCCCGCCGCAACTTCCACGCAACGGCCGAGATCCATAGACGCCTCCGCCGCCGCCAAAAAAATGGCGCAGCGATATGCGGCGTTGCGCGAGCTCTCAAAACAAAACAAAATTACCCTCGGCGAGTTGGACGAGGCAGCTTCGATGCTCGACAAATCCGATGCTGACCTGGGAGAACAGGATCGGCTGAAGCGCGATGCATACGTCGAGCTTGCGGGCGGGAAGATTGACGTCGGCGGATTTCGCAGCCGCCTGAACGAAGTGGAAGCGGCCCGATGGCGGCGCGTATCGGAACACTTCCAGGCCCGGGCAAAGGATTTGCCCTCGCCGCTTCAGGATTTCGGCCGGCGATTGATCGACAATCCGAATCCGAGTGCCTCCCAGCGCCGGCAGCGCGATATCCTGGCGGATTTCAGCGAAGGACAGATCGGAACTTCGGATTTGCCCGCGAGCCTGGCGGCTGCGCAAGACGCGAGCGAGCGGAAATCCATGGCGGGAAGATTGCTCGACCAGGCCGAGATCGACCTCGGCGCTGGTTCCGAGAGCAACGCCAATTTGGAAGTTCAAATGGCCGGCGTGTTCGACCCGGCCAACACCCGGACACAGGGCATCATCGCGACAATTCGCACGAGGGCCCAGAATCGTAAACAGGCCGAGCAACTGACTGCCGATGCCCGGGCGCTGCGTGGCGAGAATCCAGAGCAGGCTGCGGCGCTGCTTACAAAGGCACTGGCGTTGAATCCAGCCAATGCCGAAGCGAAATCCCTTCTTAAGGCTGTCAACGGCGACGTCGCAGCCGGCAAGGCACAGCAGGAAATCGACGCGGACATCAACCGCGCGCAGGCCGAGGATCAGACCGGAGCATACCAGGATGCATTGGCATCGCTGGCCGCGGCAGACGTGTTGCGCCCCGGCCTCGCCCGGGTGTCGTCTCTGCAACTTTCCATCAAAAAGCATATCGCACAGGCGGAGCAGGTGAAGCTGGCCGACGCGCAGTGGCGAAATGGAGATGGCAGCGGCGCATTGACAGCGCTAAATCGCATTCTTGCTGAATCGCCGGGGCTTTCCGGAGCCGTCGATCTCAAGACGCGGATAACGGCGGACCTGCGGCGCGTCGCGCAGGTGAAGCAACTGCTGATCGACGCGCGAAAGCTCAGGCAGATTGGAGATATTCAGGGCGCGCTCGATCAGTTAATGGCGTTGCGAAAACTGGATGCGAACAACGGCGACGCTGAAGCAGTTCGCCAGGAAATCGCCAAGCAGTTGGTTTTTGTACACAACGAGGCCGAGCGACAGCGCCAGGCCGATTCTTTTCTGCAGCGCGGCTGGGAATTGGAATGCGACCGGAATTTCGCGGCGGCGCTCGGATCGTATGGCATCGTGCGGGCGATGTACCCGTCGCGCGAGGACGCCAGAGCATCCATCGAGCGGGTTGCGCGCGCGCTCAAGATTCAAACATCCCTGCAAACGGCACGCGAGGATGAAGCCGCCGGACGGTTTCAAGATGCGCTGAATGCGTTGCAGGAGCTCGGGCAATTTGCCCCCAATGTCTCCGAAGCGGCCCAGATGAAACCAAGGCTCGTTGAACGAATCGGGGTTCAAAAGCAACTGGCGGCGCTGATGGAAAAGGCAACGGCGATGGAAACGCGGGGAGATCTTCGCGGCGCTCTGGAAACCTGCGACGAGGCGTTGAAACTGGATCCCGGCTTTGCGATCGCCAGATCGAAGAAAACAGCTGATTCCGACAAGATTTCAAAATGGCGCGCGGCGACCCTCGCGGACGCGACTCGCGCTGCGGCGGCGTCCGATTATGCGTCCGCCCTCAAATCCCTTGATGCGATGGTTCAATATGGTCCAGAGCCCGAGGCGACGGCGCTTCGCGCAAAGGTCGTCGCCAGCATCAAAGCCGATTCAGACAAACGCGAGGCCAGGTTGCTTTCGCTTCTTACGAATGCAACCCGGCTGGCCGACGATGGCGATCCGCAAGCGGCAGTTGGCCTGCTTGCGAATGAATCGGACGTTCGCGCCGGGAATCTGCGCGCCACACTTACCCGGCGCATGGCCGCGGCGGAAAGCGAATGCAGCGCCGCCGACGCCGCTCTGGCGCAATCCCGAATGGACGATGCGTTCAAGGGGTATCATTCCGCCGCGACCGGCGGAAGCGTGCGGGCGATGGTCAGCCTGGCAACGCTTTATCGCCTGGGCCAGGGCGTTGTTGCCGACCCGGCCGAGGGGGAGAAGTGGCTGGGCCGGGCCGCTGCGCGGGGAGATGCGCAGGCGATGCAGACGCTGGCGATTCAGTTGCGCCCGCGCGACCCGGCGGCGGCGCTTGCATTGTTCCAACGAGCGGCGGCGGCGGGAAAAACCGAATCGCTGCTGCCCCTTGCCGAGATGTACGAGCAGGGCCAGGGCGTGGCCAAAAGCCCGGGCCAGGCCCTGATCTACTACCGCGAAGCGGCAAACAATGGCGACGCCATCGCCATGATTCGCGCCGCCGACATGTACGAAAAGGGGACGGGCGTGTCAAAAGACCTGGCTTTGGCCACCGAATGGTATCAAAAAGCCGCCAGGCTTGGGAACCACGACGCCATCGAATGGCTCAAGCGCCGCGACACGCACGTAAAGCATCTGCTCGACCAGCCGCAATAGCGGTCGCCGAACGCCTACACGGGAGGCTTTGCTTTCTTACATCAGAACGATGAACTGTGCATCGCCGGCGGTTGCCGTTTTGGCGGGAAGGTGCACGGTTCTGGGGAATGCGCCGGCTTCAAAACGGGTGGTGGCGTCGATTCCTTTTTTAACCGAAATGCTTCGCATGAAACTTCCCGGGCCGGCGCTGATGTCATCGCCGTTGCCGAAGTTTCCGTCGACGGGGTTTACGCCTGCGCCGATGAAGGAGTTGGCGATCGATCCGCTTACGCTGAGAGTGTAAAGCTGGCCCGCGCCGTAGGTATCGGCGCCGCTTCCAGTGCCTCCAATCTCACCATCGTCGCCAAGATTCGCGCCGGCAAGAATGGTGGCGTCGCTTAAATCCACGGCGGTGAAACTGTGAATCACGCTGGCGGCGATCGTGCCGTTCACTGTCCCTATTTTGGCGGTCCCCAGAATGCCGGAGCATGAGACAGAGCCGCTCAAGCTGTTGGCTGAAAGACTGGCTATGCCGCCGGCGACGACGACGCCGGTAATGCTCCCCAACTTGAGCATGGCGATGGTTCCCGCGGTCGAAAGCATGCCGGCGAGGATGGCCGTGGGAGCATTCAGCGCATGCAGCGTTCCCGCCGTCGTCGTCACCGAAGAAAGGCCCAGCGAATTGCTCCCGCGGGTGCGGATGGTGACCGAGATTGTGCCGGAAAGATCGAGTTCAACGAGACTGTTTCCAGAATTGTACGCCGTGCCCGATCCGCCGGTGGAAGTAATAGTCACACTGACGCCATCGGGGAGCGTGAAAGCGGGAAGGCGAGTGTTCTTGCGTCCATCGCGGCCGAAATCGCCGATTAACGTCCGGGTTGGGGATGGGGGCGGGGATGTGGAGGAAGATGGCACGAGCGCGTTGAACCGCGTCAAACTCGCCGAACTCATGCCGCTGCCGCCGACGATCGGCTTTTCATCCTTGCCAATCGTGGCAAAGACGAAATCGATCAACTGGACGTGAATTGAGAGGGGGCGAATTAACGCGGGCGTCACGCTCTCGGCAGTCCCCGATTGGCCGGCCGCCCCATTCGGCGCCGGCAAAAGAACCTGTCCGTCCTGGCCGAACGCCGCGTTAACCGTGCCATCGGGATTGAAAGCGGCCACGGCGATCTGGTTGGTTCCGGCACCGACGTTCGATGTGCCGACGAGCAGAAACTGACCGTTGGATAAATCGGCGCTAATACCGGTTGTCTCATCGTGTGTGCCGCCAAAACTGGCAGCGCTGATGCCGTTGTCGCCGAAGGTCGAATCAAATTGCCCGTTGGGGGTGAGTCGCACCGCGGCCAGGCCGCCGGTTTTATGCTCGCCAGCGACCAGGATGTCGCCATCGGGTTGCAGCGCGATGCCTTCGACAATCGCGACCTGGCCGTTTGGGTCTTTGGACGAAAGCTGATCGATTATCGCGATGCCGCCCGTGCCAAAAGCGGCGTCGTTTGCCCCATCGGGGTCGAGTCGAAAGACCGCGACGGCTGCGCCAGCGTCGCCGACGCCCAGAATTTGTCCGGCCGCGTCGATGGCGATCTGCTGAATGGTCCCGGCCGATCCGGTTGAAATCGTGCGTTGCCCGCCACTGGGGAACGCCAAATCATCGCCGCCGCCGGCATTGAAGGACGGGTCCACGTCTCCGGCGGCGGTAAAGCGGGCGATGGCAAAGACATTGGTGGCATCAGCCGCGCTTCCCACCTCGCCGCCGATGACAATATCCTCATTGGTCTGGATCGCGACCGTGGATGCGGTTGCCGCGCCATCGACGCCGAAACCGATGGTGGCGAATCCGCCATTGCCAAAGGTGGTGTCGAGCGAACCATTCACATCGTAGCGCGCGGCGAGAAACGAGCCGTCGCTTGTGCCGACGACAACGATCTGGCCGTTAGTCTCCAGGGCGGCGCTTTGGAAGGTGTAATTATCCAACGGCGGCGTCGTCATTATTCCGTCGAGGCCGAAACTGGCATCCGGCGTGCCGTCGGTGTTGAGCTGCTCCAGCACGCCTTGCGATGTGTTCTGCGCGACGTTGCCCTCATGGCCGATGGTCAGGACTTGGCCATCTGGCTCCTGCAAGACCTGTTCGGCGGAAAAGGTCAGTGGTGCCACGTTGCCGCTGTCAGGCGCAAAGGTCGGATCTTCAGGAAACTGCAGAGCAATCGCATCTGCCGGCACTCCCGAAATTAAAGCGGCGTTTACCGTCGCGCCGGAGGTGGAATACTCCCCGATCGCATTTTCGACGACTACAAACAAAGCCGATCCGAACGCAGCAACCCGCGACGGATCGATTAGCCCGGAGATCAACGCCGAATTCACCGGCGCGCCGGCGGTGGTATATTCACTGACCGTACCGCCGAAGTTCGTGACGAACAGGTCCAATCCGGCAACCGCAATGCCCTGCGCGTTCGTCAACCCTGAAACCAGCGCGGTGTTTACGGTCGCGCCGGATGTTGTGTATTCGCCGATGGTACCGCTGGCGGTGACGACATAAATGTTGGTTCCGGAGATCGCCATCGCCACCGGCGAAGCAGTTATGGAAATCAGCGACGCGTTGATGGTCCCGCCGGTGGTGGTGTATTCGCCGATCGTCCCGCTTCCATCGTAAAGCCCGCTCATGACAAACAGGTCCGACCCTGACACGGCGATGTCGCCGGGCCCGGCTAAGCCCGAAATCAGCGATGCGTTGATTGTGGCCCCGGCGGTGGTGTATTCGCCAACCGTGCCGTGTAGTCCGTCGCCGTAGTTCGTGACAAATAGATCCGATCCAAAGACGGCAATGCCGTGCGGTCCCGTCAACCCCGAGACGAGCGCGGGGTTTAGCGTTGCGCCGGAGCTGGTGTATTCGGCAACGCCGTCCAGGTTCGGGACAAAGATGTCGCCAGTTCCAGGACCGCTGGCGGGACTGATCATAAATGGGTTTGACGTAATGGCGGGCAACGCGTCGGCGGCATCGTTGGCGGTTAGCGTGTAGGCCCCCGCGGTACCGAACGATACATCATCAAATGTGGCAACGCCGTTCACGGCGGCGATCGAGGCAGTTCCAAGAATGGATGTTCCTGCCGGCCCTGACAGCGTCACGACCGCATCGTCGGTCGAAACGATATTCCCATCCTGATCTTCAATCGCCACCGTGACAGCCGGGCTGATCGGGGTTCCCGCGGCGATATTGCCGACTTGCTGGCCAAAGCTCAGCTGCGCCGCAGGCCCGGCAGCCGGTGCGGCTTCGATGGCAATTCCATCCGGATTGGCCAATCCCTTAATTAACTCAGAATTTACCGTCGCGCGGGAGGTGGAGAATTCGCTGATGGTGCTGTCGCCGTAATTCGTGACGAACAAGTTTGATCCAAATACGGCAATTGAGGCGTCGGCAACGTCTGCCTCGATTAGCGAGCCATTCACCGTCGTGCCGCCGGTCGTGTATTCGCCAATTTCGAGCAGGCTGCAAACAAACAGGTCGGATCCTGAGACGGCCAAGGCGGGAAAGCTCAATCCCATAATTAGTTCCGAGTTCACCAGCTCCCCCGAAGTGGTATATTCCGCAATGAACCCTGCCCCACGCACATTGCCGTTAGATTCCGCGACAAACAAATCCGATCCGGACACGGCAATATCACCAGGCCCTTTCAGCCCCGTGATAAGTGGCTGCGTACCGACTGGCACGCCCGATGTCGTGTACTCGCTAACAGTTCCGTCTACGTAGTCCGTTACAAACAAATCCGACCCGGCGATGGCTATTCCATTCACATCGCTCAACTGTATCAATCGGGCGTTGACGGTGGCGCCGGTGGTGGTGTATTCGCCTATCGTCTGATTGGTCTCACTGGCGACGAACAGGTCCGAACCGGAAACTGCAATGTTTCCGGGCTTGCCCAGCCCGGAGATGAGGGCCGGGTTCACTGCCGCTCCATCTGTGGTGTATTCGCCAATCGTGCCGTTCAGTTGATTGGAGACAAATATCTCTCCGGCTGTCCCGCTCAGCAGCATGCGCCGTTCCAGCCTCTCGACGTTGTAAACAAGCCGCCGAATGGGGCCGCGCGCTGCGGTCATTTCACCACGCCTGGCTCGATACTCGCGCAACCACATGATCAGCATGGCATTCTCCTGCGGGCAATATTCGTTTCCCGTTTGCGGATTTTCGCCGGCATAAGGCAAATAGCGGGATTGACAGAGGATTCGCGTGATTTTCCCGCCGCCGGAGTCTCCAATATCCGCCGGCTTCAGAAATTAACAATCGCGTCGATCGCGAAAGTAACCTGGTCGTGGCGCGGGTCGGCGACATTGAAAAACGCGCGCGATGAATAGTCGTAGCGAATTTCTGGGCGAAGTATGAAATTGTCTCCGATCGCCGTCGAACTTAATGGCGTTAATTTCAGCCCGATTGCGGTTTCATACAGGTTCAATTGGCCCGGAAATCCCTCGGTGTACCCTTCCTCATCGCGATACCATTCCATCCGGCCGTTCAATGTCACCCAATCATTCAGCTTATAGGCGGCGGTGCCGGTCAGGCCGTACCAGTTTGCGCCGCCGATTTTCAACGGCACGGTCGGAGCCGCATTCGATCCGGGAAAGTCTCCGAAAACAGCGCCGGCCTGATGACCGCATATGGCATCCAACACAAAGGCGAACTGATCGATCGGGGTGTATAACACGCTGACGTTGGCAGTCGTCGTGAAATGCCCGTTGTCGTGATACTGCTCCGGGCCGCTAATGACGGCGGCAGAAATTCGCAATACATCCGACAGATTCCAGATGACCCGGCCGAAGCCATCCAACGCCGCGCTATTGTTGTCCGTCAATGTTTGATCCCACCCCCTGGAAACCCCGCCCTCGACGCTCAGGTCTGTCGTCAACGGCGTGTAGGCGGAAATGCCAGTAAGCGAATATGGAAACGCCTGCCCGTACTCGAAAGGATGAGTATAGAGCGCATTGGCATTTGGATTCACCACCTTGAAGAACTCGAACTTGCCGATTCGCAGCCGCATTCCGTTTAAGACTGGAATCGCAATATCGATGTATGCTTGTGGAATATCGAGCCACGCTTCCTGGCGGCCGAGGCCGAAAGAATTTTCATCGCCTTGATGGCTGAGAAGATCGGAAGAGGTGGTGAAACGCGAGTCCGAACCATACATGATGTCGACCCGCCCGCCCACATCCCATCCAGCGCCGGTCAAATTCGCTTTCTTCTCAAATGTCAGGTCGACCTGGTTGAGATACCCCTTGTTGTTCTCAAGGACGTCGAACGTTCGGCCAATATTGGGCCCGCGGTCGCGAACGTTAAAGTTGTATTCGTAGGACCCTTCGATCCAGCCATAAATGTTGACCCGATTATTCTCAAGCGACTGGCCAATCGTCGTCGTCTTCAAGAAGCCCATAAGCGGCCGAGTCGTTTCATCCGCCGGCGCTTGCTCTGAAGCCGGAGCCGCATCAGCATAAACCGGAGCAAAGCCCTCGGCCGGAAACGATGACGGCCCACCGGAGTCGCGCGCAAAAGCGCCGCCGCCAGCCAAAGACGATGCGAATAACGCTAAGCATAAAACGCCGTGTTGTGAATTTGGCGACATCGAATCTCCTGAGTATTTTTCAGTGGAGGACGATAAACTGTGGATCAGTGGCGGTGGGAGTCTTGGCCGGCATATGCACGATCTTTGGAAAGGCGCTCCCCTCGAAGCGGGTGATGGCGTCGATACCCTTCTTGACCGAAATGCTTCGGATAATACCACCGGGACCGGCACTGGCGTCATCGCCATCGCCGAAAACTCCATCCACGGGATTCACTCCCGCACCGATAAAAGAGCGGGCGATCGATCCGCTCACGTTGATGGAAAAAATCTCCCCGGCGTTATATGTATCGGTGGCGGAACTGCTGCCGCCAATCTCCCCGTCGCTGCCGAGATTGGCGCCGGCCAAAATCGTGGCGCCGTTTATGCTTTCAGCGTTGAGGCTCCGAATAGTGCTGGCGGCAATGGTGCCGTCCACCATCCCAAGCTTGGCTGTTGCCAGGATCCCGCTACAGCTTACCGAGCCACTTAGACTGCCGGCAGAAAGGCTGGAGATTCCACCAGCGATGACGATTCCAGTGATATTCGCCAGTTTCAAAATGCCGATCGTTCCGGAGTCCGCGAGCGTGCCGGCGAGCGTTGCGGTCGGCGCATCGAGCGAACGAAGGATCCCTGTCGATGTGACAGAGGACAGGCTAAGCGAATTGCTCCCGCCCTGGGTGTGGATTGTTACAGATACATCGCCTGCAAGATTGACCTCAACCTGGTTGCCAGACTGATACGCCGTCCCCGAACCTCCGACGGCAGTGATTGTCACGTTCGTGCCGTCGGCGAGAGTGAACGCCAGCAGGTTCTTGTGCCCCTTTCGACCAAAACTCGATCCCGGCGAGACGGGGTTAAGCCGGGTCAGGCTCGCGGTTCCCGCGCCACTGGCGCCCACCAGCGGCTTTTCATCAGCGCCGATCGTCGCGAAAACGAAATCGGTCAATTGCGGGTGAATTTGTAAAGGACGAGGCGTTAATGAATCGGCAGTAACCGATTCGCTCCCCAGCACGCCGGGGGCAGGCAAAACAAATTGCCCATCACTGGCAAAAGTCGTATTCACGGTACCGTCTGAATTGAATGCGGCGACGGCGATCTGCTCGGTTCCACCGACGTTTGTCGTACCGACGAGCAGGAACTGGCCATTGGCGGGGTCGGCCCCAATGCCGGTCGCGTCGTCATCGCTACCTCCAAAACTAGCGACGCTGAGGCCGTGAACGCCGAAAGTCGGGTCGAATTTACCGCTTGGCGTGAGGCGCGCCGCGGCCAGGCCGCCGGTCGGACTTTCACCGGCCACGAGAATGTCGCCATCGGGTTGAAGCGCAATGCCCTCGGTTATCGCGCTCTGACTGTTGGGATCGGCCGACGAAAGTTGATTGATGACTTCGATACTGGAGGATCCGAATGAGTGATCGTCGGTTCCGTCGGGATCTAACTGGAAAACGGCAATACCCGCGCCCGAAGCGCCCACGCCAAGGATTCGGCCCGCGCCGTCGATGAGGATCTGCTGCACGGCGCCGTTGCCGCCGGTGGCGATAGTAAGTTGCCCGCCGTTGGGGAACGCCGGATCATCGCGTCCAGCCGGATTGAAACTGGCATCGAGCGCCCCGGAGGAAGTAAGGCGCGCCAGAGCGAAATCTGTTCCCGCCTCGCCGCCAACAACGATATTTCCGTTTGCGTCGATGGCGACAGTGGACGCAATGGCGCTGACGCCCGCGCCGAAGCCTACCATGGTGAAGCCGCCGCTGCCGAAATTCGTGTCGAGCGAACCGTCGCTATTATATCGGGCGACGAGAAATGAGTCGTTAGTAGCGCCGACGGCAACGATTTGGCCGTTGCTTTGAATCGCGGCGCTTTGAAAGGTATCCTCGGCAGATGCGTCGGTCGTGACCATTCCTCCTGAGCCAAACGTCGTATCGGTCGAGCCGTCGCTGTTGAGTTGCTCCAGCACGCCCTGCGAATTGCCATCGGCGGTGCTGCCCTGATGTCCGACGGTGAGGATTTGGCCGTCCGATTCCTGCAACGCCTGCTCGGCAACAAAGGTTAGCGGTACAATATTCCCGCTCGACGGAGAAAATGTCGGGTCCAAAACAGGCGGTTGAGAGACAAACGTGCGAAGATTATCAACCATGAATATTTTTGGATCCAATGGATCAAACGATGAATTTTCATACATCTCTATGGCGAGTG
>DASRRM010000100.1:0-6534 GCA_035695715.1 Tepidisphaeraceae bacterium
GGAGCCGTTCAGAAAAATGCTTCGGCGAGGAGAGATTTTTGTTGACCGACAAAAGCCTTTCATGGATAGGGTGGGCATACTCGCCCACCACATTTGCGTCGCGAGCAAGGAAATGGTGGGCGAGTACGCCCACCCTACGAAAACTGAGGTACTCCGAAGGATCCGGCTCGCCTTTGTGTACCGGCAAGATCCTTCGGAGTACCTCAATTCAGCATGACAGTCGCGCAGACGCGAAAAATGCTATAACGACTTCTTCCTAGCGGCGATCAGATTCGTGTTGTCGAGCGTCCCGACGTGACACGGGCGTCCCGCCCGTGCGAGCGATAGGGACGGCCAGAAACCATGGTTTTCCGGGTGCTCGTAGCCCTCAACAAAAAGGCATGGGCGGGACGCCCATGTCACGTTTAGCGTTTCGGAAATCTCGTTCTCGCGCGAAATTGAATATCGATAAAGCCGTGCTGCATCCGTCCCTTCTCAACCTCACCGCCGTCACTAAATCCTTCGGCGGCGTTCATGCGCTCAAGGGCGTGTCATTTGACCTGGCGGCCGGGGAGGTTCATGCGTTGATCGGCGAAAACGGGGCGGGGAAATCGACGTTGATCAAGATCATCGCCGGGGCGCATCTGCCGGATTCGGGCGGTCTGGAGATCCTCGGCCAGCGCATCACCCATAACGATCCCGGCATCGCGCGCTCGCTCGGCATCGCCGTGATTTATCAGCAGCCGGCGTTGTTTCCCGATTTGACCGTCGCCGAAAATATCGGCCTTCGCCTGGAGCGGCGCGGGGCGTGGCGGCTCATTCGCTGGGGAAGCCGGCGGCGGCGGGCGGTGGAATTGCTGGCGCGCGTGGGTGCGCCGATTTCGCCCGATGCGCTGGTGCGCGAACTGACCATGCCGCAGCAGCAGCTTGTGGAAATTGCCGCGGCGTTGGGCGGCGATGCGAAGATTCTCATTCTCGACGAGCCGACGGCTTCGCTGAGCGATCGCGAGGTGGAAAATCTTTTTCGCGTCATAAGCGAGCTTCGCCAGCAGGGCGTGGGGATGATTTACATTTCGCATCGGCTTGAAGAATTGGCGCAGGTGGCCGACCGCGTCACGGTGTTGCGCGATGGGAATACCGTTGGCACCCGGCTGATGAAAGACGTCACCCGGCAGGATTTAATTCGGCTGATGGTGGGCCGGGAATTGTCGGCGGTGTTTCCGAAAATCGATGTGCCGATGGGCGATGTCGTGCTGGAGACGCGCCGGTTAGGCTGCCGGGCGGGCGGCGTGTCGAATATCAGCGTTGGCGTTCGCGCCGGGGAGATTCTGGGCCTGGCGGGATTGGTTGGCGCGGGGCGGACGGAATTGGCGCGCGTGCTGTTCGGGCTGACGCCGGGCGATTCGGGGGAGATTGTTTTGAAGGGGAAGACGGTTGTCGTAAACAACCCGGCCCGGGCGGTGGAGCTGGGGATTGCCTATGTGCCGGAAGACCGCCGGCGGCATGGGGTCATCCTGGAAATGCCGGTGGCGGCAAATGTGACGCTGGCGATTCTTCGCCAGATCGCGCATGGCGGGTTGCTCGATTTTTCGCGCGAAGCGAGAGTGGCTGAAACCTATGTGGCGCGCTTCGGCATCAAAACGCCGTCGATCGATGCGCCGGTGGGAAATCTTTCCGGCGGGAATCAGCAAAAGGTGTCGCTGGCGCGCTGGCTGGCGACCAAGCCTTCGGTCATCATTCTCGATGAGCCGACCCAGGGAGTTGATGTCGGCGCCAAGGCGGAGATTCATCGGTTGATGGGCGAATTGGCGCGGGGCGGGCTGGCGATCATTATGATTTCGTCGGAGTTGCCGGAGGTGTTGGGAATGAGCGACCGCATTGCCGTCATGCACGGCGGGAAAATCGTCGGTGTGCTTGGCCGCGCCGAAGCCACCCAGGAAAAAATCATCGAGCTTGCCCTGGGGCATAAGCCGGACGGGACGGTGGCGGCATGAGCGTCATTTCCTATGCACCGGTTATTCCCCGCGGCGGTGGCGGTTTTTTCTCGCGATACTTGCGCGAGATTTCCGTGGCGGGCGTCTATCTGCTGCTTTTGCTGCTGCTGGGCATTTTTCGCCCGACGTTTTTCTTTTCGCGAAATACCGCGCAGTCGCAGTTCCTGCTGACCTGGGTCAGCGCAGCGCCGATGCTTGTATTAGCCGTCGGCATGACGCTGGTCATCCTGGCCCGGCATATCGATATTTCCATCGGGTCGCAGTTTTCCGTCTGCGGAATCGTCGCCGGTTGGCTGGCGGTGAAGCATGTGCCGGTGCCGGGCGTGGTGCTGGGAACGATAGCCGCCGGCGCGCTGATGGGCGCGGTCAATGGATTTTTTATCGCGGGAATGGGAATGCCGTCCATCGTGGTGACGCTGGCCACGCTGGTCATCATCCGCGGCGCGTTGACGTGGATCACCCAGGGCGCAACCGTCGAGTTGCCCGGCAGCTTCCAGTGGTTTGGCCTGTCGCAGGGCATGGGGCAGGCGATGATGATTGGCGTGGCGCTGCTCGTGTTCGGCTTTTTCGCGTGGATGCTGCGCTGGCTCAGCGCTGGGCGCGCGGTGTATGCCGTCGGGTCGGATCAAGAGGCGGCGCGCCTGGCCGGCATTCGCCCGCGGCGGGTGGTATTTAGCGTGTTCGTTCTCATGGGCGCGTTGACAGCGGTTGCCGCCATGCTTAACGCGATGCAGTTCATCACCATTTATCCCACTGCCGGCAAAGATCTGGAATTGGCGGTGATTGCCGCGGTTGTGGTGGGTGGAACCGCCATCACCGGCGGGCGCGGAACGCTGGCGGGCACGCTCATCGGCGTGGTGTTATTGGTGACGATTGCCCCGGCGCTTGGGTACTTTCACGCTCAATCCAAATACTTCGGTCCTTCGTGGGCCAAGGCAATACAAGGCGCAATCCTCCTGCTGGCCGTGGCCAGCGATAGCCTTTCGCGGAGGCCGGGCTGATGTCAACCCTCCAGCCAATGCTCGCCCCGATTCCGACCGGCCTCGAGCCGCATCGCGCAACCGGCCGGGCGCTGCGCCTTTTTCAGCCGCAACAACTGGTCCTGCTGGCGCTGCTCGGGCTGGAAATCGCCGTCTTCTCCGTTATCGGCGTCAATTTTGACACCTGGCATAGTTTCTTCGAGATCATCCGGCTGACCGTGGAGCTCGGCCTGCTTGCACTGGCCATGACGCCGGTCATCGTCACCGGCGGGATCGATCTTTCCGTCGGGTCGGTGCTCGGATTATCGGCAGTTGTCATGGGCATGCTCTGGCGCGATGCGGGATGGCCGCTGGGCCTGGCGATAGGCGCGGCAATTGTGTTGTCGATTTTGGCCGGGGGATTGAACGCGCTGCTTATCACCCGCCTGCGCATTCCGGCGCTGATCGTCACGCTCGGGTCGATGTGGCTTTTCCGCGGAATGGCCGAAGGCCTGACGAATGGCGAGGGAAATTACACCGATTTCCCGCACTGGTTCGAATTTCTCGGGCAGGGATTCATCGGCAAGATGCCAGTCCAGGCACCGGTGCTGCTTGTGGCCGTCATCGGCTTTTGGGTTTTGCTGCATCGCTCGACGATCGGCCGGGCGCTGAGCGCAATTGGTTTCTCGCCCGAGGGGGCACGCCACGCCGGCATTCCCGTCGAGCGCCGCGTCGGGCTGACCTATGTATTGGCCGGACTGTCGGCAGGAATCGCCGGCGTGGTCTTCGCGGCGCATTGGGGACAGGTGAAAGCCAACGCCGGCACGGGGTACGAATTGAAAGCCATCACCGCCGTCGTGCTGGGCGGCACGTCCATCTTCGGCGGCAAGGGAAGCATCGCCGGTACCTTCATGGGGCTGTTGATCATCGAAATTCTGGAGAACGGCCTGCTTCTTACCCGGCTTCCGCCGGAATTCGTCGATGGTGTTTCCTATCTAATTCACCACCTGCCGCACTGGCTTGGCGGGTTCTTGCTGGCCGACGGCGCATCGATTGGAAGCGGCCTGCCCTCGGAGCTGGCCGAGATTCTAACCGGTGTCCTGCTGCTGATTGCGATTGGCGTCGATTTCAAGCCCGGCTTCCTGCAAAAACAGGCCAGGGCCATTGGCAACGAGGAGTTCGAGATGAAGAATTCACAGGTGGCGGTGTTGAGCGTCGTAATTCTGCTGGCGGCGGCGATTATCGCCGGGGGGAATTTCCTGCTCGTCCACTCGATTCAGCAGGATTCGCAAGAGCGCACAACTGGGTCGGCAACCGGAACGACCGGTGGCGCAGGAGGCGGCAGCATGCCCGCTGGAGCAACGACCCAAGGCAGCGGCGGCGAGCCCGCGCCCGCTGCCATCCTTCCGCGCTCGCCTAAGCGTTACACCATCGGCATGATGCCCAAGACCAAGGGCAACGCCTACTTCATCGCCTGCCGCAAGGGCGCAAACGAAGCCGCCGAACAGCTTGGCGTTGACCTGCTCTGGGATGGCCCAACCGATCCCGACCCGGCCAAGCAAAATGAAGTCGTCGAAGCCTGGATCACCCGCGGCGTGGACGCGATTGCCGTCGCCTGCGAAAATGGGGACGGAATCGCCTCGGTGCTGCGCAAGGCACGGGCGAAGGGAATCAAGGTGCTGACCTGGGATGCCGACACGCAGGAGGATGCCCGCGACTTCTTCGTGAACCAGGCCACGCCGGAAGGCGTCGGCGACACCCTGATGGACAACGCCGCCCGCATCATGGGCAACAAGGGCGAATTCGCCATCATCACCGCATCCTTGACGGCTTCCAACATGATCGCCTGGCAGAAGGCGATCGAAAAACGCCGGGCCGAGAAATATCCCGACATGAAGCTGGTGACGATCGAGCCGTGCGATGACAAGCAGCAGGTAGCCTTCGACAAGGCCAACACGATCATGGGGGCCTATCCGAACGTGAAGCTTTTGATGGCGATTTGCTCCCCCGCCGCTCCCGGCGCTGCCGAGGCGGTGAAGCAATCCGGCCGCAAGGACGTGAAAGTGATCGGCGTCAGCCTGCCTAACGACAACAAGCCCTACGTCCACGCCGGCATCACTGAGGACATCGTCCTGTGGGACACGGCCAACCTCGGTTATTTAACAGTCTTAGCCGCCTGCGACGACCTCTCGGGCAAACTAAAGCCCGGCGATAAATCCATGGACGGCGGACGAATCGGGAAGGTGACGATTGAAGGGAGCAGCATTATTTTGGGCAAGCCGTTCATCTTCAACAAGGACAATATCGACAAGTTTGATTTCTAGAGCGTTTTTCAGGTTGATGGAGCGGACAATCGTCATCCTGAGGTACTCCGAAGGATCTTGCTCGGCTTCGCGCACCGGCTAGATCCTTCGGAGTACCTCAGGATGACGGTCGCGCGAACGCCCCACCAACCTGAGAAACGCTCTAACGCGGCATGGTCACCTCAGTGACCGTTGGGTCTGAAACTGCGATGGTCGACTCGCGAGCGTTCCACATTCTGGGCATCGCTCTGGCGTAGCGCGAAGATCGTAGCTGCATTTCGCGCAAAGATGGGGGGACGGGACAGCGCGATTGCGCCATGTGCGGAGGAGAAATCTTACGGGCAGCACGATGCCAATCGCGATAATCGGAAGAATTCCGATCCGAACCGCAAAGCCAATGAGAACAGGCGGCGTCCCCGCCCTCCATCGAACAGCGCCCGATCCCTGCCGGAATTCACCGAGGAAAGTCTCGACTGGACTTTCTGATTGCCCAAGGATGAAGGCGGTCCCCCCATCGCGAAACCACCGCAACTCAAATCCGTTGGACCAGGGCCATCCGTCGATGACCTCGCAGCAAAGCCCGGGATAGCACGTCGCGATATCGACGGCAACTCCGTTGCCGTTGTATCGCAGTAATAGTTGATCGCGATCAAGGAGGAGGAACAGGTCAGCCAATGTACAAAGTATGAGAGCAACCGCGAAGATTACAACCAGCCGCCGCACGACTGACATCGTACCGGCTCGCAGTTGTGCTTTCCATTCTGGATCTTTCGCAGCGAAAAAGGAAACGCGAAAACCGATCCATCATTAATCGTTTTTGTAAACCTTGTGCCGCGGACGCCCGCGCAAAATCTCGGCTTTCCCCCACGCCACCACTTTCTTGAACTCGTCGCTGTGCAGGAATGCGTTGAAAGCCTCGTGGGTTTCCCATTCGCTTTGGATCAGGTAGCTGCCGATGGATTGCACGTTTTCGTAGAGGTGCGATTCGACATGACCGGGAACTTTCTTGAGGTGTTCCAGGACATTGATGAATCCGGTTTCGAATTCATCTTCCTTGCCGGGGATGACGTCGTAATGCATGCCGATGGTTGTCATAGGGAGTTCCGATTGGGCGCTGTCGTTTCTTCGCGGCGCGGAATTATAACATCTTTCACGCTGGCGGCACGTTTGCCTGATCGGCGTCCTAACACACGCGCCGCATGATGTTGTCCGTTTCGTACATAGGGCGCAATGAGCCGCGCACGAAGGGTACTCCCGGAGTAAGCGGGTTTCGGGGATCCGCTTACTTCGGGAGTACCC
>DASRRM010000101.1:0-3373 GCA_035695715.1 Tepidisphaeraceae bacterium
GGCGGCGTCGGTGCTGTCGCAAATCTCGGAAATTCGCCCGTCTTGAATCAGGAATTTGCCATCAATCTCTTCGGAAAACCATTTGGACTGTGGGGCCATGCAGGCTTCTTCCTGACCCACAACGGGACTTATGACGTTAGCGTGATGGTTCTGTTTTTGTTCCAGATGGTGTTTATGGATACCGCCTTGACGATTGTTACCGGCGGCGCCGCCGAACGCTGGAAGTTCGCGGCATTTGTTGTTTCCTCCTTCATAATGGGTGCCTTCACCTATCCGCTTTACGCCAACTGGGCGTGGGGCGGAGGGTGGCTCTCTGCCCTTGGCGCTAATTTCGGCTTGGGCCACGGCTACGCGGACTTCGCGGGTTCGGGCGTTGTGCACGCTGTAGGGGGCATTACCGCCCTGGCGGTTGCGATGTTGATCGGCCCACGCATCGGGAAATTCACGCGCCAGGGGAAGCCACTCGCTATGCCTGGGCATGATTTGGTCATTGTGCTCACGGGCTGCTTCATCCTGGCCTTCGGATGGTTCGGATTCAATCCAGGTTCCACTCTGGGCGCATCGGCGAACGGCGGCTTGCGAATCGGCTCGATTGCCGTCAACACCATGCTGGCGGGCATGACTGGCTCTTTCGGGGCGCTGCTTTACATGTGGCTACGGTACGGAAAGCCGGATGCCTCGATGGCCGGCAATGGCTTGCTTGCCGGTTTGGTGGCCATCACCGCGCCGAGTGGATTCGTGAATACGATCGGCGCTTGCATTATTGGGCTGATTGCCGGCGTGCTGGTATGCCTCTCAGTAGAATTCATTGAAAAAGTGATGAAAGTGGACGACCCTGTGGGCGCCATCTCCGTACACGGCACCAACGGCTTGTGGGGAGTTATCTCGGTCGGCCTGTTTGCGGACGGCAAAAGCAACTATGGCGGTTCGTGGAACGGCGTCAACGGCTCGGTCACGGGTCTATTCTACGGTGACCCGGGACAATTGGTGGCTCAACTGATTGGAGTCGCCACGCTGGTCGGCTTTGTCTTCACCTTCAGTTTCGTGGCCAATTTTGTGGTAGACCTTATTGTCGGCCAACGAGTTTCGGCGAAGAACGAACTTGCCGGGCTGGACATTCCCGAGATGGGCGCGTTGTGCTATCCCGAGTTTGAGATCAAGACCGCCTCGGTCTCCGCTCCATAAAAGGATTCAGCATGGACACAGCTGTTCAACGTTTCGATCAGGGCGCACTGGCGCTTCCGGGGCTGTCAAAGCCGATACGCGTCCTCCCCGTGCCGTGGCGGGATCCGCACACGGTTTCGCCCACGGAACTGGCATCGTATATCGATGCCCTCGAGCGTGCGTGTGAGCGTAACCCATCCTCCGCGGATCTGCGAACTTGTCTAGGCATGGCTTACGCCATGGACCATGAAGTCTACAAGTCGATGGATGCGCTGGAAGCCGCTATCCAACTCGACGCGACTCATTTCTTCGCGCAATTCAAATACTCGGAATTGTTCTATCGTCTGCGGGCGCTGCCCCGCGCCGAAGAGGAAACCGCGAAGGCGCTCGAACTGGCGGGCAATGGGTGGGAGCTTTCGCTCGCCCGAAAGCAACTGCAGGATATCCGCCACAGAATGCTCGAAGGCACCCAAAAACCAGCCTGGACGAAGCCGCTGACCAAACCTGTCGTCCTGCTGTTCGTCATGATCGTGGTTCTTGGCGCTTTGGCGGTATTCTCGAAATGACATGGCGTTACTTTATTGCCGCCTGCCTGTTGGTTGCGCTTGCCTTGCTGTCTGTAGGCGCTCCTCCGGCCGCCATCGCCGCCGGCCTTATTGCGGCCGGGATTTTGAACCTGGTCAAACGGCGGAAGCAATCCATCTGAGGACCGAGGACCTATGAAAAAGATCGAAGCAATCATTCAACCGCACAAGCTGGACCAAGTCAAAGAAGCCTTGAAGGGCATCGGCACGGAGGGCATGACGATTTCCGAAGTGAGAGGCCACGGCCGCCAGAAGGGTCACACCGAGGTCTATCGCGGACAGGAATATACTGTGGACCTGCTGCCCAAGGTCAAGGTCGAACTTTTTGTGGCAGACGCGCGCTTGGAGCAGGTGGTCAGTGCGCTTTCGGAAGCCGCTCGATCGGGCAAAATCGGCGACGGCAAGATTTTCATTTCTTCGATCGACGAAGCCATCCGTATTCGTAACGGAGATCGCGGCGAGGGTGCGCTGTAGCTGCTTTGGCGCCTTTGCATGACAACGCCGAATTAATCCGCCATTCGCTGGTGGTGCTCGCGGTCATCATCCTGGGCGCCAAAATCGGCGGTGAATTGCTCGCCAGGATCGGCCAACCGCCGGTGCTCGGCGAGTTGCTGGTAGGAGTCGTGCTGGGAAACCTAAACCTGGTCGGCCTCACCGTACTCGAGCCGCTCAAGACCAACGCGACCCTCGACTTAGTTGCCCAAATCGGCGCCATCTTGCTTTTATTTGAGGTTGGCGTAGAATCCGATCTCGTTCAATTGCTGGCGGTGGGTTGGTCTTCGCTGCTGGTTGCCTCGCTCGGCGTCGTTGCTCCCATGGTTCTCGGCTACCTGGTGTCGCGGTCGTTTCTTCCCGGAGCGGGCCCCCTAACCCATCTGTTCGTCGGCGGCACGCTGACGGCCACCAGCGTCGGCATCACCGCGCGCGTCCTCAAAGATCTTGGGCAAGCAGGAACTAAAGAAGCGCGCATCATACTTGGCGCCGCCGTGGCCGACGACGTGATTGGACTGGTGGTGCTCGCGGTGGTCAGCGGGCTCGCCGGCGCTGCAGGAAGCGGCTCACTCTCCGGCAGCGACATAAGCTGGCTGTCTTGTCTCTGGATTATCGTAAAGGCGTCGCTTTTCCTGACGCTTGCCGTCGTGATCGGACGCTTTTGGTCACAGCGGGTATTTTCGTACGCGGCTCGCATCCGCGTTCCGGGAGTCTTGCTGGCGCTTTGCATTTGCTTCTGTTTCCTGGTGGCGACCATCTCCGGGCTGGTGGGTCTTGCGCCCATCGTAGGAGCGTTTGCCGCCGGGGTCGTGTTGGAGGAGGTCCATTATCAGCCTTTCCTCGAGCGTGGCGAGCGTCGCCTGGATGAGCTGCTATTTCCCATCACCACGCTGATTGTTCCGATCTTTTTCGTGCTGATGGGTGTGCGGGTCGATCTTCGGAGTTTCGCCTCTCCCACGGTTCTGGGGTTTGCCGCCCTCATCACGGTGGCGGCGGTTGCCGGCAAGCAAATCTGTGGCCTTGGTGTGCTCGAAAAAGGGATCGACCGGATCGCCATCGGCGTGGGCATGATTCCTCGCGGCGAAGTGGGGCTGATCTTCGCCGGCATCGGAAGCACTTTGGTGCTGAAGGGG
>DASRRM010000102.1:0-46732 GCA_035695715.1 Tepidisphaeraceae bacterium
CTCCCGCCCGATACAATCCCCATAGCGGCGATCGGTTCAGTTCAATGGGACTTTATGCGGAGTGCGACCAAGTCGCCTACCAGAGCCGCGCTTCTCCCCCGCGCACTCCACATAAAGTCCTCTACATTTCGGGACATGGGCTATGGTGCGCACCAAAATGGGGCGCCAAATGATGCGCAATGATGCGCGGGAGGCCCAGTGCCCTTTCCGGCGGATCCATTTTGGAATTGCCCGGCGAACGCAGGCGGGTGGCCAGGGTCAGTAGTTCAGATAGAACTGAATCCCCCCGCCATAGTTGATGAAGCCCGGCCCAAAGTCTCCTTCATACCCCACGCGCACGCCGGCGCCGGAGCCGAACCGCACCCCCACCCCGGCGGTTGGCGACCAGTATTCGCCGACGGCGGCGCGCTGGAGGAATTCGGTGTAGGTGATGCCGCCGTCGATGTAGAGATCATTGCCGAGGAAGCGTGTTATCTTGATCCCGTTCTTCACGACTTCCTGATCGAGGTTGGTGTCGAACTTGTAGTCGCCGATCGTGATGGGAAAGCCGTGGAGATAATTGAACTGGTCGGCAAGGGTGAAGATAAAGCCGGCGTATTGGAGGGACAGGGAGCTGGTCAACCCGCCGCCGGCGAACAAGCCGCCCGATGCCAGGTCGACCGAACCCGCCCCGCCGGCCATGGCGGTTGGGGTCAGCATCCAGCTTATGTTCGCCTGGCCTGTCGGCGGAACGATGACGATGGGAAGCGATACCTCCTCGCCGATGTCGTAAACCGCGGCCCCGGCGATAAAGCGGTATTCGAATGGCGTGCTGAAAACCAGCCCAGCCCGCTCGCCGAACTTGAACCCAAAGCTGAAGTCGCCGCCGGCGTAATATCCCGACCCGACGTCGGTGCGGGAATACCCGCCGTTGAAATCCAGGCGCACGTTGGGGGTGGCGACCAGGTCGAGCGGATTGGCCGAACCCTGGCCCGGCGGGACAGGGGTGGGTTGCAGTCCAAAATCGCGGAAGGCCGCGTTGGAAAACAATGCGGTTGCGGCCAGGGGATTGCCGTCGGTTACGCCGAGTGTCGTGGTTTCGTTGATCGAGCGGATGAAGTTGCCGTAGATGTCTGCGCCGTTTTTCTTGGCGTAGTTTTCGATCTGCTTTTCCAGATCGGCGCTGCTGGTGCCGGTAAAGGTCTTGGTGAAGCCGATCGACGGAATGGTAACCGTCGCCGAGGTGCCGGCGGCGTTTTTGCTGACGAGGATCGCGTTATTCGCGGTGCCATACCGCAAACTGGCGGTGGTGTCTTGATTGGCGAGCGAGGAGAATTGGGACTTGTCCTTGATCAGGTCATTGAGCAGGTTCGGAAGATTGCTTCCGCCGGCGGAAACCGTTTGCGGCGTTGGGCCGGTCGATTGGGCGGTGATGAGGAACGGCTCGTCGGCGCGGGCGTTTGCAACGACGAGAAGGACAATTCCAAAAGCCGCCAGGCTCCGCGTGATATGCGCGATATGCATGGATGAGTTTCTCCGTGGGCAAAGTGTACGAAATGAATGCCAGGCGCGAAACGGGGATTCTTGGCGAACTGTGTCGATAACGAGATGTGATCGCACGCCGGTAAAGTCAGCGCGTGCGACCAACCCCCGGCCAATGGAGGCGGACGCGCTCGTTGAGCAGTTTCTTTATCGTGGCCGGGGCAATTTGCGGCTGATTGGTCCGCCCTACACCCCGTGCGCCCTCGCCCATCCGGTCGGCAAGCGCCATTGCATCGAACGGCGCTTTGACCTTTACGTCATTATCGAAATAGACGAACAGGTCCCGGGTTTTCATCTTCGGCGGCTTCTTTGTGTTGCAGCGCTTTGCGTTTGACGGTTCACCTCCCTTTTGCCATGCCTGGAACTTCACTGCCCAGGAATCCAGGGCTGATGCGCTGTAGCCGCTGGCGTAAAGTTCCTCATCGCCGTGCAGGCGGGCGTAGATAAAGTCGGCGGTGACGTCCTCGATGTAAGGCCATTTCCCCGCGGTGTCGGCGAAAACCAAAGCGACATTGTGCCGGCGAAGCAGGTCGATGAAGTCGGCGCTTGCGAAACTCTCATGGCGAATTTCCAGGGCATATCGCAAAGGCCTCCTGGCGTCGGCGATGGTCAGCGCCCGGCCTTTCAGCCGATCGTCATGATGGGCCGCCAATTTCGCCGCGGCCTGGGTATCGCGTGGAAGCAGGCGGAAAAAGTTTTCCAGCCGCCCGGCGTCGAATGAAAAGTTCGGCGGCAATTGCCAGAGGATCGGGCCAAGCTTTTCCTTCAGCGCCAAGACTCCCGATGCGAAAAAGTTCGCCAGCGGGGCTTCGGCGTCCTTCAGCCGCCGCATGTGCGTGATAAACCGCGGGCCTTTCAGTGAAAAAAGAAAATCGTCCGGCGTGGCATCATGCCAGGCCTGATAGGTCGTTGGCCGCTGAAGTGAATAGAATGATCCGTTGATTTCAATGGAGTTTAGCCGCCGGCTTGCGTGTTCCAACTCGCGTTTTTGCGAAAGGCCCCTGGGATAAAAGATTCCGCGCCATGGGGCGTAAGTCCAGCCGGAGATGCCGATACGCATTTGAGAGCCGCTTGCCATGAACGTATTGTCTCTTGTAATGCAAACGAAGGGGACAACATAAATCCTTAATGGACGATCGTTCCGAACAATCCTGAGCACCCTTGCGGGCCTTTTGGCTCAAGGTGAACTCCCGCTGACCCGGCTGATCCCGTCATCCGTCATCCACAAATTCGTCCTCCCGTTCGCTGGCAGGCTGGCGACCTTCGTTCTATAATTCACCATTCGACCGTTGGCCGACGCACGCCTTTGGCCGATTATTGATTCAGAAGGATTCCGTCATGCTTGATCCCCTTGCCCTGCCGAATAACGTTCTAACGACGCAATTGAAAAAGGTCGTCAATTGGGCTCGTCGCAGTTCGATCTGGCCCATGCCGTTTGCCACCGCGTGCTGCGGCATCGAGTTGATGGCAACCGCATCGTCGCGCTTTGATCTGGCCCGGTTCGGTGCCGAGGCCATGCGCTTCAGTCCCCGCCAGGCCGATCTGATGATTGTTGCCGGCCGGGTGACGACGAAGATGATGCCGGTGCTTCAGCACATTTATCAGCAGATGACCGAGCCGAAGTGGGTCATTAGCATGGGGGCCTGCGCCAGCACGGGCGGCGTTTTTGACACGTATTCGACGATCCAGGGGATCGATCAGTTCATGCCCGTCGATGTGTATGTTCCGGGCTGTCCGCCCCGGCCCGAGACGCTGATCGAAGGGATTATGGCAATACAGCGGATTATAGATGAGGAAGGTTTGCCGCCGAGCGGGCAGCGCCGGCCATTGCAAGTGGCAATTGAGCCGAGCTATCGCCCCGCCGGCCAGCCCGCGCGGGTGCCGATCACGGTGGGCGGGCAATTGGTCTGATGGGGCAAGTCATATCCAGTCCCATACACATGTGTAGGTAGGACGATAGAATCAGAGGCGGGCGATTAACTCAGCGGCTAGAGTACTTCGTTTACACCGAAGGAGTCGGGGGTTCGAATCCCTCATCGCCCATTTACGCAGCATAATTATTTTTTCTGCCTCAGGTTAGCTCCTCCAATTGCTCCAAAAATCCCTCCCTTGTGGCCGGTTTGGCTGCTTAAGTCGCCGCACATCGCATCCGAAGATGAGAGACGAATGAGAATTGATCGGCCTCGAAACAAAATTCCAATTTTTCGGAATATCCACACGGCTCATCCGTAACTAACTGTGGGCTAGGCCTCCGTACGTAATTTGTGACCGCAACCATGGCATTCACCGTTGTTTTTTAGGACTGACAGCCGCCGACACAGTGGCGGGGGAATTTTTTCTGTTTCCGAAACTTCCGCGTGCGTGGCAATGCGCCACATGGCGTGTTTTTGCGCGCGTGGTTCTTGGGACACCAGGACAATATAAATGTTGCCGAACCACCCGCTTGTGCCGGGGTCAATCGCTGCTCACACTCAAGGGTCCCAAGGACAGTTTGGACTCGCTCATCACATTCCTGCCAATCCCTCGCAACCACCAGCCGCTATTCAAGCCCAGCAAGCCGCCGCTGTGGGTGATGCCAATCTTCGCCATGGCAATTTCCAGGTGGCGCTAAAATATTTCGCCGAAGCCGTCCGGCTTCAGCCGGGCGAAGGAACCTATCACCTGAAAATGGCCTGCGCCGCTTGGCGCGGGGATGAACTGGCGCTGGTTGAGCCGCATTTCCTGGCGGCGGTTTCATTGCGGCCGGCCGACCCGTCCATCCATGAGATGATGGCCTCCTGGTATGTGCAAATGGGGCAGATGGGCCAGGCGCTCAACCACAGCTCGTGCGCCATGAAGCTTCAGCCCGAGCAGATTTCCTATACCGTCACCCATGCCGATGTGCTGTGTGTCGACGGTCAGGTGTCGGCGTCGTGGGATTTAATCCGGCCATTGGTTGCCGCGGGCCAGGGTGGGCCGTGGCTGGCGCGCGTGTATGCGAAGCTTGCGTCGCGCATTGGTCGCGAGGCCGACGCCGTGGCAACCATCGATCGCGAACTGGCCAAGCCGGATGTTTCCACAGTCGAGCAGGCGCGTCTTCATTACGCCGCCGCCGGATTACTCGATGGCATGGGTCAGTTTGACCAGGCATTTGAGCATGCCCGCCAGGCCAACATCGCCGGCCGCCAGCCGTTTGACCCTGATGCCCATTCGCGTTTTGTCTCCGGCCAGATTGCGTTTTACACGCGCAGGCAGCTCAAATCACTTCCCCGCGCCACGCATGGCAACGCCCGCCCGCTGCTCATTGTCGGAATGACGCGCTCGGGAACTTCGCTCGTGGAGCAAATCCTGGCGAGCCATCCCGCGGTTTTTGGCGGCGGAGAACTTAGCTACCTTTCCGAGGCGGCGTTCGCCGCCGGAACTTCCGACTGGTCGCAGGGCGATCAATTCCCTGGCTGCTGGAATCACCTTTCGGTGAATCGCGCCAACCAACTGGCCGAGCGCTACCTCAGCCGAATCACCGCAATGAACAGCACGGCCACTTATTTGACCGACAAGATGCCGCAGAATTTTCTCTTTCTGGGAACGGCGGAGTTATTGCTTCCCGACTGCCGGGTGATTCATTGCATTCGCGATCCGCGCGATACTTGCCTGAGTTGCTATTTCACGGATTTTGCCTCCGGGAAGAACTTCAGCTTCGATCCGGGCCATCTCGCCCGCTATTACCGGGATTACCTCCGGCTGATGGAACACTGGAAAAAGGTGTTGAAGCTGCCGATCCTCGACGTGCATTACGAAGAGGTGGTTTCCGATCAGGCATCGCAAACCCGCCGAATATTAGAGTTTTTGAATTTGCCGTGGGATGAAAAGTGCCAGCAATTTCACGAGAACAAGCGGCATGTCGCCACCGCAAGCCGCGAGCAGGTTCGCCGGCCGGTTTATTCCACGTCGGTGGGGCGCTGGCGGCATTACGAAAAGCATATTCCGGAGTTGATGACGCTGGCGGGAAAGTGATCCGCCAGGCAACGGGAGCCGTGGGCCTTTCCTGCACATCGCGTATGGGCGATTAAAAAATCGGCAACTCCGCCTGGATGATCTTGGGGCGCTCGGCGGGTTCGACAATCCGGGTTTTGTAGGTGGAAATGGCGCACCCGGGGGTATCGCGAAGCTCGCCGGTTTGCAGGTTAAAGGGCCAGGCGTGCCAGGGGCAGAAGATGAAGCCTTCCTCGATGTTTCCCTCCGACAGATTCCCGCCGGCGTGGGGGCAGGTGTTATCGGTGACGTAGATCTGTCCCTGATTCAGGAAAACCGCCAGTTGAAAGCCGCCGATTTCGACGTACTTTCCCTTGCCTTCCTCAAGTTCGCTCAATTCACAGAGTGATGTCCAGGGCATGATAAGGTCGCAGTCGAGCGATCGGTTCAGGAGATCATACCGCCCAAATGCCTCGGGGTTGATTTCACGCCTGTGGACCCGCCCGGCTGTTGACGAGTACTCCTGCAGGAGAAAGAGCCGCGCACGGAGTAAGCGGAGGGTTATCGCCCGAACACCGCTTACTCCGGGAGTACCCTTCGTGCGCGGCTCCTTTTGCGCAAATGATTCGCTGACTCAGGCGGTAACCCACTTACGCCCCAGCGGGCGACGTGGCTGGGGCGGCAGGAGCCGTCGCCGGGGCGGCGGGCTCAGTCGCCGGCGAAATTGGCTGCGTGGACGGCGCTGCGGCGGGGCCGGTGCCGGGCTGCTCAACCGTCAGTCGCGCGCTCAGCGACGCCGACATCTTGCTTACCAGCTTGCTGATCAAGTCCACCGTCTCGGTCACATCAACACGATGCATGGCTGGCGAGCGCTCAGATTGATCGAGCGGGTTGAGCGAAGCCGACAGACTATCCAGGTCCTTGGCAACGTCGGCCTCCTCGAAGCTGTCGGTGTGCGACAAATCGGATAGTGCCGCGATCGCATTGCGCAGCGCATTGTCGATGGTCGGCTCGATCCGTAGTGCGGCCGCCCCGCTGGCGAGGTCGGCGCGGGCGGTTTGGATCACCGCCATGCGCAGTTTCAGCACGCGATCCTGGTTGGCGTCGCCCATCAACGGCAATATCTGAAGTAAGTCGGTGAAGATGCGCTGCATGATGCGCGAATGGTCCGCCGCGTCACGCCCGGGAAGCTCCTTCTCGTCGGCGGCAAGATTGTCCGATTCGCGGCCAAGCGCGCGAACGCGTTCGATGGCCGCGTTGGTCCCCCACCGATCGACCGGCCTGGTCGCCGGGGGCTGCGGAAGCACAGGCTTGGCTTTGGGACCGCACCCGCTTAGAAGCATCGCTGCAAAGATGATCCCAATATACGTCCTTGTTTTGGGCCGACTCACGCGGACAACGGTCATGGCTTTTTCTCCCTGGTGTCGATCGCAAGGCACGTCAAAACCCCTCGAACGGACGTCAATTATCAGGCAAATGGCGACCTTCGTCGCAAGCTTTTGCCAGCCCTTACGCTAGGCCGGCCGCCGCTTCACTTCATTTCCGCAACGCTTACCGGCCGCCGCTCGGCCGCGGCAATCGCCGCCGCCTCCAGCACCTGCTGGGTCTTGTATGCATCTTCAAAGTCCGGCAGCGGAACTACCGGCTCCTTCCCGCCGAGAATCGTCATGATATCCGCCACCTGGTTGATGAACCCATGCTCGTAACCGATGACATGTGCATCAGGCCACCAGTTGGCGGCATAGGGATGATCGCCGCCGTGGGTCACCATGATCTTCGTCCATCCCTGCTGTTTGCGCGGGAGGGTGGCATCGTAGAATTCCAGCCAGTTCATGTCTTCGAAGTTGAAGCGGATGGCGCCTTTTTCGCCGTTGATTTCGATGCCGTTGCGGTTCTGGTTGCCGGTGGCCTGGCGTGCGGCTTCGAAGCTGGCCACCCCGCCGCCCGACATGCGCGCCAGGAAAAGGAAGGCATCGTCAACGTCGCTCTTTCCCATTTTTCCCTGGGCCGCTGCCGCGCCGGATGCGATGCCGCCGCTGGATCCTTGGGCTGGAATTTCCCGTTCCTTGATAAAGGTTTCGGCCAGCGCGCCGACAACTTCGGTCACCTCTTCGCCGCTGATGAATCGCGCCATGTCGATGATGTGGGCGTTCAGGTCGCCGTGCGATCCAGACCCCGAGACGGCTTTTTGAAACCGCCAGATCAATGGCACATCCGGCCCGGCCCAGTCCTGGAGATACTCCGCGCGAATATGATAAATCCGCCCCAGCTTCCCCGCCCGGGCAAACTGATACGCCAGCGCCACTGCCGGCACCCGGCGATAGTTGTACCAGACGAAGGTTTTGCTCTTTGACTTGCGCGCCGCATCGCGCATCTGCCGTGCCTCGGCCAGCGTTCCCGCCAGCGGCTTCTCGCAGGCGACGTTCTTCCCGGCTTCCAGCGCGGCGATCGACATCTCGGCGTGGGCGTTGTTCGGCGTGCCGATATCCACCAGGCCAATCTCCGGATTTTTGATCGCTTCCTTCCAATCGGTGGAGGTATTCTTCCATCCCCAGCGCGCGGCGAATTCCTCAAGCTCGGCCTTGTTCCGGCCCACGATCGTGTGCATCACCGGCAGCACCGGCGGATCAAAAAACTTGCCAACCTTCAGATATGCGTTGCTGTGAGTGCGGCCCATGAATTTGTGGCCGATCAGGCAGACATTCACGGTCTGCTTCGCCATGGACAATCCTCCTTTATCACCAAGACGCCAAACTGCAAGCCAAAACGCCACGCATCTGCAAGCGGCGGCAAGTGTAACGGCGCAACAGGGTTTCGCAAGATCGGAAAGATGGCCGGGCCTCCGGAATCTGAGCTATGCAGCCGGAATGCATTACCCAGCTTTACCCAGATGGCATGAACGATTCAGGCATCGCTGGGACGTTACGTCAAAACGAACGACTCTCGACGAGCCCAGTGCGCCACCCGCATTCCGGGCACGTATTGCCGCCGCCGCGAAGGTCGTAACCACAATGACTGCACCGGCCGCGCCCCCGCCTGATCCGGCTGCGTATTTTTCGAAACGCAGTGAGCGCCGCGGAGACCAGGAGCGGCAATCCCAGAATATAGAGAAGCCAAAGGTAAGGCGCTTGAACGATGAGGTACGGTCGATTGACACCTAGCGCATCGGGATACGTGCCACGATCGACGTAGACCCCAGCCCGCTGCCATTTGCTGTTGGAGCGGCGATCGAACCAGAATTGCTTGTCGAACGGCGTGGTCCGGTCGAGTCGATTAAAGAGAAGGTTGTAAAGCTCGCGTCGAGCCTCGACGGGCAAAGGTCGAAGATCGATCTCACCGAGCATCTTAAAATTCAGGGGAGATACTTCGTAGATGAATCGCCGGCTTGCGTTCGAGCGACCGCGGATGATGTACTGTAAATTCCCATCGAACGACATGAAATGATGTTTTCGTCCGACTTCCATCACGATCTCGTCCACATGCGTCAAACTTCGCGCCCAAGCCGCACCCAGAAGAAAGCAGGATATCGCAGACAACAACGGTATGAAGCGCCGCCGTATGCGTTTGAAGCGGATGGCCAGGACGGTTGCGGTCGCCATCACCAAAATTCCAATCACCCAGTTGACGCCCGAGTTCCACGGCACCGTGTTGTAGTTAATGAACGGGTCTTCCAGTTCGGCATTTGTCGAAACATGCCATTTATCAAGGGCCTTGGTTGCTTCGGTTCGGATGTAGTAAAAGCGCGTGGCAAGACGCCCTTCGCCTTTTTCGATGTACTTTGGATCGGTAAGTAGTGACTTCAGGATTTCGACGTTGGTCGGATTCGGGTACTCCAGCAAAGCGCTGATCGCGTCGGATCGGCGATCTGGATTCGCTGAACGGGCCCATTCCCGCGCGTGTTGTTCGGTGCGCGCATCTCTGGGGACCACAAAATTATTGAACTCGTCGCCTAGCGAAAAGATTGCCGGCCTTGTCTCGCCGATGGTGCTGCAATAATCGCGGGCGTAGGCGATTAGTTCGCCAGGATCGTAGATCGGGACGTTATCCACGGTGTACCCCAACGGAATGCGCTCACCGTCGTTGTAAAATTCCGGTGCCAACGACACTTCGGCTCGGCAGCAGTTGCCATGTGCCAACGCCCACGCAAAGCGCCCATATGCCGGGTCTTCGCCCAACCGGCTTTTGGCCTCGACGAGGCAGAAGATGAACTTCGCACTTTGATTCGGCGGCGGCCAGCCCGCTCCGCCGAGGTATAGGATTTCCCCAAATTCCACGCGTCCATCGCACGTGCCCTTCAGAACTTCGGTGACCCGAACCGTGACCTTGCGCCAATAATTTTTCCCCAGGTTTGGTTGGGCCTGAGTAGCTTCAACCACCCCAACGACCACCAAGTCAGTGCTTGCCAGTTCCGCCTCGATGCTTGCTCTCCCGTGATAGATTGTGGCTGCTGAAAGTCGACAGAAGCATGACACCGTGAAGAACGCAATGAAAATGCAGAGAATAGACCGGCACCGAATTCTCACGGGAAGCCATCCTACCGCCGCGGAGAAATCAATTCACTTCCGGCGAACCGCAGCCGCCTGCCCCGCTCCCGAAGGAGTTGGTTGCGATATTGCGGAATTGCAGGGGCGTGATATCTTCAGGACGGCTCACGGGCGGGCCGCCCGTGCCACGCTAAGATTCTCCCATGCACGTTCTTTACGTTCATCCCAATTTCCCCGCCCAGTTCGGGCATATCGCCTCGCAACTGGTCGAGCGCCTTGGCTGGAAGGTAACCTTCGCCACCAGTTCCAAAGGCCCGGACGTTGGCGGGATTCATCGCGTAGTGTATGCCCCGGCCAGCGGCGCCACTGCCGCCAATCACTTCTGCTCGCGAACGTTTGAAAACACCATTTGGAATTGCGACGCCGTCTATCTGGCGCTCAAGGCCCGGCGGGACATCAAGCCCGATCTCATCGTCGGCCACAGCGGCTTCGGCAGCACGCTGTTCCTGCGCGAGCTTTATGGCAATACGCCAATCATCAACTTCTTCGAGTTCTACTACAGCACCGGCGGGACTGACTCAGACCTGGGGTTTCGCCATGACCTGAAGTGGCCGGTGCCCGATGCCCACAAGCATCGGGCTCGCGCGCGAAATGCGATGATCCTGCTCGATCTGCAAAACTGCGATGCGGCTTATGTTCCCACCCAGTTTCAAAAATCGCGCTTTCCCGCCGAGTATCAGCCGAAGCTCAAAGTCGTTTTCGATGGAATCGACCGGACGGTTTTTAACGGGCAAGACCGCCGCCTTCGCCCGCCGATCGGCGAGCGGCCCTCGCGCGAAATTCTTGGGAAGATGGTTCGGCCGCTGACGCGCATCGTCACCTATGTGAGCCGGGGATTTGAAAGCATGCGTGGCTTCGACATTTTCATGAAAGCCGCCCAGCGCATCATCGATCAGTATCCGGATGTGGTGTTCTTCGTCGTCGGCAGCGACCGGATTTGCTACGGCGGCGATGACACGCACCTGGGCGGCGAAAAATCGTTCAAGAACTGGGTGCTGGCCCGCGACAAATATGATCTGAGCAAATTTCATTTCACCGGCTTGCTGCCGCCGGGGCAGTTGGCCGAGCTATTGGCGACCACCGACCTGCATATTTATCTCACCGCGCCGTTTGTGCTGTCGTGGAGCTTGATGGACGCGCTAAGCTGCGGCGCAGTGGTGCTGGGCTCGCGCACGGCGCCGGTGGAGGAGATGATTAAGGATGGCGAGAACGGTTTGCTGGCGGATTTCTTCAATGCTGAGCAATTCGCTGCCCGGGCTTTGACCGTGTTGCGCGATCCGGATGCATTTCGGCCGCTCGGGGCGGCGGCGGAGAAAATGATCGCCGAGCGGTATGGGCTGGATAGGGTGTTGCCGGAGATGGTGGGGTTTTACGAGGATGTGATCAAACGCCAGGAGTGAGTAATTGATTGTTGGGGGGAAGGCGGTGGCGACTGAAGTCGCCACCCCGGCGTGACAATTCGAAGTATCAAGGTGATACCGCGGTCAATCCGAAATTCTTCGGCGCCTGCTGGTGAACAATTTTGCGCCGCCGATATGATCGGCACGAATTACCAACGAAGGAGCGTATTAAGAATGAGCAAGGTCAAAGCGTTGCCGCTGCGAAAGAAGGTCAAAGAAGCTGATACCTGGGATTTGTCGTCCCTCTTCAAAGACGACACGGCGTGGGAAGCCGCGTTCAAAACCTGGGAGGGGCAGATCGGCGGATATGAAAAGTTCAAGGGGAAACTCGCCTCCAGCAGCGAAATGCTGGCGGCGTGCCTGCAATTTGATTCGGCCATCGAACGCGCCGGCGAACGCCTGGGCGTTTATGCATCCCTCAAGACTGCCGAGGACCAGGGCAACAGCGAATATCAACGGATGAATGGGCGATATCAGCATGCCGCCACTCGCGCCGCCGAGAATGCCAGCTTTATTCGCCCAGAAATCATGGGTATCCCGGCGAAGGCGATGGAGAAATTCATCGCCGCGTTGGAACTGCAGGAATGGAAGCTGGCTTTGGAGCGGCTGCTGCGATATCGCCCGCACACGCTCGGCAAAAAAGAGGAACATCTGCTGGCCATGCAGGGGCAAATGAGCGAGGCGTCGAACCAGATTTTTCGCCAGTTGAATGATGCCGACCTAAAATGGGAACTGATCAAAAACGAAAAAGGCGAGAAGGTTGAGTTGGGTCATTCATCCTATTCGGCGTTCCTGCATTGCGCGGACCGCAAGATTCGCAAAAAAGCATTTCACGCCTATTACACGCAGTATGAGGCACACAAGAACACCATTGCCGCTTCGCTGCATGGTTCGGTGCTGCGCGATGTTTATTATGCCCGCGCGCGGAATTTCAAAAGCGCCCGCGAGGCGGCGTTGTTTGCCGACAAGATGCCGGTGGGCGTCTATGACAATCTCATTAATTCCGTTCATTCCAACCTCCCGGCCCTTTATCGCTATTACGATCTTCGCCGCCGCAAGATGAAGCTGCCGGATGTGCATCATTACGACACCTATGTCCCCATTCTCAGCGACCTCGATAAGCGCACGAGCTGGGATAAGGCGGTGAAGCTGGTGGTGAATTCGCTGGAGCCGCTGGGCGATGATTATTGCCGGGCGCTGCATTCGGGGTTGACCGGCGAGCGCTGGAGCGACCGGTATCCCAATGCCGGCAAGCAAAGCGGCGCGTTCAGCAGCGGGTCGTTTGACGGCGCGCCGTTCATCATGATGAATTATCAGCCGGAGGTGCTGGATCACGTTTTCACGCTGGCCCACGAGGCAGGGCATTCGATGCACTCGTATTACTCGGCCCGGTCGCAGCCGTTCCAATATTACAACTACGTCATCTTCGTGGCGGAAGTCGCCAGCACGTTTAACGAGCAGCTATTGGCCCGGCACCTGATGGCCAAGGCAAAAAACCCTCGCGAGCGGGCGTACCTGATCAACCGCCAGCTCGACGGAATTCGCGGCACCATCATCCGCCAGACGATGTTCGCCGAGTTCGAAAAAATCATTCACGCGCTGGTGGAAGCCGGCGAGCCGTTGACGGTGGAAACCCTGCGGGCGGAATACCGCAAGCTGCTGGAGCTGTATTTCGGCCCGGATTTTGTGATCGATAAGGAACTGGAACTGGAATGCCTGCGCATTCCGCATTTTTATCGCGCCTTCTACGTCTACAAATACGCCACGGGATTGAGTGCCGCGATCGCCTTAAGCGAGCGCGTGGTCAACGGCGGCCAACAGGAATTGAATGACTACCTTGGCTTCCTAAAAGGCGGCTGCTCGAAATTCCCGCTGGATTTATTACGCGGCGCCGGCGTCGACATGGAAACGCCCGACGCGGTGAACACGGCGCTAGGATATTTCGATACGTTGGTGGGGGAATTGGACGAGTTGTTGTGAATGCGACGACGTTTCCCCGAACCATCAAACTCATGACGCAACCCCACGCCGTGGACGAGCGCCAGCGAGGACGCGGATGCGTGCGCGGAAATCAGGTGCCCGTAAGTCCAACTAAGAATCCGCGTCCTCGCTATCGCTCGTCCACGGCGTGGTCAATACGTTGGAGTCTGCTCCTGTTGCGCGTGCTCGTGATTTCATGCTCCGTATGACCAAATCCCAGTGTAATTTTCTTGACACGCGCGCAACCATCGACGTAGAACCAAGCACATGACTCCATCCATGGGCCTTCTCCGCTGGCGTCATGTCATCAACACGCACTCCAGCTGGTTGCACGGGAGCGAGCTTGGCTTCCGCAGCCGCAAGCATCGGATTCATTCGTCCGGCGATTACAACAACCCGCCGCCGCCGGGAGAGCACTCTGGCTTGTTCCGATATCAGCAAGCGCGCTCGTCTTCGCGCGTTGAAATCCCCGAGCAGTTTCGCGGCCCTATCGGCGTCGAGTTGATCAGGTTCTTCGCAGAACGAAAGCACGCACTGGGCGCTATGGCGGTGATGGATCTGCATGCGCATTTCCTTGTGGAGCTTTCGGAATCATTGCCGGCGGTGAAAGCCATCGTCGGCAGCGCCAAGGAAAAAGTTTCTCGATTGATCAACAAGCAAATCGCCGGCTTTCGCTGGGCGGCAGGTGGAACCTTCAAGGTGGTGAACGGTCAAACTCACCTTTCTACTTCAATCGAATACATTCTGACGAAACAAGGCCCGGGCGCTTGGACTTGGTGTCCCCATTGCGGCGAACCATCTGCAGAGAGACGATGCCCATTCATTCATCGATAGTAAAATATTTCGAATATTCACGCCGCGTCCTCGCTGACGCTCGTCCACGGCGTGGTATTTCATGCGTTCGATCTGGACTGCAATCATCACAGCTACCTGCCGACGAAGGTGCGTTCGCCGCGGCATTTTGATCGGCTGGGAAATCTGGTGGTGATTCCCGACCTGGACGCGGTGGTGGCGCTGATCGACGAGGAAAACCGGGTGGTGGCGTCGCTGGGCGACGGATTCACGACATTTGAAGAAGTTCGCTCATTGCGGACCAAATCGCGCGATCATTTCACGCCGGGAAAATTCGTCTGCCCGCATGATGCGGCTTTCGATAAAGACGGGAGCATTTTCATCAGCGAGTGGGTGGACGTCGGGCGGGTGACGAAGTTGCAGAAGGTGTCATAACGCCTTCGAAGCGAAAATCCTCGACGTTTTATAATTGCCGCGTTCAGGTGTCAGCCGGAGGATGCGGGCGTGCCGAAGACGGTTAACTTTTCATCAATTGTTGGGCGTCCGATTGGGCAGTCACGCACCCCGCCGGCCATGATGGCGAAGCAGGCGCTGGAGCGAATGACTCGCCGCGAGGCGGAACTTCGGCGCGCAAATCTCAATCGCATGGCATTGGGCGTGGGAATTGTCCTTGGCGTTCTGGCCGTTGGCATATGGGGTGCGGTGGCATTTGTAGTGCATATTGCCAACAAGACACCGCCGGTATACCAACCGAATGAGCATCCGGTTTCACCGTTGAGAATCGCACTGTTTGTCACCGGCGGATTGTTGGCAGTCACGTTTCTGATGGCGATATTCACGAGAAAAGAGTCGCGGTCTGACGTCGCGAATCAGGTCATGGAATCGGGAAGCCGTGGAGGCGGCTGCCATGACAATCCACTGTTGCGGCTCTATTTGATGATCGTAATGCTGGGAATGATTTACGGCGAATTCCTGATCGTTGACGCAATCAAGGCTACGTGGGTGAGAACCCGCCTCCGCACGGTCGATCGCCAGCGCGCGGCGATGATCCTCGGGACGGTCCTTTCACAGGTGATGGATGTTGAGACGGGGACGTTGCGGACGATTGGCGAATCGCCGATGGACCTGCGGCAGGTCCTCGCATATCTGATCGAATATGAATGGGTCGACATTTCCGCCGATGGAAACTGTTTGAGTCTCGTCTCCCCGGCGCGGCGGGCGCTGCGCCACTGACGGGCGCTTTCAATCGCATGCGCGTCCTTTATTTATTGCCAGCCAGGCATGCACCGCAGTTGTCCCCCTTGCCTGCCACGGGTAAAACCCCGCCGTGGATATTGCGTGGAAAATTGCGACGACCCTGGCGCTGGTGGCGCTCAATGCATTTTTTGTGGCCGCGGAATTCGCTTCCGTGCAGGCGAGAACGTCGCGGCTTCAGACCCTGCCCGGTAAATCCATCCGCGCACGCTTCGCCCGGCGGGTGAAGCGAAGGCTCGACCTGTATCTTTCCAGTTGCCAGCTTGGCGTCACCCTTGCAAGCCTGGGGTTGGGAGCCGTGACCGAGCCGGCGGTGGCGGCGATCGTCGAACCGGCCCTTCGCACGTTTCATCTGCAACCTTACGACATCGGCGCGATCGCATTTACCATGGCGATGGCGATCAGCACCTCGCTGCACATCGTCATTGGCGAACAGGCGCCGAAGAATTGGGCGATCAATTACAGCGACTGGCTTTTGCCGATTGTGGCCGGGCCGCTGGTTATTTTTACCACGCTGTTTTATCCGGTGATCTGGCTGCTCAATACAGTGACGCACGGCGTGCTGCGACTTACCGGCGTGAAGACCAACCTCGCCGCTGATGGCGGGCTCCCTCATAACGAAGACGAGCTTCGCGCCCTCCTGGCACAATCCGTCGCCCAGGGAACTATCGGCAAAGGGCAGGGCCGCATTCTGACCAATGCCTTCGAGATCGGCGATTTGAAAGTTCGCCAGATCATGGTCCCGCGCACACGGGTCGATTACCTGACGCTCGATCAGCCGCTCGGCGAGATGCTTCGCACCGTGCAAAAAGGCGGCTACACGCGCCTGCCGCTTTGCGATGGCGATATCGATCATGTGATCGGCCTGGTTCACATGAAGGATCTTTTCAGTCATTTAAAGCTGGTGCCCGGCAAACTGCGTTTTTCCGACGAGACAACGCCGGACGGGCATGCCGTCGCCATTGCCGATGGCTTGCCGGGGTCGATGGTGCATGTGATCGGGTCGGGCGAGATCGACCTGCGGAAAATTCGCCGCGAGATTCTTTTCGTCCCGGAACTGACGCCGGTTTTGAAAGTCTTGCGGCAATTCCAGACCAGCCACATTCACATGGCGGTGGTGGTGGATGAATTCGGCGCGACCAGCGGCGTGGTGACATTGGAGGACGTGCTGGAGGAAATCGTCGGCGAAATCGAAGATGAATTCGACCCGGTCGCCCGGACCGATTTCATCCGCGAGGGAAAAAACGTCCGCGTCAGCGGCCTGTTTCCCCTGCACAATCTCGCCAACCGCCTCGATCTCGGCGAAACACTGGACAGCGCCGACGTCGACACCATCGGCGGCTACATGATCCAGCGCTTAGGCCGCTGGCCCCGCCCCGGCGACACCGTCCCAATCGGCCAATACACCGCCCGCGTGCTCAGCGTTCAGCAACGGCGCGTCGGGCAGGTGCTGCTGACGGAAACGAGCGATGAGAAGGAAAAAGAGAAGCCGGGTGAGAAGTAGTCCTGCAATGCAATCGGGATTAGAAGCCAGAGCTCGCGAAGGCGCGAAGCTGCGAAGAAAGAGCGAAGATTTGGGATCGTATGCCTATCCTGGGACTGATCGTCCGGATACGCACGACGCCGGGTCTGAGGTACACCTCAATGTGGGCTGCGCCCACAACCCAATAGATGGCTGCTTTACGTAGGGCGGGCACTGCCCGCCGAACTATTGTTCCCGGAGAGACGTCAGCGGCGGGCAGTGCCCGCCCTACGTTTCAGCGTTCCGAAATCTTGTCAGGAAAACAAGATTCTCGTGCATATCTTTGAAGAGCCGGATTCCCTGCGTCGGATCGTGGGGGTTCGAGTCGCGACAAATCGTTCTATTCTGTATGGTTTGACGTCATTTCGCCTGCGCACAAGTGCGACGAATCGTCTCACGATCGCGCCGCGTGCTGCTGATGTGAATCAGCCGCCGGCGTGACGTGGGCATCCACCTCCGGCTTAACCACCACCGCCGCCCCAGGCACCACCAGCGGCGCGATCACATATTGCGAAAATCCGCGGAGCATGCAGCCGATGTGGTCACCAAGATTGTTATATTGCATATACGACTTGTCGTATGGCTTTTGGATCAGCTTCGCATACTGGGCCAGATCAGCGCCCGGCGGGAAGCAAAAGCCCGACTGCCCGGCGGCCTCGGTTTTCTTGCCGTCGATGGTGCCGAGCATTTTCGTGCCGGTGCCCAGCACGATCACGTCATTCTCGCTGCAGAAGGAATAGAGCTTGCCTTTCACATGCGAAAGCGCCCGGCTCAGGTCGTAATCCGGCGAGAGGGCCGACGCCAGTAAGATGACTTCATCCACCTTCACGTCGGCGGGCAATTTTTCCAGCGCCCAGACGGCGATGCCGGTCCCGCCGCTGTGGCCGGTAAGAATGACGTGCTGGTTTGGCTGTTTACGGATGTGCTCGACGATCATATCGGCGACTTTTTGCGCCTGCTCGTGGTTACGCTTATATGCCAGCAAGGCTCCGATGCCGGGATTTGTGCCGGTCCAATCATAAACGTCGAGCGCCCCGGCATATCCCGCGTCGCGCAGGCCCAGAACCATCTGCTCATCGATCCATTTCGGGCCGGCAATTCCGGGGAGATGCAAGAGCCATGTTGTTGGCGCTTTCTGGGCGGCGGCGGCAGTCACCACAGCGCCAGACGCCGCGGCCTTGGGCGCAGCAGCCTGCCCGTAACTAAAAGCGGCCCCAACCAATAAAATGCCGACGAAAATACCGATTTGTTTCAGCATATGGCCTTATATGATAATGGAGGCGGAGGGCGTTTCCATTCTAGAATACGCACTGCTGTTTATAATGTTTCGCAAAAGCAAAATCTTAGGTATATGGCTGCAAGCCGGTTAATTCATCCAGCCGCACCGCTTCCAGTCCTCGTTGCCGGATGCCCTCGACGAGCGGCTTAATGGCGTCAAGGGTAGCCAATGGATCGCGTGGCCGGCCCGGCTCGGTGCCATCGTGAAGCACGATAATGGCTCCCGGGCCGCAACGTGGCAAGACATGGTCGACGATCCGCCGCGACGTCGTCGCCACACCATCCCACCCGCGAATGCTCCAGGTGACGACGGCATGATGGGTCTTTCGCGCCGCCGCCATTGTGTAGCGCGTTTTATGGCCGATGGGCGGGCGAAACAGCGCCGCCCGCAGGCCGACCGCGCGTTCGATGGCGGTATCCGCTTTCTCAATTTGCTCGTCCCAGAACTTTTTTCGACCCAGCGCCGACCAGCGCGAATGATCGTAGGTATGGTTTCCCACGAGATGCCCATCGGCCACGATTCGCCGGGCCAGGTCCGGCTCGCGCTCGACATTTCGTCCGATCAAAAAAAACGCCGCCTTCACGTTCAGTTCCGCCAGCAAATCGAGCACGCGATCGGTTGCGCCCGCCGTTGGCCCATCGTCAAATGTCAGCGCGACGCGGCCTGGGCCGTCGCTGCTTCCCTTCCATACGACCGGTCCCCAAAGTTGGCCGCGGGGAACGAAGGTGCCGTAGGCGGTGTAGGCCGAGATAGCCGTCGCGGCGATGCCGGTGCCGATGAGCGCGATTGGAAGAGGTGAATGAATCATCGACAAGTCGCCCGAATCCGGACGTTTCTTATTCTAACTTACTTCGCGTTTTCTCGTCTCCGGCACGGCCCAGACGGCCGTGTCACGACCCGCATTTTGGCGCCTCCGTGGTTATCTCACACTCGGCCAGAAACCCGGCTCGATGGTGGGCAACACCTCCGCGCTCTTCAGCGGTTTTTTTGCCCGGCCGGTCATACTCATCAAAAATGTGGCGCTGTTGATCTGATTCAGTCCGCCGTGCGTTGAAGCCATGTGCACATATTTTTCAAACGCCGGATTTCCGGCGCAATATCCATCGCGAATCACGAGCATCACCTCCGGCGGATGCGTCACCGTTCCGTGAAACGCATCCCACACTCGCCGGGGCGCATCGGGATATTCATGATCGAGCGTGGCCGAGAACCACTCGGCGTCGGCAACGAAGCCGTCCGCGTCGACTTTACCTTCGCCGCGCAGTTTTTCGATGACCGGATTATAGCCGAGCACGTCGAAATCGATCGGCACATAGCGCACCTGCCTGCCGCGGCATTCAACCGCGGCCTTTCCGCGGCTGCTGCAAACGATTACGCGCTCGCCCTCCAGATACATCGCCAGCTCGATCCGTTTGTCGGCCGCCAGCGCCTTTGCCACGGCCGCCGGCTGATTGGTCCGCACGCCGGCGTAGGTCACCAGCCCGTTGATCTCCAGCACGACATCGTTCGGCTTTTTCAGCGCTGTCGTCGGATGAAACCCGGCGGCCTGCAATGGCTCCTCCAACGCGACATTCGTCGATTCCATCAGATTGTGCCCATGGTCGGCAAGGATGGAAATTTTCACCGCCCCCTGCCGCTCATACAAAATGCGCAAGCACATACGCTCGATGCCGTCGATGACTTCATTGAGCCCTGCCTCGCCGAATCGGCTGAGCATGGCCGATGCGCTGGTGAAATAAACCAGGGTGACGCGATCAGGGCTTTTGTCGAAGGTTTCCTTGGCGATTTGCAGCTCCCCCGCCAGCCACGGGCGCGGGTTGAGATAAGCTTCGCCGGACTGGTACATGGTGGCGCAGTAATGCAGCCGCCTTTCCCACGATTCGCGTTTGTTGTACACCACGCGGTCGAACAGATCATCGTGAATGACACCCGTGTCGCGATCGTAATATTGATCGATCATCCCCGGCAGCGGCGGCGCGCCGAGCATCTTGCTGAAGATCAATTCAGTGAGCGTCGGGAATGGCGGAATAACTTTCACAGGCGGATCAAACCAGGCAAACCGACCCGCCGCACACGCATCGGCAAATTTCTGATACGGAATCGAATCGAGCAGAATGATCAGATGCGGGACATCCTCATTGGCGTACTGGCTGAGCCGATATTTGCGGTTGAACTGGCCGTCGCCGGCATCGGCATAGGCAAGAATATCGAACTTTCCCCGCTCATCGGCGAGCAATGCAAAATCCGGTTTGCCGGTGTGTTGCACATCGTAAAAAACGCCGCGAGCCGAGCGCTCAACCGGGCCGGTGGGGAAATCGAGGCGGGCGCTGGGGGCGATGCAACCGGAAACAAAAAGCAGAATGAATGGGGCGAAGGGGATGCATCTTCGAGCATCCTTCAATGTGGTGTAGCAATCAAACGTCATCCAACGGTACTCCTCAGGGCGGTCGCTGACCCCAACCAAAACACGCGCCCACGGCGACCCGGGCGGATTTCCCGTATCACGTGCGTCTCGCCCGTGTTTCAATCCAAAGAGCACACGGGCGAGACGCCCGTGATACGGGAACCTCATGGCAAAGAATGATCTTCGCCACATGGGCGTCCCGCCCATGCCATTGGAATCGAGTTGAAGAAGTCAGACAAACAACGGATATCAACTGCTTTCCAAATCAACTGACCCGCGGCTTAGCCGCAGAAAAATCGGCACGACCAGGAACAGCACACTGAACAGGCACGCGCCAATTCCTACCGCCACCGCGAATCCCAGCGACCGCACGGCCGGCACGCTGGTCCACATCAGCGAACCATAACCGATAATCGTCGCCGCGGCACACATGACCACCGCGTGACACACCGGCGAAATGCGCGCGATGACGGCAGCGGGCGCATCCTGCCGCACTTTTTTCAGCCGGGCCAGTGCAACCAGGAAAATACCGTAGTCGACGTCAATCCCGATCAGCAGCGGCGCGGCGACGAGGTTTACCATGTTAACCCGCTGCCCCGCCAATCGCATTGCCGCCAGCAAAACCACCAGACTGAATGCCGTCGGCAAGATCGACAGCAGCGCCTCGGCAAAATTGCGGAAATGAACAAGCAGATAAAGCAGCACGATCGCCAGCGCCACAAGGCTCAGCCGCGGCAGGTCATGGCGGACGGTTTGCTCGGCGTCGTAGCTGATGACCGGCAGACCGGTGACGATCGCGCCGTCTTCGCCGGTCAGGGCGGCGCGGATTCCCAAAACGGCGCGATCGCGCGCGGCGCGCGAATCGGTCGAACCGTTGATGAAGACCAGGGTGATGGCTTCGGTTATCTTCGCGCCCGGCGCGAAGGCCGATCGCGGCAGGATCATTTCCGCCAGCCGGCGATAGGGAATCAACTTGTCAATCGTGGGCGGCGGCGTGGTGAGCACGGCATTGAGAAGTTTCTCGTTATCTCGAATTTCCGGCGCATCAGGATTAAAGGCGCTGTCTTCGATCACCGAGCGAAAATCGGCCACGACGCGCGCCGGATCGATCTGGCGAAGCTCCACGTCGCGGGGCGCCGTGACGGCCGGATCGGGCAAGAGCGTTCCAAGTCCAAAGCTGCCCGCGACGCCGGCTTGTTTGGCGGCAGATGTGGTCAGCCGCTGGTCGACACGATGGGCCAGTTCGACCAATTCGCCCGGCGTTTTCGCACGAAGATCAACCAGCAGCCAGTCGTGCATCCCGAACCGCCGGGCAATGAGATTTTGCGCATCGATGGCGGAATTGGGCCGCGGATGCATGATGGTCAGATCGCTTTCCAGCGGAAGAAGATCGCCCGGAAGCACCGCCAGCAGTGCGATAGCGGCAAGGAATATGATCACGGAAAAGCCAATGCAAAGCCGCGCATGGCGGCCGGTCCAGCGCAGTAAAGGGGTCAGGCTGAACCGGAACGTGGATCGCGGGCTCGCCGGCGATTTGCGCCGATCGGTCAGCATCAGCAGCAGCGGCATCAGCGCCATCTTCGCCAGAAACGCGCCCGTCAGGCCAAGCGTTCCAAGCAGCGCGAAATCGCGCAGGGCATTGACCTGGGAAACGCCGATCGCGACGAACCCCACGACACTGGTGGCCCAGGCCCCAAACGCGGCGGGCGTGATGTTGACGGCGGAGGTGGCAGCCGCCCGGCGGGCTGTCTGCCCGGCGTCGCGCTGGCTTTCGTACATCGACAAATATTGGATGGCGTAATCGATCGCCATTCCCGCCAAAACGCCGCCCAATACGGCCGTCATCGGCGAGAGCCCCTTTTGCACCATCGAATATCCGCCGAAGCCGAGCAGCAGACCCAATGCGATCGGCCCAAACGACAGTGCGAACAGTTTAAACGGACTGCGATATGCGAGGATGAACAGCAATTGCAGCAGCAATACCGAGCCGGTGACGCTGGCGATCATGTCCGAACGAATGACGGTGGCGCTGACGGCGGCGATGGCATAGGAGCCGCCGTAGTTCAGGTCGAAATGGTCGCTATTGACGCGCGCCGCGACATCCTTCACCGCCGCCGTCAGTTGCTTGCAGAATTCCAAGTCGCCCGGCGGCTTTTTTCCCCGCACAAAAACCAGCAGGTTCCGCCCATCGGCAGAGATAAACCGCACGCTCCCGCGCTTGGTGGAAAAAGGCTGTTGCGACTGCATCCGGCTGGTGAAGCCGCCAAGAAAATCGCGCAGGCGCAGCGGGTCGCGCATCAGCGCCTTGGCCAGCCCGCCCGCCGCTCCGGGCGCTTCCAGCATCGTCTGGTCCTGCTGAATCTGCGCCTGCATCTGCGGTTTGGTCAGCCGCCGGCGGGCGGCGGCGAATGATGCATCGTCAAGATAATAAACCGCCGCCGGTGCTACGACATGCTGGAAATATGCGGTGGAATCGTCATCCGGCTTATCGAAGGCGCCATCGGTCAGCGGGGCTGATTTGGGATCGTGATCGATCGCAGTGACCAGGCGGTCGCCGAATTGCTCAAGCCGAGCCGTATCAGCCGGCGACGCGTTCGCTTCCCCCGGGATGCTTGCCAGCACGAGCAATTCATCCACCGCGCCGAAATCGTTCAATACCCGCGAAAGCGCCTCGGCCGATGGATCATTTCGCGAAAACATCGCCTGAAGCGATCCATCGGCATGAATCCGGGAAACGCCGACGGTTGCGAGAAGAGCGCATAGGAATGCAATGACGATAGTCGCTAAGGGGTGGCGAAGGGGCCAGGTGAGGATGGTGGAAAGGGAAGGCACTTCTGAGTTGAAAAGGATTAAATTAAAAGCTTCTAAAAACACCTCTGAAAATCCGCTGAGAATTCGGGTTGAAACGGAGTACTTTTAGGGGACTAAGCGATTTTGTCCGGAGTTTGTGGAGTATTGCCGGGAGGACGATGGTAACGCTCACCGTGCTTGCACGATGGGTCTGAAGCGCGCGGCGCGAACGGTCCAACCCACCGTGCAAGCACGGTGGGCTTTAAAAAATAGTTTCCGCGATATTCCCGTCGTGACTGGGGCACAGTTTTTTTCTCACGGAACCTTCTCTGCCTTTCTCGGGGGCACAAACGCATTGGGCGCCAGCTCTGCGTTTAATTCAGGGTCTTTCAGCATGATGTCAATCGTTCCTCCCTCTGAATGTGCGGTCAGCATCACCGGCCACGGAATATCGCCCAGCATTTCATATCGATCGAGGCAAAGGGTGAACCGTTCCACACCCGCGCTGTCGAAAACGCTGTAGCGCCTGGGCATGAGAGTCGCCCGCTGCACGTCGCAGACGACCCGCTGACCCTGGATGACACGCTCAACGCGCAAGACCGTCGGACCAGCTTCGACAATTCGCGCATCGGGCGCACAGAAAAATTCCCCGGACAGAATCGACCACGCCCGCGCCATTTTCGCCGCGCTCAAGCTGGCCGGCATCATCTTGCCGCGGCGATCGGGATCCGGCGGCGCTTCGATCCAAAGGCCATCGGAGGTCGATGTCAGATCGAATACCGCCTGCCCGAATTTCCATGCCCGCATGCGCACGGCATCCGGGAGCCGCATGACGATGACGCTATCGAGCCGCACGCTGTCGCCGTTGGGACGGGTCAGTGTCAGGTCAGCCTCGGCCGACACCGACTGCACCTTCCCCGCCCGCTCGCATAGCGCGTGAAGAGCCGTGGGCGCATCGATCCACTGATAGCCCGGCAGATGCTCCGCCGGCGCAGGCGCCGGCGTGGCGCATCCCGCGCCCCAGGCGGCGATGGATAGAACTAAAAGGAAGTGCGAAACTCTCATGTGATCGGAACGAACAGGATTATCTTTCGTGGGCGGAGTGTAAGGGCGTCGCGCCGCAAAATCACGTTTTGGCGCATGAGCAAATTCGCGAGGAAGATTCTCCAAGCCGGGTCAAGCGGCGCAAAAGGCGCGGATCGCGAGGCCAACGCCAAACGCCGCGCCGGCCCGGATTCGCGTGGTGAACTCGCCGATGGTGCAACTCCCGACCGCAAGGAGCGCGACACGAATCCGGGCCGGCGCGGCATCCACGCATTTCGCATGCACAACCTTTTCGCGCGCCGCTTGACCCGGCGTGAAGGAAATCCCTCAGAGGAGAATCGCACCTGCCTTCTGCTTTAAGACCGATCTTCATTCAACACCCTCCAATGGCGCATAAAGTTTCCATCTCTCCCCGATTTTTCCGCGCCCGGCCTCATCCACAAAGATATAATCCCGCGCCATGCATCCGTCTCTCCCGCAGTTCGGCGCAGACAGCGGCTTTGCCCCGCGACGACCTCCCGTCACGCCGCGGGTGCAGACAGCGCCGGGTGGAGCGGCGTTGGCCTTGGAGCATCATATCCGCGGGCTCCTCCGCGCCGGCGCGGTGGGCGTCGTTTGCCTGCACGGCTCGGCCGGGTCGGGGAAGACGGTGGCGGCCGAACATATCGCGCAGGTTTTTTCCGGCGAAGGTCTGGTCATTCGCGATATCAACGCCCGGCACCTTGCCGACGATCCTCCGGAGCCACAGTTGACGCTCCTGACGTCGTACGGCCCGCCGTCGGGACCTGTTTTGGTGGCCCTGGAAATGGCCGGGTGGACGGACGATGACCTGATCGAATATCTCGCCGCCACTCACCGCCAGCGCGTCTCGGCGGTCATGAAGCGCGTGACAGCGTCCCCGGATCGCGAGGCATTTTCCGGGAAACCGGAATTGTGGCGGATGGTGCTGGACGTTTTGGCGGCGGATGATTCGCATGCCGGGATCTGGGACGCCCTGCAATGGCGGCTGGCGCTGGAATTTCCCACACTGCCGCGCCGCTCGGCGGGAAGAATGTATTGCATGGCGCAGGTGGTTCGACCCGTCGGTGTGTTCGAGCTTCCATTCAAAACATTGGGGGAATTTGAAGTCCGCGAACGCCGGCTGCTGGTGCATCGCCCCGTGCAACTGATGCTGGCGGCGGAATTGGTCATCGATTCGCTGCACGATAATCCAAACCCGCGGGTTTTTTCGCGAAAGCTTCCCCACGACCTCCTCGCCCGCGCCGCCCTGCTGGCGCATTCCCGCCCCAAAGTTCATCCTGCCCTGTACGAGGCCGTCCGCACCGGCGCCAAACCCGCCCAGTCCACCGCCGCGTCCATCCTGCACGCGATGAAAATCGGCTGGCGTCCGGAAATGGGACATGTGCCGGACCTTACGTCGGCTCATCTGGATGATGCCAACTGGCCCGATGTGCATCTGCCCTCGTGCGAGGCGAGATGCGTTTCTTTCCGCCATGCCAATCTCACCCGTGCCCGGCTGGAAAAAGGAAATTTCACCGATGCCAGATTCGGCTCGGCGAAGTTGTGCGAAGCGAATCTCGATCACATCAGCGCATCACGCGCGGATTTCACCGCGGCGGATTTGTCCGGTGCATCGGCGGTTTCGGCGGTGCTAAGCGACTGCAAACTCCGCAATGCGAAGCTCGAACGCGCCAATCTTTTTGGCGCAACCCTTGCAGCGTCTGACCTCCGCGACGCGAACGCCAGGAATGCGGGTCTCATCCGGGCGGATTTCACCGGCGCGCAAATAAACGGGACCGATTTTTCCGGGGCAAACCTCGGCAGTGCGATCTTGAATCGCCAGGACCTGGGCACTGCCCATTTTTCCGGCGCGAGCTTCCACATGGCGGCAATGAACCATTGCAACCTCGAATACATGGAGCTTCCCGCCCCGGATTTCCACGAAGCTGATCTCACCGGCGCGCTGCTGACCGGCTCAATCTTTCCCCGCGCCAATTTCCGCGGCGCAAAGCTGAACAAATGCGGCCTGGCGGACATTGAATGGGAAGGCGCCGATTTTCGCAAGGCCGATTTTTCCGAATCGTCATTCCATGCCGGGTCAACCCGATCCGGGCTGGTGGGAAGCGCGGTGCCGTGCGAAGGAAGCAAAACCGGGTTTTACACCGATGATTTTGGCGATCGCGATTTCAAGCCTCCCGAAGAAATCCGCAAGGCCAATCTTCACGGCGCTGATCTGCGCGGCGCGAAAACCGCCGGCGTGGATTTTTACCTCGTAGACATCCGCAACGCCCGCTTCTCCCGCGCCCAGGCCAAATGGTTCCGCAAATGCGGGGCGATCATGTAGGTCAGAAATCAGAAAAACCACGGAGGCACTGAAGCACGGAGGTGGGGTTCTTCGCATGCGGGCCCGCGCCAAATGCGCTCCTGTTTTCTTTTTCAATTCTCTTCGCGAATGCTGAGAAGTCGAATGCGCCTCCGTGCTTCCGTGCCTCCGTGGTTTTCTCTTTCTTTCGCGGTGTGAGCGCCGCGGCTTTCACCTCACCTCCCGCGCCAGCTTTCCCAAAAAGGCCTCGGCTTTCTGATAGCGCGCGAACTTTCGTTCGCTTTCGTAAAACTCGGCCGTGTGGGCGTAGCCGCGGCCGTTTACCCAGTGCAGGCCGTGAAATTTGTGGAGCAGCTCGTGGAACACCAGGAAGTCCACCACATATTCCGGCACCTCATGCGAGTCGAGCGTTCGGCTGACCATCACGGTGTCGAGAATGAAGTCGTAATGACCGAACTTGCGGCCGGTGAAGGTGCGGTTCCACGTCAGCCGGGGCCGGGCCATTTTTCCGCCGAAATACCCGGCGTTTACGCGGTCGAAGCTCTGGCCGAGATCGTGAGTTGCGCCGCGGGTTTGCTCGGAGATGCCGCCGAGCGATTCCAATTCGGCGCGCACGGTCTGGTAACCCTCGCTGGTCATCAGTTCGATGACGCGCTGCCGGGCGACGCCGTCGCGGCGGTAGATGAGCGCGCCCACCAGTAAAAAGGCGGCTTCATCGAAGGCGATCATCGGCGTGGGAAGCCAAAGCCGAACGCCCTGGCGGCCGGCCTTCAACTTGTACATCCCCCGAATCGGGCGAAAGTGGATGGTCAGCGGCGGCGGATATTGCCGCGAGCCCAGGGCGGCGGCGTTAAGCACCCGGCTGGCGGTTTGCCGCGATTGAATATAGGCCGATAGGTTTTCCGGGCGGCTCATGAAGCCAAACCAACCGCGTTGCTCGCGCGTCGCCGGCGACATGCGGTCGGGCGTGATGTTTTGGCGCTGGATGGTCAGTTCCATCTGCCGGCTCATCGCTTCGATTAGATTGACTTGAGGCACGGCAGGATCGCGAGCAAGTTCGTCGAGCGCCAACTCCATGAGCGATGACGAACGGCGCCACGAAATCATCGAAGGGCGATGCGATGGCGCTGCGGCCACAGGCTCGCCGCGGACAGCGGAATCGTCCTGTACCGCAGCGCCGGTTTGCGTCCAATTGATGCCGGACAGAAACCGGTATGCCCGCTGTGACGGCGGCGGCAGATTCTGAACCGTCGCGCCCCGGTCGCGAAGAATCTGCTCGACTGTCGCGAGATTCCTTTGCGTCTGACCGCGCAGGCGATCGCGCTGCTCCATGCTCATCGTGCCCGACAACTCGCGCCGAACCACGTTGGCTATCCGCACCAATCCCGAAATCCGCACTGACTGATTCATTCGCTTCCCAACCTATCGTATCTTTTCAGTTTTGCACAAAGCTCGCCGCGCATGCGACAGCAGCGCGCAAATCCAGCGTGGAAAGCGAATCCGCGTTTTCGCGGACGCTCGTCCGAGGCGTGCTTGCGTCGTGGTTACCCTCATCCGCCGCCCACAAACGTCACGATTTCCACTTCATCGCCCGCCTTGAGCGGCGTGTCGTATTTGTCGCCGCGCAATAGCCGGCGGTTTAATTCGATGGCCACCTTTTCCGGGACCATGTTATGCCGGGCGATCAACGCGCGCACGGTTTCGCCGTCGGGGTAATCGTGAATTTCACCATTGACTTTTATTTGCATGGAACTCCGGCCCGCAGGTTATACGACCGGCATGAGGATAGGCACCTTCGTCCCCGCTGACCACCCTTGACATTCGCCGTCCAAACGTCATAACCACCGGCAAATATCGCGGAGCAAACGCGTCGGCGGAGTCGATGCCATGGCGTTCAAATACAACGCCGGTTCGGAGGAACATTATGTCGCAAACCACCATCACCGATTACAAGCACCCTGGCGGCTGGACCGACCCCGCCGCCGCCCGGCAGAAGGCGATCGATTACTGCCGGCAGCTCGAAGAGGGAAAAGTCCTCTACTTCGACAATATTCCCTACGATTTCCCCGACGCCGACAAGGAATTCCTTCTTTCGCAAAAGCAAAGCGGCCTGCGGATTCACAAGAATATTTCCTACCGCCCCAAGACCGATGTGCTTCGCGGGGCGGCCGCCGACGATCCCGAAGGCGCCAAGCGGCTGCATGAAATCATGCGGCATTTTTCGCAGGAAATCGTGAAGCTGGTCGACAGGTTTCTTTCCCCCTACGCCCGCGAGCGCCAACTCGATTTTGCCAGCTATCGCCCCAACGAGGAAAAGGGCCGCGAGCTTTCCTACCACAAGCGCAATGATCTGATGCACGTCGATGCCTTCCCCACCCGCCCCACCAATGGCGGGCGGATTCTTCGCGTCTTCACCAACATCAATCCCAGCGTCAACCGCGTTTGGGAAATCAGCGAACCATTCGAGCCGCTGGCCAACAAAATGGCCGCGGCGGCGGGCCTGGGAAAATACGCCGGGTATGCGACGTCGGCTTCGCGGAAATTTCGCCGGACGGTCGGCCCGATTTTGCGGACGGTCGGCGTGAAGAATGTCGACCGCTCGCCGTACGATCACTTCATGCTTCATTTCCACGACTGGCTGAAGGAGAACCGCGACTACCAGGAGAAGGGCCCGAAGATTCACATCGAATTTCCGCCGTATTCGACATGGATGGTCTATACCGACACGGTGCCGCATTCGGTTTTGTCGGGGCAATTTGCGCTGGAGCAGACATTCATCGTGCCGGTGAGCGCGATGGTCGCGCCGGAGAAAACGCCGTTGAAATTGTTGGAAGGAATCTGCGGGACAGGGCTGGCCAACTGATTTAAAACGCCATTGCGGTGCGTTTTGAGATCGAACCGATTCTTGAGGGGATTGGCCCAGTCTAAGCTCGGGTGTAACGCTTGTTTATGGCGACTCCTGCTCCCTCTCCCCTGTACTCAGGGGAGGGAGCAGGAAAGTGTTCGCCACAATTGAGCGCCACACCGCCTAAGCTCACCAAGGCCTACCGTCAGATGCTTTGTTCCCGGCTCGAATATATAATACCCAATGGATGGCGCGACACCCATGGAAAACGTCATGATCCAGCATATTGCAAAGACCGAAGGCGTCTGCGGCGGGCTGCCGTGCATCGCGGGTCATCGCATCCGCGTTCAGGACATCGTCGCGTGGCATGAGCGGCGCGGCTATTCCCCCGATGAAATCGTCGATATATTCCCGGGAATCACCCTGGCCGACGTCTATGCGGCATTGGCTTATTACTTCGACCATCGCGACGAAATTCAAGCCGATATTGGCAGCGGCGAGCAGTGGGCGGACCGACTGAAAACGCTCGTGCCATCGAAGATTCCCGCCCAGCTGCGAGATAAATCGGGTGAGTGAAACCATCATTTTCTACGCTGACGAACATCTTCCCCGCCCGGTATGCCAGGGTCTGCGGCGGCGCGGGATCGATCTGCTTACAACCCAGGAATCGGGCAATCTTGGAGCCTCCGACGTAGATCAATTGGCGTTCGCCACAGGCCAAAACCGCGTGCTTATCACATTCGACACCGACTTGCTCGTTTTGCATTAGAAAGGAATTCAGCATGCCGGGATTGCGTGGTGCCCAGAGCAGAAATACAACATCGGCGAATTAATCCAGGCGCTGCTTCTCGTGCATGGCGTACTCGATCGGGACAGCATGCGAGATCATGTCGAATATCTATGACCGCGGGCGGTCTTCGTCTCCCATTCGGATTTTCCACGCGCCTCCGCTATTCTCAGCCGCATGACTCCATGGTGGCTCATCGTCTTTCTGGCAATCGCATTGATCGGCGTGACCAAAAGCGGGTTTGGCGCGGGCGTTGGGTTGATGATCGTGCCAATGACCGTCGTGGCCATGAATCGCCTGAACCGGGGCGGTGCGGCGGCAACACTTGGGCTGATGCTGCCGCTGCTGATCGTGGGTGATGTCATTGCCGTCTGGCAATATCGGCAGTTATTTAATCTGACCATCATCGCGCGGATGCTGCCGGGGTCCGTTGTCGGCGTTCTGATCGGCGGCGCGGTGCTTTGGGCCTATCGCCTCAAGGCCGGGCCGGCGCTGACGGCGTTCATTGAAATAGAGATCGGGTTTGAATCCGTGCTCCTTGTCGGCTTGCACTGGTATCGCCTCTGGCGTGCCGCCGACCGGACATTTCGGCCGTCGCTGGCGCGAAGCAGCGCGGTTGGCGCATTCGCCGGCGCCAGCAGTACCTTGGCCCACGCCGCCGGGCCGATCATCGCGCTGCATCTTTTGCCGCAGAAGTTGGATCGGCAGATTTTCGTGGGGACATGCGCGGTCTATTTTTTCCTGGTCAACACAGCCAAGGTGCCGATCTTTTTCGCCGCCGGGCAATTCCGCGTGGAGACGCTCTGGCTGTCGCTGGAACTTGCGCCGCTGGTATTGGTTGGGGCGGCTTTCGGGTTTTGGGTGACGAAACGGATGAACGATCAAGTCTTCTCAAAGATCGTCTACGCGCTCACGTTTTGCCTGGGGTGGTATCTTCTCGTTAGTGGCGCGATGATCCTGGGCGGGAGGGCTGTCTGAAAAAAAGGGCGAAGGTGGTAAAAACCGGCCACCGCGATCGACTTCATCTGCTATAACGATAAATTGATCTGCCCCGGGGCGGGCCGATGTGCGGTAAAGGCGATGACGAGGAACATAGTCCAACTTCTTCTTTTCACGGCGGCGCTCGCCGGGTCCCGGGCTGCTGCCTTGGCAACGGACAAGGAAACCGCCGCCGTGCCCCGCGTTACCACAGACAAGCGGGCGGGATATGACTGGTGGGCACTTCAACCCTTGAAGCAAGTTCACCCCCCGGCGGTGATGGATGCGGCGGTGGCTCGCAATCCAATTGATGCGTTTATTCTCGCGGGGCTGAAAGAGCACGGCCTTGCGCCGTCTCCAGAGGCGGACAAGCGCACGCTGATTCGGCGCGTGACCTTCGATCTGACCGGGCTTCCACCGACTTTTCAGCAGGTGGAGGCATTCGTGCGGGATGATTCGCCGGACGCTTACGAAAAGCTGGTCGATCGGCTGCTTGCGTCGCCGGACTATGGCGTGCACTGGGCCCGGCACTGGCTTGACGTGGCGCGGTTTGGCGAAAGCGATGGGTTCGAACGCGATCAGTATCGCGCCGACGCCTGGCGATATCGCGATTGGGTCGTCGATGCGTTTAACAGCGACATGCCTTACGACCGGTTTGTGCGCATGCAAATTGCCGGGGATGTAACCGAGCCGGTGTCGGCCGATGGGATCATCGCGACCGGATTTCTGGTGGGGACGGCCCGTGATGTCGTCGGCGAAGCCCAGCAAAGCGCCGCCATGCGGGCGGTGGTTCGCCAGGACCAGCTCGAGGATTTTGTCGGCACCGTCAGCCAGACTTTTCTGGGATTGACCGCGAATTGCGCGCGGTGCCATAACCACAAGTTTGATCCGATTTCGCAGCGGGAATATTACCAGCTTGCCTCGGCACTGGCGGGCGTGAAAGCCGGCGAACGCGATTTGCCCGCCAATGCCGCGCATATGGCGGCGACTGCGTACAACGCGGTGTATGAGCGCCGCCTCGCGCAGCTTCAATCGCAAATTGCAAGCATCGAAAAGCCGGTGCGGGAAAAGCTCATCGCCAAACATGCGCGGGATGCGGAGATTGTCGCGCCAAAGCCGATTGCCGAATGGCGTTTCAACGAAGACCTGCGCGATCACGTCGGATCGATGGACGCGACGCTCATCGGCGACGCGAAGCTGGCCGACGGCGCGCTGAAAGTGGGCGGCAGCGGATATGCCGTCACTTCCCCGATTGCCGTCCCGCTGACTGCCCGGACGCTGCAGGCGTGGGTCGTTCTGCACGATTTGAAGCAGGGTGGCGGCGGCGTGATGAGCCTTCAAACGCCCGATGGCAACGCGTTTGACGCCATCGTTTATGCCGAGCGCCAGCCGCGGCAGTGGATGGCGGGAAGCAATAATTACCAGCGCACGCTGTCATTCGATGGTCCGGAGGAACAATCCACCGGCCCGTTGCCTGTGCAGATGACCATTGTGTATCAGGCGGATGGGACGATCATCGGCTACCGCAATGGCCTGCCCTATGGCCGGGCCTATAAGTCGTCTGGGCCGCTGAAGTTTCAAAGCGGAAAGGCGCAGCTTTTGTTCGGGCTGCGGCATCTGCCGGCCGGCGGGAATAAATTTCTCACGGGCGAAATTGTGAAAGCCCGCCTGTACGATCGCGCCTTATCGGCGGCGGAAGTGGCGGCGTCGGCAGGCGTGAAGCCGGGCATCAGTGACGCAGAAGTGATCGCCGGTTTAAGTGAAACCGAGCGCGCCCAGCGCGATGTCTGCCTCAACGAGATGGCTGTCATCCATCGCCAGCAGGTCCGGGCGGCGTCGGCGAAAACCTACACCTGTGCGGCGGCGGAAAACCCTGGCATCACCCATCTGCTGCTTCGTGGAAATCCCGCCAGCGAGAGTGATGTCGTTTCCCCCGGCGGCCTGTCGGCCATTGCGGGCCTTGATGCCGATTTCGGCCTCAAACCCGATGCGCCCGATGCCAAGCGCCGCCGAAAGCTGGCCGACTGGATCACCGATGCGCGCAATCCCCTCTTTTCCCGCGTCATCGTCAATCGCCTGTGGCTCTATCATTTCGGCGATGGAATTGTCGAAACCCCAAACGACTTCGGCTTCAACGGCAGCCGCCCCTCCAACGTCGAACTGCTCGACTACCTCGCCAATCAGATGCAGGGGGGCGGGTGGAGCATCAAAAAAATGCAACGGCTGATTGTCACTTCCGCCGCCTACCGCCAATCCTCATTGCCGCGTGGTGACGGCCTTAAAGCCGACGCGTCCAACCGCCTGCTCTGGCGGATGAGCCCGCGCCGAATCGAGGCCGAGGCCCTGCGCGATGCCATTCTGCAAACCGCCGGCGAACTGAATCCGCAACGTGGCGGCCCAGGTTACGAAGATTATTACACCTTCACCAACAACACCACCTTCTACGAATCGCGCGATTATAGCGGCGCGACGTTCAATCGCCGAAGTCTATACCGCAACTGGATTCGCTCCGGCCGCAATCCGTTTCTGGACGTATTCGATTGCCCCGACCCATCGACCAAGACCCCCCGCCGGGCCCTCACGACCACGCCATTGCAGGCACTGGCGTTGATGAACGATTCGTTTGTGTTCCGGATGAGCGACAGCGTGGCCGGCGCGGTGAAGCGCCAAGCCGGCGAAAATACGGCCCGACAGGCCGAGGCTGTTTATGAACGCGTGCTCGATCGCAAACCAAGCGCCGAAGAAGCGGAGGACGCGGTAAACTTCATTCGCAAGCACGGCCTGCCCGCGCTGTGCCGGGTGATGTTCAATTGCAGCGAATTCGTGACGGTGGATTGAGAGCACAAAGAGCAAGTTTTCGCCGGGTTGCGAGAGAAAGAACGGCGTGATCATCAAAATGAACCATGCACTGAATGTTCGCCAGGCGCCGCTGATCGATCGGCGCGGACTTCTGCGCTGGGCGTCGGCGGGAATTGGCGCGGTGGCGCTCTCGGCTTTGCTTTTGCGCGACGGCGTTGCGGACGCCAGCGAAGCGGTCGCGCGGCAACATCAGATCCCCCACTTCCTGCCGCGGGCCAAACGCGTGATTCACCTTTGCGCCATGGGCGGCGTGAGCCAGGTGGATACCTTTGATTACAAACCGGCGCTGCAGCAATTGCACGGCAAATCGCTGGGTGGCGGCGCCAAGCCGGACGTGTTTTTTGGCAAAGTGGGCCTGCTTCGCAAAAGCGATTTTCCGTTTACGCAATTCGGCAGGAGCGGGCATTGGATCTCCAGCTTGTTTCCGCATCTGGGAACGGTGGCCGATGAATTGTGCATCGTGAAATCGATGATTGCCGACACATCGAATCACACCCCCGCCGCCTTTCAACAATTGACGGGGTTTCGCCTCAATGGCTTTCCCACAATGGGCGCATGGGTCAGCTATGGCCTGGGAAACATGACGGAAAATCTGCCGGCGTTTGTCGTCATTCCCGACGCCCGCCAGCTTCCGCCCGGCGGGTCGATCAACTGGACCAACGGCTTTCTGCCCGCCCGGCATCAGGGCGTGGTCATGCGCGCCGGCGGGACGGCCATCGACGATTTGCAGCCGGCGCGAAACGTTGATGCCGCCACCGAAGCCGACAGCCGGGCGCTTCTTGCACGCATGAATCGGCGGCATCTGCAAGCGCATGGCGGCGAGGATCTGCTGGCGGCGCGGTTGAAGAGCTACGAACTGGCGGCACAAATGCAGCTTGCCGTGCCGGAAGTCAGCAGCCTGGATGCGGAAACGCCGGCCATGCGCGAGATGTACGGCATCGGCAAAAAGGAAACCAACGACTTTGGCCGCGGATGTTTATTGGCCCGGCGGCTTTTGGAACGGGGCGTGCGCTTTGTGCAGCTTTTTTCCGGCGGGGCGCTGGGCTCGCCGCGAATCAACTGGGACGGCCATGAAGATTGCAGGGCCAATCATGCCCAGGAGGCGCTGCGCGTCGATCAGCCGATCGCCGCTTTGCTGAAGGATCTTCGGCAACGGGGAATGCTGGATGACACGCTGGTGCTGTTCACGTCGGAATTCGGCCGAACGCCTTTCACGCAGGCAGAGGCCAATCAGATTGGGGCGGGCCGCGATCATAACCAGTATGGATTTTCCATCTGGCTGGCCGGCGGCGGAATCAAGCCGGGCATTTCTTATGGCAGCACCGACGAGACCGGCTGGAAAGCCGCCGAGAATATCGTCGCCTGGCCGGACCTTCACGCGACAGTTCTGAATACTTTGGGCATCGACCACCGCCGATTGACGTTCTACCATAACGGCATTCAGCGGCGGTTGACCAATGTCAGCGGTGAAGTTGTCCGGGAGATTTTGGCGTGATTTTGAACTTCTCCCTCTCGGCAATATCACTGGATGACCCGGCGGTTGGACTCGGCGCCATTGTCGTGCTGGGAATTGGCGCGCAATGGCTTGCCTGGCGAATGCGCCTGCCGTCGATCTTGTTCCTTCTTTTCACCGGTATCAGCGCCGGGCCAGTTTATGGTTGGGTCGACCCTGATGCTTTGCTCGGCAAACTGCTTTTGCCGGCGGTTTCATTGTCGGTCGGACTGGTGCTCTTTGAGGGCGGACTGGGATTGCGGCTTGCCGATTTGCACGGTGCCGGGTCGGTCGTGCGAAACCTCGTCACCGTCGGCTCTTTGGTGACCTGGGCCATCACCGCATTGGCGGCCCACTTCATCGTTGCCATGCATTGGCCGCTGTCGATTCTGCTGGGCGCGGTGCTGGTGGTGACCGGGCCAACGGTGATTGGCCCGCTGCTTCGGCATATCCGGCCGATTGGAAAAGTCGGCCCGATTTTGCGCTGGGAGGGAACGGTTATCGATCCCATCGGCGCGCTGCTGGCGGTGCTGGTGTTTCACGCCATCGAGGCTGGCGGACTTCGTGGGGCGGCGCCGGGCGTGGCATTGGAGGTGCTGAAAACCGTCGGCATCGGCGGCGCGATCGGGCTGGCGGCGGCGTATATCCTGGTCTTTGTCCTGCGCCGATTCTGGGTGCCGGATTATTTGCAGAACCCGGTATCGCTGATGATGGTGATCGCGGCGTTTGTGACGTCGAACGTGCTGCAGCCGGACTCGGGGTTGTTTACCGCCGTTATCATGGGCGTTGTGCTGGCCAATCAGCGCGATGTGCAGATTCGCCATATCGTGGAGTTCAAGGAAAATTTGTCGGTGCTTCTGGTTTCATCGCTGTTCATCGTTCTTGCCGCACGCCTGAAGTGGGAACATTTGCTAAAAGTCAGTTGGAGGAGCCTGGGGTTCCTGGCCGTGATCATCCTCGTGGGCCGGCCATTGTGCGTCTGGATATCGTCCATCGGCTCGGGGCTGACCCATCGCGAGCGGACGTTTCTGGCGTGGATGGGACCGCGGGGAATCGTGGCGGCGTCGGTGGCATCGGTTTTTGCCCTGCGCCTGCCGCGCGACCGCTTTCCGGACGCCGACCTGCTGGTTTCGTTGACGTTCCTGGTGATCATCGGCACCGTAATCGTTTATGCGCTATCGGCCGGGGCGCTGGCAAAGAAGCTTGGCCTGGCGCGCTCGGGGGCGGCGGGATTTTTGGTGGCGGGTGCCGGGCCGCTGGCGCGTGCCATCGGCAAAACGCTGCACGACAATGGTTTTGAGGTGCTGTTGGTCGATACCAACAAGGACAACATTCGCCGCGCTCGCGACGAGGGGACGCCGACCTATCTCGCCAGCGTCTTATCCGAGCGGGTGTTTCAGCGGATCGCCCTGACGGGAATCGGGCGATTGCTGGCGCTGACGCCGAGCGATGAGGTGAATGCCCTGGCGACCGTGCAATACAGCCGGGCGTTCGGCCGATCGGAAGTTTATCAACTCGCCCCCGCCGGCCAGCCCGGCAGCCGGGCTGAGGCAGTGGCAACCGACCTTCGCGGCCGACTGTTGTTTGATCCGCCCTTGCCGGCGGCCGAGTTGAGCCCCCGGATTCTGGCTGGCGGGTCGATCCGGGCAGTGCGCCTCAGCGAGGGATTTGGCTATGGCGAATTTCGCATTCATTTTCAGGACAAGGCGGTTGTGCTGCTCGTCACCGACGCCGGTGGAACGATCGCCGTCGCCACCGGCGACCTTTCCGGACAGGCCCGGCCTGGGCAGACGCTGTTTTGCCTGATGTCGGTCGATGCCCCCGCGATGCCGGCCGTCGAAATCGCCGAGACCGGCGTGGTTGAAGTCGCCGACCCGGCGAAGATTGGGGCGGCCGGGGCATGAACCGGGGCGGCGGACTTGGTGTATTAGTGCTGCAACGCTATCCGCTGCTCGACTGAGATATGCATCAAAAGCCATGGCTCGCGAAGGCGCGAAGGAAAACGAAGAAAATCCCGGAAATTTGGCTTCGGCTCTTAGAGCTTTTTTTTGGTTGATCGAGCGGGCAATCGTCATCCTGAGGTACTCCGAAGGATCTGGCTCGCCGTCGTGTATCGGCAAGATCCTTCGGGGTACCTCAGGATGACGGTCGCGCAAACGCGCCACCAACCTGAAAAGTGCTATAGGTCGCGCAAAACGTGAAGTGAACCGGTGTTGGATAGCGGCTCAGTTTGAATTGATCATCGGGTGCCACAGGTCGCGGTACGCCGAGACCTGTGCCTTCGGTCGGTCCAAAAACACAGGTTTCGGCGTACCGCGACCTGTGGCACCCATCGGACAACTTAAACTGGTTCATTACCACCTGTGCGTTACTCGCAAAAAATAATCATGAAACGACACACCCCTTTCTCCTGCCTCGCCCTCCTTCTCACCGTGGCGATCGCGGGTCCGCAGCTTCGCGCTGATGGGCCGCCGCCCGCCGCGGAGAAGCCGGCGATTCCCATCGTGGTTCTGCACGGCACCTCCGCCGACATGGGCACGCAGCATGCCAGGCAACTCGCCACGTCCATCGATTATCTTCACGAGCATTATTTGAAGGTGTTTCTCGGGACGACGACGCATCGGCTGCTGGCGATGGGGGCGGCCCGCGCGTTTGAGCAGAAGTTTTTGCCGGAGCATCTGGCGGAAGTGAACGCAATGGCAACGCAGTGCGGGATGGACCGCGATGAGGCGATTTTGGCGCAATGCTTTTTGGATTTGACCCCGATGTCGGCCTGTTCGACGATCACCCTTCCCGCCGACGCCGCCCCCGATCATATTGCCCGGTTTGGCCGCAACCTTGATTTCCCATCATTGAACATCGCCGACAAATACACGGCCCTGTTTATCTATGAGCCGACGGATGGCCGCTACAAATTCGCGTCGGTGGGATGGCCGGGAATGATCGGCGTGCTAAGCGGCATCAACGAGCATGGGCTTTGCCTGGCAAATATGGAAGTGAAGCGCGCCGCACGCCTGCCCATGGCGATGCCATACACGCTGCTGTATCGAACCGTGCTGGAAAAGTGCAAAACGGTTGACGAGGCGATCGATCTCCTGCAAAAAACGCCCCGGCAAACGCCGAACAATTTAATGTTGATGGACGCGGATGGTCATCGCGCGGTGGTGGAACTGACGCCGGAGGCGGTTGTGGTTCGCCGGGGATCGGAAGGGGCGAGCCTGATCAGCACGAATCATCAACGCGGAGAGGATGCCGACACTGCCGGGCGGTGCAAGCGGTATGATTTCCTGCACGACACGTCGAAGAGCGAATATGGCAAGATCGATGAAGCGGAATTGCAAAAAATGCTGGCCGGCGCCAGTCAGGGGAATTTCACGCTGCAAACGATGGTGTTTGAGCCGGGTAGTCGGGTGATGTATTTGAGTGCGGGGAAGAATTCGGCTCGGGGGACGTTTACGCGGGTCGAGTTGAAGAAATATTTTGATGAGCCGCGTGGGTCGTGAAATGCTGAATTCCTGATAAAACACGGAAAGTGAACGCCAAGACGCCATGGACGCCAAGGAGCGCCGCCAAGGATAGAATGGGATTTTTCTGTCTTTCCGAACTTGGCGATCTTGGAGTCTTGGCGTTCAACCATTCTGTCGTTGCATTTCGGAAGTGGATGTAGTCGCTGCCGGGCATTGCAGGGCCAGCGCGGAAGAGTGAACGACCGCGCAAGCACCTTGCCTTTTCAATCTTGCCGAAGGACGTCTATGCCGAATTCCATTTCCACTTTGGTCTGCGGGTTAATATTGTTCACTCTGCCGATATGTCAAAACGCGCGCGGCGCGGACGCACCGAGCGACTCCACGGCCAAACCGGCTTACACCGCCCTTCCCGCCGACGTATCGGCCGGCGCAACCACGCGACCGGTCGTGCAGGTCGGGCCGATCTCCGATGAACTGCGGTCGGCTTATCATCTCGACCCGTTCTACAAGAAAACCGCTTCGATCGACGGCATTGTGATCATCGCCTCGGACAAGGTTTCCGATTACGCGTTGCTGGAATGTGCCTGGACGCTGGACCATATGCTCAATGGCCGAACGATGGCAAAGGAAGCGCTGGTGAAGGCGAAGGTGCGGGTGGGAATCCTGGCGGTGACGGAATACACCATGGATATTCCCGAGAACAAGCGCATGGGAAACGGTGCGTATAACGACCGCCGCTCGCGCGGGCTGGGCGGGTTGCCGCTGGCGACGTGTGCCGAGGAAAACCTGTTGAACCTGCGGCACGATCCTTACAACGCCGAGAACATCACGATTCATGAATTCTCGCACACGGTTGCCAGTGCGATTCGCCGGATGCATCCTGAGTGGTATACAAAGTTGAAGGACGCCTACGCTCAGGCGATGAAGGCGGGGCTGTATGCGAAGAGCTATGCGGCCACCAATGAGCAGGAATATTGGGCCGAGGGAGCGCAATCGTGGTTTGACTGCGCATCCGCCCACAACGACGGCGGCAATTCAACCCGCGCGCAGCTCAAAGCCTACGACCCGGCCCTGGCCGCGTTGCTAGCCGAGGTGTACGGCGACGGAGAATGGCGCTATTTCAAGACGACCAGCCCCAAGCGCCCGGCGGGTGATCGGGCCCACCTGGCCGGCTTCGAGCGCAGCACGATGCCGGCGTTCGATTTCAACAATTCCCCGCGAATCCGGGCCTTGGCGGAGAAGCCGGCTGGTGAGACAAGCCAGAAAAAGTGAAGCTGGGAGAATGAGCGGCGCGCGGTCGCATAGCGGCCGCATATCAGCGTGGGAAATAGGCTTCGTATAAAAGCTGGATAATGAGAACTCCGAACACCCCTCGGTAGCCGAGAGACTGACCTTCGCGGCTATCTTCGCGCGCGAGCGGTTTTTGGTTGCGAGCACCGGCCGCGCTGTGGCGGAGCTCAGACGTGCCCTTGTCGAACCGCCTCACCCGAACGCTGAATACATAAGTGGACTCACAATTCACCCGATTCCAAACACACACTCATCTCGTTCTTGACGCAATTCATCCCCGCCACTATCTTGGCACCCCTTCCGCGAGGCCAGCAGCGGCTGGTATCAGTGCGGACTTTGTGCAAAATTGCACGAACTGCCATTTTCGCGAGGTTTTCGCTTGCCCAAAAACGACTCCAGTTGGGGCCTGCTGGTTAACCTCGGCTCGCAGTTGCTGGCGGGCGTTTTGCTCGGATTGTTGATCGGGCAATGGTTCGATCGCAAATACGGCTGGACGCCTTGGGCGACTCTGGTGTGTACGCTCTTGGGCGTGGCCGGTGGAATGTATTCGATGATTCGCGAGGGCTTGCGGGCGAACCGCGATGCCCCGGACAAGAAGCCGCCCAAGACGGGCGCGTAGTTGTAAACGGGATCGATTGAGAATGAAGCTGGTATTTGTGACGCCTGTTGTGGTGATTCTCAGCGCGGTGCTGGGGTATGGCGTGCTGCGCGTCAGCGGCTGGCCAACCTTCCCGCACGAGATGATCGCGGCGGTGATACCCAGCGTGATTGCCGGCGCGATCGGCGTGGTTCCGGTGTTGCTCCAGCGTGCCAATGGGCAGGCGGCGGTCGTTCAAGCGGCGTTTCAGGGAATGATCGTTCACATGGGCGCGACGCTTGGATTGGCGGTGCTGGTCTTCATATTAGCCGGGCCGCATCACCTGGCGGTGCAGCCTTTTGCCTTGTGGATGCTCTGGTTTTTCTTCGTCGCGCTGTCGGCGGTATCGGCGACGTTGATCTGGGCCATTCGATCGACGCCGGTCGCTCCGGCTACCAGGGTTTAGAGTCCGTAGAACAGGGAATGCAATGTTAAATCTGGTTCTCGCCGACTTGACGAGCCACGTGACGGCACACAACCTGAACCTGCACATTACCAATCACATGCTGATGGTGCTGGTGGTGGCTGTGTTCATGTGGTGGCTGTTCTCGCATTATTTCAAGCATGCCGACAGCAGCGCGCCGACAGGCGTGCGCAATTTCCTGGAATCGATTATCGAATTCCTGCGGGTTGAGGTGTTTCGCCCGGCCCTTAAAGAGCATACCGATCGTTTCCTGCCGTTTCTCTGGACCCTGTTCTTTTTCATTCTCTTCAGCAATTTGATCGGCCTGTTCCCGATTGCCACGGTGATCGAGCTGATTACCAACGGGCGCGTCGAGCATATCGGCGGCACGCCCACCGGCAATCTTTCCAACACTGCCGCCCTGGCGATCCTGGTATTCATTATCATCCACGCCAGCGGCTTGCTTCAGGTGTTCCGCGATCTGGTGCGGGGAACCTACGGGCATCATGCCGCTCATGAGGAACACTCGGCCAACGGCACGGTCGGCCATGAAGCCGCGGCGGATATTGAGCACATGCGCGCCGAGGCGTTGCCCGCCGACATCCCCCAGAAGTTCACGGCACTCGGAAACCCCACCCAGCATTATGGCGACGACGAGCATCCCAGCCATCTCAGCGGCGCGCATTCGCACGGCGGCGCGGGCGATTCGCATAACGGCGGAATGAGCCCCGGCAAGGCGGCGGTATTGGCATTGCCGCTATATCTGTGGAACTTCGCCCCGCATCCGTTCCGGCCGCAAGAGGGAGAGCCGGCTTGGAAATGGGCGATGGACATTCCGATGTTCTTCGTCCTTCTCCTGTTGGAGATCCTCGGCGCGTTCATCAAGCCCTTTGCGCTGGCCATCCGCTTGTTTGCCAACATGATTGCCGGCCATATGGTGCTGGCGGCGTTGATGACATTGATCGTCGCCAGCCCCAGCATTCTGACGCAGATGGGCATCGCCGTGCCGGTGATCATTCTGAGCCTGCTGATTTATCTGTTGGAAGTACTGGTTGCGTTCCTGCAGGCATACATATTCGTATTCCTTTCGACATTGTTCATCGCCAGCGCGATTGCGCCGGAACACTGAACGATGGCATGGGCATCTTGGCCATGCATAAATTTGGAACTGCGGTGTTTTGAGGCGAAAAAATTACAGCGCAAGGGCAGGATGCCCGTGCCACTGATGATCCAAGGGTAGCCGACACCCGACTTTAAAAGCTCGGCGAATATTAATCCGCGCGGAGCCGGCAATATATCCTGGCCGCCAAAGCGCATTGTCCGGGTTCGCCCGGAAGGAGTTCTCATGCTTCCTGTTACTGAATTGGCCGCCGTCGGCGAAGCCGGGCTGGCTTTGGCCGGCATCGGCATCGGGACCGGCCTGGCCACCCTCGGCCCTGGCATCGGCATCGGTACCATCGGCGGGCGCGCCTGCGAAGCCATCGCACGCCAACCCGAGGCCGGCGGCCGCATCGGCACCAACATGATCATCTCTGCCGCTCTCATCGAAGGGTTCACCTTCTTTGCGATCGTCATCTGCTTCATGCTTGCCGGCAAGGCCGTGTAAATCGAATGACCGCAACCCCGTTTACTCCTCTTCGCGCAGCTAATGCCCCTCCGGGCTCTGCGGTTAGCCGCGACGCGCAGCGGAGCGTTTCATCGGGAAGAAACGTATTTCTCCGTATTAAACGCTCCGCCGCGCGTCGCGGCTGACCCCAGAACTTGCCGGGACATTAGCTGCGTGAAGAGGAGTAGCCGGCATCGTTCGTATTCCGCTTCCGGCACGTTGGCCGGTTGTGGGTTTTTTTGCAAAGCTATAGCACTTTTTCAGTTTGGTACCGCGTCCGCGCGACTGTCATCCTGAGGTAATCCGAAGGATCTGGCTGGCCTTCGCGTACCGGCAAGATCCTTCGGAGTGCCTCAGGATGACGATTGCCCGCTCGATCACCTGAAAATCGCTCTAGCTTAATCTGGCTCCCGTTTTATCGCTCGCTAGGCAAAATCATGCTTAAACGTATTTCGATGTCCGTTTTCGTGCTGATGGCGTTGGCGCTGGCCATCCCAGCGCACGCCTCCAAAGTTGTTCCCGCTGGAACTGTTCCCACCATGGAGGCGGCACCGGCGCCTGCCGTCGAACCTGCCAAGCCTGCCGAAAACGAGCACGGCTTGATGGACGCCGATCTTGCCTCGGCCATCTGGACCCTCATCATCTTCCTCATTCTTCTCGCCCTTCTCTACAAGACGGCTTGGAAGAACGTGGCGGCGGGCCTCAAGGGCCGTGAGGACCGCATTCGCAATGACATTGCCCAGGCCGAGGAAGCCCGCAATAAAGCCGAGGCCACGCTGAAGGATTACAATGCGAGGCTGGCGGTAGCCGAGGCGCGGGCGGCTGAGATTCTGGCCAAGGCGACGACCGATGCGCAGGCGTTGGCCGAGCGCATCAAGGCCGATGCCGACAAGGCCGCCAGCGAGCGTGCCGAGCGTGCGATGCGCGACATCAAGGAAACGCGCGATCAGGCATTGCGGGAGATTTATGAGCAGACGGCCGAGTTGTCGACCAGCATCGCCGAGAAGATCCTTCGCCGAAGCCTCAACGCCAACGATCAGCGCGATCTGGTGGCGCAGAGCCTGGAGCAGGTGCAGAACGTGAATCGCGGATGAACGTGATGTGGCAACGTGGTGGCACGGGCGGCCTGCCCGTGTCTTTTCCGATTGCGCTCGGGCAAACGCCCCGCGACCCAAAACCCATGGCACAAAAACCTCAACATTACTCGCCGCTGGCCCTGACTTACGCCCGCGCCCTGCTGGAATTGGCCAACGAACGCAAGCTGGCCGAGGACACCGGGCGCGAGCTGGCAGGCCTGAGCGAAATTCTCACCGCCGAGCCGGTGTTCCGGGAATATTTGTCTGATCCCGCCATCAGCCACGCCGAGCGCACCGCCAGCCTCGAACGCATTTTCCGCGGCCGCGTTTCGGAACTGATCTTCAACTTCATGGGCGTGATGAATTCGCACGGCCGATTGAAACTGCTCGGCGAAGTATTGTCGGCGTATGCCGACCTGCTCGACAAGCAACTGGGCAATGTCGAGGTGGACGTGACCACCGCCCAGCAACTGAGCGAAGCAGACCTCGAACAAGTCCGCCAGAGCGTCGGCCATGCCCTGGGAAAGAATGCGATCGTGCATCAGCACGTCGATGAGAGCATCATCGGCGGGTTGATGATCCAGGTGGACGACAAAGTTATCGACGCCAGCGTGCGGCAACAACTTCGCGGCATGCGCCAGCAACTCCTGGCCGCGGCGCAGAAGGTGCATGATTCCAGTGGCACGGGCTTCCAGCCCGTGCAAGTTTTAACGAACTAGCATTCGCAAGCGAAACAGGATTAAATTCAGGCACTCTTAGGACACGGGCAAGATGCCCGTGGCACTGTCAAATGGCTATCAACGTCGCGGAAATCACCAGCGTCCTGAAAAACGAAATCGCCGGCTTCGAGCAGAAGGTCAAGGTCAGCGAGGTCGGAACCGTCATCGAAGTCGGCGACGGCATCGCCCGCATTTACGGCCTGCGCAACGCCATGGCCGGGGAATTGCTCGAATTCCAAAACGGCGCCATGGGCCAGGTCTTCAATCTCGAAGAGGATTCCATCGGCGCGGTCATCTTCGGCTCTTACCTGGAAATCAAGGAAGGCGAATCCGTCAAGGCCACCGGCCGCCTCCTGGAAGTGCCCGTCGGCGACGCCGTCATCGGCCGCGTGGTCAATCCGCTGGGCATTCCCCTCGACGGCGGCCCTGCCATCGCCTCGCACGAAACGCGCAAGCTCGACATCGTCGCCCCCGGAATCGCCGAGCGCAAGCCGGTGACTGAGCCGCTGCAAACCGGCATCAAGGCGATCGACTCGATGATCCCCATCGGCCGCGGCCAGCGCGAGCTGATCATCGGCGACCGCAAGACCGGCAAAACCGCCATCGCCATCGACACCATCATCAATCAAAAAGGGACAGGCGTTAAGTGCTTCTACGTTGCCATCGGGCAGAAGGAAAGCACGGTAGCCGCCATCGTGGACGTGCTGAAGGCCAACGGCGCGATGGAATACACGACGGTGGTGGTGGCGTCCGCCGCCGACCCCGCCCCGCTGCAATACATCGCCCCCTACGCCGGCTGCGCCATGGCCGAGTATTTCATGTGGAAGGGCGAGGCGACGCTCTGCGTATACGATGACCTTTCCAAACAGGCCGCCGCTTATCGGCAGCTTTCGCTGCTGCTTCGCCGCCCGCCCGGCCGCGAGGCGTATCCCGGCGACGTTTTCTACTTGCACAGCCGGTTGCTCGAACGCGCCGTGAAGCTCTCCGACGCCAACGGCGGCGGGTCGCTCACCGCCCTGCCGATCATCGAAACCCAGGAAGGCGAAGTGTCGGCATACATCCCGACCAACGTCATCAGCATCACCGACGGCCAGATCTATCTCGTGCCCGACTTGTTCTTCGCCGGCGTCCGCCCCGCCATCGACGTCGGCATCTCCGTGAGCCGCGTCGGCGGCAACGCGCAGACGAAGGCGATGAAGAAAATCGCCGGCAGTTTGAAGCTGAACCTCGCCGCCTATCGCGAGCTCGAAGCTTTCGCCCAGCTCGGCACGGAACTCGACAAAGCCACGCAAAAGCAGCTCGACCGCGGCTCGCGACTTGTGGAGCTTCTGAAGCAGGCGCAATATCGCCCGATGCCCGTGGCGGATGAAGTGATCGTCATCTTCGCCGGCACGCAGGATTTCCTCGACGATGTTCCAGTGAACCGCATCCAGGAATTCCAGACCAAGCTTCTCGATTACATGAACGCCAGCGCCCCGCAGGTGAAGGAAGCCATCGCGACGAAGAAGGAATTAACGCCGGAAATCGACAAAGATCTGCGGGCGGCGATCAACGCGTTCAAGTCGTCGAGTTGGAAGTAACCCCTCGAACTGAGCGGCTTTGGACGCTTGGTCGTGACACGGCCGTCTCGGCCAATGCCGTCAACTTAAGGACGATCATATTTTTGCCTCATAGGCCGGTCTACAAGCCTCTGCTCGGGATTGAGTTAACTGAGGGTATCGATGCCTGGCGTTCTTCGTTCTTCGCGGCTGCGACTTGCGTTTGCGACG
>DASRRM010000103.1:0-3677 GCA_035695715.1 Tepidisphaeraceae bacterium
GCTGGCCGATTTTCCCCAGTTCAGGACCGCGCTAACCCAACCTTAACCGAATGCATTCCTTTAGTTCCTGGTGATCATCGAACCGTTTAATAGACTCGTTCACCAAGATCATGCGCGACCTGCCCGACAGCCGCCCACGCACACGAGTCGAGGATCATGGCGCGGGCGTTAGCGTTCTCGTGCCGTTTATTGCGGCAGAACGCCGCAATCGACATTGATATTCTGGCCGGTGATCGCCGATGCCGCCGGCGAGGCGAGAAAAAGGCAGAGATCGGCGACTTCGGCGCCCGTCGGCAGGCGGCCCAAAGCGGATTGCGTGGCGGCGAAGTTGGCGAGCCAGTTCTCGACGCTGCCTCCGGCGGGGGGAGCTTCGGGTCGGCGCAGCGCCTCCATCAGCCCGTCGGTGGCGATCAGTACCGGACAAACGCCGTTGACGCGGATTCCCCTAGGGCCGAGTTCCTTCGCCAGCGCCTGCGTGATGCCGTTCAGGCCGAATTTTGACGCGCAATAGACCGCGTTGTTCGGCGTTCCGCGCTTGCTGGCGAGGCTGGAGACATTAATGATGACGCCCCCGGACGGCATCGCGGCGGCGGCGGCCTGGCAGCCGAAAAAAGAGCCTTTCAGGTTTGTCGCGATCATATTATCCCAAAATGCCTCATCGATTCTCTCAAGAGGCTGCCATTCCGAATAACCGGAATTGTTGATAAACACATCGATACGGCCGGATTGTGCGGAGTCGCGAACCAGGGTGTGCAGGTCTTCAGGCCGCCGCACGTCGCAGGCGGCGAAATGCATGCGCTCGGGAAATTCCCTGGCGAATCCATTGTCGCTGCGCGACGCGACGATTACGTCGTCGCCGTTGCGATGAAAAGCGCGGGCGATATCCCGCCCCATGCCTTTGCTTCCTCCGGTAATGACGACGGTGCGTGGTGTGGTCATGAGTGGCCTCAAATCGTCATCGCGCTGAAACCGCCGTCAACCGCGATCTCCGCGCCGGTGACGAAACTCGCGGCATCGGACAGCATCCACAGCGAGGCGCCGACAAGTTCGCCGACTTCGCCGTAGCGGTTCATAGGGGTGTGGCTGAAAATCGCCGCTTCGCGTTCCGGGGTGATGAAGTTTTTGCGATTCCATTCGGTCGGAAAGAAGCCGGGGCGCAGCGCGTTGACCCGCACATTCGCCAGCGCCCACTCCCTCGCCAGATTTTGCGTCAGATTGACAATACCGGCCTTCGCGACCGAATATGTGTAGGCTTTCGACAACGGCGGACCGGCCGAGGCGGAGGAAATGTTCATGATCGCGCCGCGTTTTCGGCTCACCATGTGGCCGCCGAGCACCTGGCATCCCAGCATTGTGCCGGTCAGCTGGACGCCGAGGACTTCATTCCATTCCTCGACGCTGATATCGAGAAACGGCGTCGGCGCGTTGATGCCGGCGCCGTTGACGGCGATATGAAGATCGCCCCATTTTTCAAGAATCTCGCGCAAAGCCGCCTGATAATCGCCCTTGCTGCGCACATCGACGCAAAAGGCAAGTGCTTCGCCGCCGAAGTCACGGATCTCCGCCGCCACTGTCTCGGCTTTTTCGATGCGGGAGTCGAGGATAGCCACCTTGACCCCCGCCTTCGCCAGACCCCGGCCGATTTCGCCGATCAGGTGGCCGCCCGCGCCCGTCAACGCGGCGATTTTGCCTTCGAGATTAAACAGCTTCGTGAGGTAGTCTTCCATGATCGCGCTTCCTAAAGGAGGTGTCAGGTCAGGGTTTTCAGCATGGAAATCAGCATCTTATCCGCCAGCTCCTCCGCACTGGCCGACGCACGGTGTTGGTTGCGGTTCGCGAGGGCGTAGCGCGATCCAAGTGACGGCCGACTGGTAGGACATCGCTGGGTCTCGCAGGCGGGCTGGGAAGATCAGGACGTCGCTGGCCACACGGTCCAGCTTGATTCCGGTGTCCTCACAGTACGTTCCGCAACCACCGGGCTCCCCAGCTACTACCACGTGTTGCGTGGCCGGGTCGGCGCATGGCGTCGGTTGCGGAACATGTCTGGATTCCAGGTCAGTGATGACGGTATTGCGTTAGACTCCCGGGCAGCTGAGCTGGGGCGCTCGGCTTCCGCCACCGTTTCGGGCCGACCCGAGGAGAAGGCAGTGAACCGACCCCTCGAGGTGGTTTCTGCTGCGGTCTCGGCGATCCGGGGGCGGCTGTTGGTGGTCGCCGGCCAATCTGAGCGCACCATCTTGCTCGGCACCATCCTGGTGGTGTCGGCGGTTTCGGTTCTGAGGGGCTTTGTGCTCGCCCGGTACTTCTCAATCGATGTGCTTTCCGCTTTGGTGCTTACCGTCCCGGAGGATTGCTCCGTGGATTGGCCCACGCGGGTCGGCCGACACTGCTTCAGCGACTATTCGTTCGTGGTGAGTCACGGGATGCGGCCCGACCCCTGGGAGTCCTACCCCCTCCCCAACTTCACGTCGGCTGACAATATCAACTCGGCAGCCGGGATGATCTATTCGGCGGCCGGGATGGTGCCGCATATGTTCTTTGGGTTTCTGGGCAATTGGCTGCATGCCCCCCGACTGGGGCTGTTGGGCTATCTGCTGGCTTTGACGACCGCGTGCCTGACTCCCGCGGTCTGGGCGGCGTGGGGGGCTCGCGGTCTGGAGCGGGTTGTGGTGTTGGTGGCGTTAGGTGTCGCGGCCATTCCGGCGTGGACAGCAATCGATCGGGGCAACTCCCTGGGCTTCGTGGTGCCCATCGCGCTGGTATTTCTGGTGGCACTGAGCCGACGGCGCTGGAGGCTGGCGGCGATCATGGTGGTCTTGGCCGCGCTGGTGAAACCACAGTTTGTTGTGCTGGCGGTCGCGTTATTCGCGGCACGGCAGTGGCGGTGGGGCGGCCTCACCGTCGCCGGAGCCGTAATCACCAACATCGCCGCCTATCTGCTGTGGCCGCGGAACTTCCCGACGACAATCCTGGAGTCGATCCACAACGCCCTCGGCTTCGGTTCTTCCGCGTCCGCATCCCGCGCAGATCTGTTTAACATGTCCTTCGCCGAGGGACTTCTGATGATCCCCGATGACATCAAGGCCGGTGAAACGGGCGGCAAAATACCGGCCAGCTTTATCGCAGGCCCCCGATCCCTGCTCGGGTATGTTGTGCTGGTTCTCGTCGTGGTCTGCATTGTGGCTCTCGGGCGGCGTATCCCGCCTGTCATGGCGGGCACCGTGCTGTTGGCCACCGCGTCGCTTTTTCCCTCTTTGATCGCCAGCTACTATCTGGTATTCGCGCTACCAGTCGTGGCGCTCATTGCCCGAGACCCCGATGGGCCACCAGGATCCGGAATTTTCGATCGACCTGAGGCTCTCGGCGGCCGCCGTCGTGCGGTCGGTCTCTGCGTCAGTCTGGCCGCAGCGCTCACCATCGCCCAGATGGTGCCGCTCGGGCCGCCGCTCTGGGATCAGCAGATGGGAGGCGGCGCGATAGTCGCCCACATACTGGGAGTTCTCAGTTCGGTCAGAATGGCGCCGGTCCTGTGGCTGATCGCCTGCACGGCAATCATTGTCTCGTACGCGCGCAAGCCGATTCCATCACGCCGCAGTGAACGGTGCGCGAATCCGGATGGCTCCCAGCTCGGTCGGCTGCGTACAGAGCGACTCGACACCCCACCGCAAACCAGCAGG
>DASRRM010000104.1:0-3880 GCA_035695715.1 Tepidisphaeraceae bacterium
CGGCCGCTGCTCGATTTCGTATGAAAGCCTCGGCGAGATGCCCATCGCCGTATAGATCGTGGCATGGAGGTCGTCGATGATCACCGGGTCTTTGATGCTCTTGCAGGGGCGCTCGTCGGCTGTCTCTCCATGCACGTGGCCCTTCTTCATGCCGCCGCCGAAGAGCAAAACTGATCCGGCGTCGGTGAAGTGGCGGTGCATGCCGTAGAACTTTTCGTTCTCGATCTTGTCGGGGACTTTGACCTGGTCGCGGACGCGCTTGTTCGGCTTGCCTTCGATCATCATGTCCCGGCTGAATTCACTGGCCAGGACGATCAGCGTTCGGTTCAAAAGGCCGCGTTCTTCCAAGTCGAGCACGAGCTGAGCGACCGGGGCATCGATCATCGCTTTCATGCTGGCGGCGCGGGTGTGGCCGTTTTCGTGGGTGTCCCAATTGAGGAAGGGGATGTATTCGGTGGTGACTTCAATGTATCGCGCGCCGGCTTCGGCCAGACGCCGAGCCAACAGGCAGCCCAAGCCGAATCGGCCGACGGTTTGTTTTTCGTAGGAGCCGGTGCGATCGAGGGAGAATGATTTGAGTTTCGAAGCGTCAAAATCCTTCGGCAGGTATTTGGCGGTGGATGCGGCAGGCTCCAACGACAGATCAAACGCCTTGGCGGCGGGGGAGCTGAGCAGCCGATGGGCGTTGTCCATGGCGCGGAGGAAGGATTCCTTCTGGTAACCGCTGCCATGCTCGCCGATCGGGCTGGCGCCCAGCAGTTTCTTATAGAACTTGTTTCGGTCTTCAAATCGGCCCGGCGTCATGCCGGCCGGCGGACGGACTGCTTCGGCCGCCTGCTGCGGGTAGGGGATGTTGAATGGGCCGTACTCGCTGCCGAGGAAGCCGGCGGTGGTGAACGCCTTGAGTTCTTCGCCTTCGCCCAGGTCAAACCGCTGCCCGATATTGATGAACGGCGGCATTGCCTCGTTGAGCGGCCCAAGCGTTCGTGCGATGAACGCGCCCAGATGCGGCGCATTCACGCTTTGTGGCGGAATATATCCGGTGTGCCAATGAAACTGATGCCGCGAATGGAGGATGAATCCCAGATCGGCGGCGGTGTAGGTGCGGATGAGGGTGCCGCGATCCATGACCGAGGCGATTTTTTCCAAACCCTGGGAAAATTGGACGCCGTCGATGGCGGTCGGGATCGAGGGGAACGTGCTGAGCACGCCCTTCGGGTCCATTCCCTTTTCGTAGGGCTGGTAGCGCTTGGGGTCAAAGGTTTCTGTGTGCGCCATGCCGCCGGCCATCCAAAGGACGATGACGGTGTCGGCGGTTGGCGTGACTTTCTCGACCGGTTCGGCAGCCCAGAGCCGCGGCGCGCCGGCCCCAAGTGTGGCCAGCGTTGCGGCCGATGCAGTCTTGAGAAAATCCCGGCGCGAGCGTGTGAAGCGATTCATGCTGTGTCTCGATGCACAATACTACCACGTTCACGAACTGCCGTGGTGCAGCATCCTTCACATCGTCACCTGGGGGTGTAGCGCTCGATTGTGGCGGATTTACCCCCCTCCCCCGGTACTCCGGTACTGCGGGGGAGGGGAATGAACTAATGCCGCTTCACCACAAAGAGGAGTTACACCCTCGCCTGGTCACCTTGTCACCGGGGTCAGCTGGTCAAGCATCCGGATCGCGTACTGTCGTGACGTCCAACGCGCAATCAAACAAGCATTTCCTCCTAAAACTGTTATCATCCTCCGCCATGTCTCGACCCTGGGAGTACCCGCGCTGGCGACGGGTTCTATTGCAACTGGCGTTGTGGGCCATCCTGGGCGCGACCCTGGGGCTGGCTCAGTTCATGGGCGGGGATAAGGCGTCCAATTGCTGACCGATTTTGTAGGGAGGATTGGTGTGCTCCGAGCCAAGACAATTGGACGCCTCCCATTTTCCGAAGCCGAATTCTTTGACCCTATGTGCCTGGCTTACCGATCAGCGAGAAGGCTGTCGACGAGTCCGAGTATCAGCGCCACCCGATTGGCCGATTGACTGGGATCGTGAATGAGTTTGAGGATCGCGTCGCCGCCACCACTATTTGCGATGCGGCCGGCGACCTCCCGAACGTTCCAACGCCCGATCAGGGCGTACCGCAAGGCGTTGGTCAAGTCGCCCTTCTTCTCAAGTGCCATGACCATTTCGATTGAGGCACCGAGGGAACCCGTGCCGACATATTTCGCGATGATTTGCTCGGCGTGAGGCCAATCGCCCCGTACCGCGGTCGCGGCGGCGATCTTTGCGTACGCTTGCCAGTCTAGAAGCCGATCGGTTGGCTTTTCCATCGTCTCCAACGCGTCGTCCAGAAAGCCCGCTTTGGCTTGGGCCTCCGCTACACAATACAGAGCGGTGTTCTCCCACATCCCGGGGCTTTGCCCGCCCGCCGCGGCCCTGGCCTTGAATAAATTCGCCCTCGCCTTCTCCCTCAATCCCAGCCGAGCTTGAATGATCGCGACGCGCTGAAGATTATCCCGCCTGGCCAGCGAACCGGGAATGCGATCCACGGCGTTCAGGCCGGCAAATGGGCCGGGTCCGCCCTGCAGAACGGTTCCGGTTTCCGCCAGTTCCGCCGCTCGGTCCAGCCATCGAGCCGCCTCTTTGGCGTCGCCAATCTCGGCGTAAGTTTCGGCAATCTCCTGGATCTGGGAATTCTTGCTCCAAGGATCTTGGAGCGTCTGCCAGTGAGTTCGCCATTTTTCCAGGAATCCTCGCGCCAGCTCCCGCCGGCCGGTATGGGCGCAGCCGATTGCAAATGATATTGCGATCGAATTGGGAACGTCAGAAAATCCAAATGCGCGCATCGCCTGGTTGGCCTCGTCAAGCCTCCCCGATCGAGCCAAATCGCTGACAGCGCCCAACTCAACCTCGTTTTTATGCGCGTTCCCCGCGGCGACCGCTGCATTCTCCGCCTCCGCGTAGAGCTTGAACCTTGCGGCATGCACGGCGGCTTCTGTGAGGCACCACGGGCCGCCGGCAATCGTGGCGCTTGCGCCCGTTTGTACCGCCTGTTTAAAGGCGAGCGACGCGTCGCTGTAGTCGTTTAGTCTGTACATCGCGTCAAAAACATCGATGAGATCGTGACAGCTTCCCTCCATCAACTCGGGATCTTCGTGTGTAACGATCAATTCCCGAGCAGTGGTCAACGCTGCACGGCCCTCCGCAATCTGGCCATGTTTTCCGAATATTTGCCCCGCCTGGCACCAAAAGCCGGGGAGTCTATACCCCAACCATTCGCGGTCCTTGCTCTCGATATGAGTTAGGGCATTTCGTAAGCCTGCGACATCGCCAGCGTGTGCGTAGCCGAGGGCGAGCCGGCACCAAATCACTTCCTCGTCCCTTCCCTTGGCCCATGTTGCCGCTGCTTCGCGCGAAACCGCCTCCCCAGCGTCAAAATCGCCAACCGCTGCTAAAAGACCGCCCAGATCAATTTCACGGGCGTTGGTGTCTCGAACCTGTAAAAGCAACGAATGGGCCAATGCGAGCTGCGAGTCGTCGCGAGTTGTTGGAGGCTTCCATTGTCGTGCTTCCGCTGCCATGGCGATCCGGGACGGGATCATGGCGCAAAAGAGCAGCACCCCCACGATGTGAACAACGACTTTTGGGGATCTGTGCCGGTTCATTGTCTAATACCCTCCGGAGATAAGGCGATTGAAATCGATCTGCGGGTTGGCGTTGGCCCAAGCTTGATAGTCCACGAGCTGAACTTGGGTGATCCATTTCGCGACATCACGTCTCTTCCTCGTGGGTCTCCCGCGCTTCGACGGCTTGCGCTGGTGAAGGATCGTCTTCATCGGTTCCATCCAGGCGTCGTTGCCGAAGGGGCGGCTTTCGCGAATTTTCCGAGTTGCGACA
>DASRRM010000105.1:0-6085 GCA_035695715.1 Tepidisphaeraceae bacterium
CGCCGCGTAAATCCGGGGCGGCGCGGCGATTGCGCTTTTTTTGCGGACCACGGTCATGCGCGCCGCTTGCCCCGGCGTGAAGGCTCGTTCGACTTTTGCGATCCAATTTCATATAGGATACTTCAAAGCGATCAGGATCAACTTATAGCACTTTTCATATTGGTGGCGCGTCTCCGGGCCGGCTCTCTTTTTCAGCGGTTATAATGAGTATGGACACTGCAATTAAGACAATTCCATCCATCCGCGTGCTCTATCGCCGGGATCGTCTGACTATTCCAGGTGTACCTGCGCATGCTGGACCCGCGATCGACAGCTTGATGGACGCCTTGCGCCAGGCGGATGTGCGGCCGGCGGGGCCGGTGATTTTTGTCTATTATGGCATCGAGGCTGACCCGACGCAGGAATTTGACCTGGATGTTTGCGTGCCAATATTGGCCGAGGCGGTCATCACATCCGCCGCGCCGATTGGGTGCAAGATGCTGCCCGCCTTTGAGTGCATCTCTGCCGAGTATGTCGGCTCGATGCACGGGATTGGTAATGCCTGGCACCAGGTGGCCAGCGCCTGGCGAGCCTCGGGCCGGCCGGCCTGCGGTGAGTCACGCGAGGTGTACAAGCAGTGGATCAGCTTCGACTCGCAGGAGAATGTGACGGAGTTGCAGAAGGGAATCCAAAGATCGGCGTGACATGGATATTCAGCCGTGAATATTTCTGTTCTTTTCAGTGCTTCCCTTACCTTAAGATTTTGGCTTACCCACCTTGATCAAAACGGCTCCATGCCGGGGCACCTTGATCTTGAACGAGTCGGTGAAATTGCCGAGATCCTTTTGCTGCCAGAGATCTCGCACGGGCTGTTCGCCTTTGGCGCCGATGTCGGCCCAATCGGCGACTACATCGGCCGGGGTGCTCTTGCGGTTGAACAACCCGACGGCGATCGTTCCATCAGCCAATGGGCGGGACCAGACCTCGTATTCTTTGGATCGCCGGCCGGCGGGTTTGCCCAGCGGGTCCTGGTCGATGGCCAGCACTTCGTCGTTGGTCAACAGCGCAGTGGTGAATGGATCGAGTTGCGACATGTCGCAACCGACCAGCAGCGGCGCGGACAACAGCGACCAGAGCGTGATATGCGTCACCTGCTCGTCGGGCGTCAAGCGGGATGGGTGGACGTTGCCCCAGCCCACCTTGCCGACGACGAGCATGTCCGGGTCATTCCAATGGCCCGGCCCGGCGAAGACTTCGTGGCCGTTCTGGCCGAAGCCGATATTGGCCATGCTGCTCCAGGTGTCCTGAATATCGCCGGTGGTGCGCCAGCAGTTGCCGCCGACCTCCTGTCCCCATTTCCAGACGTCGCCGTCGCCGTACTGGCACAGGCTGTAGACGATATCGCGGCTGGAAGTGTCCAGGGCCTTTCGCATGACGACGTAGGGCTTTTGCAATTCGCCCAGGCTGCCGTTCCTGGCGTGCTTGCCGTAGCTGCACCAGTCGTATTTCAGATAATCGACGCCCCATTTGCCGAAGGTTTTGGCGTCCTGCTCTTCATGACCATAGCTGGCGGGAAAGCCGGCACAGGTGGTTTCGCCGGGAGAGGAATAGATGCCGAGCTTAAGGCCTTTGGAATGGACATAGTCGGCCAAAGCTTTCATGTCCTTGAATTTTTCGTTGACGGTAATCTCGCCGCTGGCGTCGCGCTTGCCTTCCCAGGTGTCGTCGATGTTGACGTACTGAAACCCATGGGCGGCCAGGCCGCTGGCGACCATCGCGTCAGCCGCCGCCCGGACTTTTTCCGCATCGACATGGTCAGCCCATACATTCCACGAATTCCACCCCATCGGCGGGGTCAGCGCGAGCTTGTGATCGCCGCCAACGATCACCAGCGTCGATGTGGCCGTGCCGGCTGTCCCCTTTACTGAAAGCTTCACATCGGTCGTGCCGGCGGATTGAAGGGATCCAGTAATAATGCCGGTCCTGGCATCCAGGGCCAGGCCCGCGGGCAAATTGGCCGCCGAGAATGTCAGCGGGCCGTCGCCCGTTGCCGGGATGAGGAAGATGAACGGCCGGCCCGGCGTGGTCCCGACAATTTTCGGCCCGTGAATCCCCGGCTCATGCGCTGCCGGACCGCCCACCACCGGCAGTGGCGGCACCGGCAGGTCAATTGCCCGCGGCTTCTCCGCCGCGCCCGCCTTGAGAATGATCGTCGCACCCGCCCAATCCGCGTGATCGTGCTCGATGCCGTCGTCGGCGTCGTCGATCGACAGGCGAAGATGCCTGGCGCCGGTGAGATCGACGGAAAGAAACTTCGGCTCATCTCCGCCGTGCAGGATCGGCGTGCGGGCTTTTTCTTCATCGTCCACGATCACGTGGAATCGAACCGATCCAAATCCTTTTTTCTCATCGTCCACGCCTACGACTGCGGCAAATCGTGTTGCGTCGCCTTTCAGGTCGATGAGCAAGTCGCTGGAAGCGTGCGTGCCGATGCCATGTTTGTATTTCACACCATGCAGGCTGATCGGGCCGTTGCCCACGGAATGTCCAAGATTCGGCTTGCCCCATTCCTGATGAATCTTCGCAATAACATCGAGTGAATCGACCCAGATTCCGCCACCGGGAGGCATATCGCCGCGCAGATCAGCCTCGGTCGGGAATTGAGCGTAAACCTGCACCGCGCATGCCAGCACGACAATTGCAAATAGGCTTCGAATCACTGCATTTCTCCGAGGAAAGTAACCGCTTCACCGCCGCTGCAATCACCGATTGGTGCGAAGCGGCGAACGCAGTGGATTACCGCCGGCCGCGATGGGTTGTTGCCCGATTTACGAAACAAACGCGCCAGTGCGAAATCAGGGCTCGGGCGTGACGAGCGCCGCGCCTGGCACTGCCGCCTCGGCGGCTGGCGAGCGTGAGACCCGGGTGCGGGCGGAAAAGCCAAGCACCCCGGCGGCGGCGAAGCAGCATGCCTGGAAGATGAATGCCGCGCCCGGCGAGTGATATTGGTTCTTAAGGTGTCCCACCATATACGTGCCGAGCATTCCCCCCAGCGCGCCGAAACTGTTGACCAGCGCCATCGATTCGCCCGACACATTGCGCGGCAGCATCTCTGCCATCCACGCCCAAAGCGGCGCGGTTGGCGTGTAAATGCATGATCCCACGACCGTCAATGCCAGGAAGAAAATGACGATATGCCCCGGGCCTGCAACGAAGGCAACGCAAAATGCGGCCCCGCCAACCAGCATCGAGCCGACCACGTATTCCTTGCGGCGAAGGCTTCGATCCGAAAGCCATGACGTCGCGATCATCGACAAAACCGCCACCGCGTACGGTATGGAACTGAGCAAGCCCGTCATCGCCGGGGAAAGGTGGGTTGCCTGGGAGAGAATGCCCGGCAGCCACATCATCAGACCATAGCTGGCCGAGCTGAAACAGAAGAACATCAGCGACAGTTTGATCACGCTGAGATTGGTGAAGGCGGCCCAATAGTTTTTAACCTGGCTGATTTGCGCCTGCTCGCCATCGAGCATTCGCTGGACGGTCGTTGCCTCCGCGCTCGTCAGCCACTCCGCATCACCCGGCCGCTCGCGCGAAAGCCGCAACCACAGGAAGGCCCAGATGATCGAGGGCATTCCTTCGACGATGAACATCATCTGCCACCCGCGATACCCGCCAAGGGGGTGGGCATCAAACCACTGAATGACCAGGCCGCAGGCGATCGAGACGGTGGCCATGGTGATCGGATTGGTCAGCATCAACAGCGCATTGGAGCGCGATCGCTCGCGCTTGGTAAACCAGCGGTTCAGGTAAATCAGCATGGCCGGCAATACCACGCCCTCGACAACCCCGAGCAGAATACGATCGGCAAACAGCAGCGGCACGTTCCGGATCACGCCCGTCAGTCCCGACAGAGCGCCCCAGAAAATCAGCGCCCAGAAGACGAGCCATTTGACGCTGCGCCTCGCGGCATACATCGCGCCGGGAATCTGAAAGAGGCTGTAGCCGAGAAAAAAACTGGCTGACAACATCGGCGCGATTTCGGCACTGAGATGAAGCGCGCTGCTCAGGTCCTTTTCTGCCGAGGCGTAATTCACCCGATCGAAGTAGGCCAGCCCATAGGTAATAAACGCCAGTGGCATGACCCGCGCAAAGCGCGTCGCGGCACGACTGTAATCAGCCTGGGCGGGAGCGGCGTCGGAAAGCGGTTGGCTCAATTTAAAACTCCTGGCAGATTGGAAAGGTCAAGGGATGATACCATGAGCCGTCGCCGGAGTTGAGTGGGCGGCAACGTCCAACCTCTCACCCGGTACTCAAACGCAACGGAGGTCGGCGTGGCGGTTTTCTCGCCGGCCTGCCCAAGTAATCTCTCTTATCTCACTCCAAAGGAGTTTAATCATGATCAGCGAACTTCGCGTTCGTCGCGCTTTGGCCGCCGTCGTGCTGGCGGGGGCGGGACTGGTTTTGGCCGGCGTGGCAAATGCCGACGTCAAGCTGCCGGCGGTTTTGGCGGACCATATGGTGCTGCAACAGGGAATGGCGGTCCCCATTTGGGGCACCGCCGACGCCGGCGAGGAAGTCACCGTCACCTTCGGCCAGCAGAAGCAATCCACCAAGGCCGATGACAAAGGCCATTGGGAAGTGATGCTCGGCGCGCTGACGGCCAATGATAAGCCGGAAGATTTGACGGTGTCGGGAAAAAACAAGGTCGAGCTGAAGGACATTCTCGTCGGCGAAGTGTGGATCTGCTCGGGGCAATCGAACATGGAGTTCGGCATCGGCAATGCGTCAAATCATGAAAAGGAAATCGCCGAGTCGAATCATCCGCTGATTCGCCTGTTCGCGGTTCCCAGGGCCGTTTCCGGCAAGCCGCTGAGCGATCTCAAGCCTCAGCCTCCTGCCGCGGGTGAATGGCTGGAATGCGGGCCGAAGACAGTGGGGCTTGGCGGTTGGAATGGCTTTACCGCCGTGGGATATTTCTTCGGCCGCGATTTGCAGAATGATTTGAAGGTGCCGGTCGGTTTGATTCACACTTCATGGGGCGGGACGCCTGCCGAGGCGTGGACTGAAAAATCCTATATGGAGAGCGATCCTGACCTCAAGCCGCTGGTCGAGCGGATGGAGAAATCGAAAAAGCCGGATCAGAACTCGGCTTCGACGCTCTACAACGGGATGATTGCGCCGATCGTTCCGTTCGCGGTGAAGGGCGCGATCTGGTACCAGGGCGAAAGCAATGCCGGCCGGGCGTATCAATATCGCAAGCTGCTGCCGGCGATGATCAAGAGCTGGCGCGACGTCTGGCATGAGCCGGATATGGATTTCTACATCGTTTCCCTGGCGAATTACCAGGACCCGCCGAAACAGCCCGGCGACAGCGACTGGGCCGAGCTGCGCGAGGCGCAGGCGATGACCGCCGCCCAGCCGCACAACGGCGAAGCACTGGCGATCGACCTGGCCGACGCCAACAATCCCGGCGACATTCACCCGCACAACAAGCAGGACGTCGGCCATCGCCTGGAGCTGGTCGCGCTGGCCAAAACCTACGGCAAAAAGGTCGACTACTCCGGCCCGGAATACAAGGAATCAAAAACCGATGGCAACAAGGTCACGCTCCACTTTGATTTCGCCGACGGCCTGAACGCCAAGGGCGGCGGCGAGCTCAAAGGCTTCCAAATCGCCGGGGAAGACAAGAAATGGCACTGGGCCGACGCCAAGATTGAAGGCGACACCGTGGTCGTTTCCAGCAAAGACGTGGAAAAGCCGGCTGCCGTCCGCTACGACTGGGCGAATAATCCAGAGGGAAACCTGTACAACAAGGCTGGTCTGCCGACGGTTCCCTTCCGCACGGATACATGGCCGGGCGTGACGGAAAAAGCGAAGTAGAACTCGGTTCGCGTGGGTTGGTTTTTGTTGCGTTTATTCCAGCCCGACGATCCGGTTTTGCGCAGAGAACCCAAGCCGGTTAACCGCAAAGGCGCAAAGAGCGCAAACAGTCGGCTATAGGTCACGGGTCGACACTGGCAATAAAAGCGGGGATGCCTCAAAAGAAGCGGAATCAGGTCCTGGCTCGAAAGCCGGGCAATCCGCGTATGGGAGGTCATCCCCG
>DASRRM010000106.1:0-5967 GCA_035695715.1 Tepidisphaeraceae bacterium
CTTCACCCGGCCCAATGCTTCCAGCCGAATCCGTTCCTTCAAAGACATCTTCAGTTTTTCCATCCCCACCGTTTACTCCGGAGGGAGGGGTGACACTTCTGCTTCGGCTAAGGGGTGACATTTCTGCTTCGGTACAACACATTTCCAGTGCCGTGGCCGCAACCAAAAGAAAGAATAACCACGGAGGCACCGAAGCACGGAGGTGTGGTGTCGCGTGATGCGCGCCCCGCATATAAAACATCTTTCTCTTTTTTCTTCTCTTAGGGCATTTGCGCACATGCGTTCAATGTCGATTGCACCTCCGTGCTTCGGTGCCTCCGTGGTTAAAATTCTTCTTGCGAAAACAAGAATCCCGCGCCAAGAACGCCAGGCTGCCAGGAGCGCCAAGAAGAAAAACTCGTTTTGTCGAGGCGCGAAAGTTCGCGCTGATGCGGGAAATCTCTTCGAGTCCTTCGTCTCTTCGTGCCTTCGTGCCTTCGCGTCAAACTCGACGCGCGGGCGCCGAATCAGCGGCATTTCGCGACAAACGCGCCAAGAACAATTTCGTTCCGCCTTGGCGCTCTTGGCTTCTTGGCGTTCTTGGCGCGTTGCATTTTGGTTGCGGCCGGAGGCCGCGCTAAGAAGTACCTCAGACACCGGCGTGAACGTTTCGAACCAGCCCTCGCGCTTCATCTTTGATTTAACAATTTTCCCCGCTTGCAGTAAACAATGCAGTTCCTCACGATTTTCCCATTTTCTGAAGCAAAACGTCCGCAAAGCCGGAGGCTGATTATGGCGGGGCGAATTCCTGGTGGCAAAGGCATGTTGCCGGCTGCGGCGATTGCAATCATTTGCTTGTTCTGTCATCCGTTGCTTTCGCAAGCGGCGGCGATTCACGAAATTGACCTGCACGAGCGTTATCTTGCGTTCGGCAGGTCAACATCGGGAACCGTTGTCTTCGATAACATCCCGCCTGCGCCCGCCGGTGCGGTGTTGCGCGTCTCTGAAATTCGCGACATCGATCTTCCCGCCGCGCCCGGGGAAAAGCCCGGTGAAATTTGCCGCACAATTGTCGAACGACCCATCGCCGAAGTCGCGGCGGCAGGGAAGTTGGTCTTCAATCTTTCGGCCGACGGAATCCTCGCCGGCGCGATCCACGTTCGCGCGGAAATAATCGAGGCAAATGCAACGAAGCCCATTTCGGCGGCCTGGAGCGAGCCGATTGAAGTCGGCATTCGCGCCCACCTGAATCTGGCCGGAAAATGGAATGTCACGAAAATAGAGCCGTATTCCGTCGCCGGCGGCAATCGCCCGGCCAACTGGAAACCGCCGGAAATATCCTCGGCAACATTGCCCGGCATCATTGTCAACGACGAATTCTTTCGCGGGTGGGTGACATTACACCGCACGATTTCGTGGAGTAAAAATGGCGGGCTTCAACCGCGATTTCTCCGCCTGGCAGGCGTCGCCGACAGCGCCGCCGTCACGATTGACCAGATGGCCCTTCCCGAGACCCGGCCGATCGAAGACATGGCTGTCCTGTCGCATTGGATCGAATTTCACAGCCGGTTTAAGGGCGAGCAAAACGCAAAAACGCGCATGTTGTTTCTCGACCTGCCGCCGCAGGGGCCGGTGAAAATTTCCCTGCCGGCACCGCTGCCGCCGGAGGGATCAGCGCAATTCGCCGTTCGCCTGCGCAGCACCAGCGGGATGTTTCGGCCGCATCCTGCAGCGGCAATCCGCGGTGATTTGCATCTGGACCTGACGCCGCCAGTTTATGTAAGGAATATTTCCTTTGACGCTTCAAAGCCCGGGGAGGATCGGAGGTTTACTTTCCGCGTCGTTCTTGCCAACGAAACCAGCGCACAAAAACATTGCACCCTGCGTGCGCTCTACGGGCAATACGATGGCAGCATCGCCTATACGGGAAACTGCCCCCTTTTTGCCTCGGAAGAACAGCAGATCACGTTAAACCCCGGCCTGAATGGGGTGAGTGTGACGCGGAACGAAAAGCCGCGCTTCAATACCTGCCGGGCGACATTTGTTCTTGTCGGCGATGATGGGAAGATTCTCGACGGCGATGGGATTAACTATCACACTGTCACCTTTGAAGTGCGCGATCGCCGCGACTTTTACCTCAATAACGAGCGCTTCATCTTCAAGGCCCAGGGAAGCAGCGGCGACGCGCCGCACAAGCGCTGGCAGCTTCGCATCATGGGCGGCAACGGCTTTCGCGGGCCAACCGATCCGGCCGCCATCAACCTCTATCAATCCGAGGGACTGCTCACCAGCGCGGGCGGGGCGCTATTGGCCTCCGTGGAAAAATGCACGTTCTACAATCCGCAGGATACATCCAACATCGATAAGGCCGTGCGCGGGTGGACGACGGCGCTTTCAGATTGCCCCGGCGTGATTATGTGGGAAGCAACCAACGAGCTGCACGGCGAGCCGGAAGAGGCACGCGTTGCCATCCTCGACGCGTTTCACAAGTATGATCCATATCACCGCCCGGTGCTGGCGACCAAGGGCAGCGGCGAATGGGAAGCCGAGGCGCGCGATGGCCGCGTGAAGGGCGTCGACATCGTCGGCTGCCAATATCTGTTGAGCAAAGAGGGGGTGGATTCCATCACCGCCGCCGTGACCGAGCAGCCGATCATGAGCACGGAGGTGAACTGGAACGACATGAGTTTTGCGCGGGATCATCTCTGGCAATACTGGCTGGAAAAGGGAATCGCCGGCTCGCTGTTGTTCGATTACAGCGGCGGCGCGCTCGATCAGCCGGCGCCGGCGGTTCCCCCGCCGGACAATGAATCGGCCGGCGGGACCATCACCCGCGCCAACCGCGATCTGTATCAGGACCTGATTGCAGCCGCGAAGCGGGCCGTCGACGGCCGCGTGCAGATTCGGCTGGGGAACCAGATGCCATATACGTTGCATTCGGTGACGCTTTGGCCGAAGGGCGTCGGAAAGTTTTCCATTCCCGATATGGCGCCGGGGGCGGCGGTGACGGTGACATTGCCCGCCGGGCCATCGCCCCTGCCGCGCGAGCCAGTAATCCTTCGCGCCGAATACACAACGCATGGCGGCCTGCCGCACGTGGCAATTCTGACGCCGATTGTTTCGTCCGCGCCGGCTTCGGTGGAAAAGGGAGGCGCAAAATGAATTCAACATCACCGGCTATTCGTACATCAGCTCTTGGCGCGGTGCTTTTGGTTTTCCTCGGCGCGCAGACGCTTTTCGCCCAATGCACGCTGACAGAAACCAAGCGCAAATTTGAAGGGGCCGAGCACACCATCATCCGCATGGAAAACCAGCGGATCATCGTGGAGGTGGTGCCGGAATTGGAAGGGCGGATCATCACCTACACCGACAAGAGCCGGAAATCGCCGACGTCGGGCTTCGAATGGCTGGATGACTGCCCGTATCACTACGGCGGGCGTTGGGAGGGGGAGCCGTTCCAATACAAGATTCTCTCGCGCGGGCCGGATCGCGCCGCGCTCACGGTCAGCGGCGGCGGAAAAATCGCCGTGGCGCTGCTGCGCCATCTCACCGGCGCGGACGTCGCCAATCCGCTCGACCTGAAAGTCGAGCGCACCATGACCATCGAACCGGGCACGACCCGGCTTAAGGTGGATGTGAAAATCACCAACGCCGGCGACGGCGTCGCCCCGCAGTTTCGCTACATGGTGCATGCGGTCTTCGGGCAGGTTCCGCCCATGGAAACGGGGCGGGCGCTGTGGTTCCTGCCGACGTCCAAAACCGTGGAATTCTTCGGCGAATCCCGCGGAAACCGCGAGATGGGCATCGCCTCCGGCGGCGCGCCGATCGACCATCCCTTCAGCGGATTCACGCCCGGCTTCAAGGCCGACAAGCCGCGCTACGAAGCCGGCGGCTGGGGCGCGGTGCTGACGTCCGGCGGGCCTGCCTACATCTACTACGATCGCAAGCAATATGACTTCATGCAGTATTGGTTTGGCGGCGATTCGGAGTGGCATTTCACATTTGAGCCGCACACCAGGCCGATCGATCTGAAGCCGGGCGAATCCACTTCCGCATCGTTCACGCTTGCCTACGACAGCCGGGATGTTCCCTTCGACGGGCCGACCGTCGCCTACGAGCCGCCGGTGATTCCCGACGTTCTGATGCCCGGTGGAACGCTGGTTTTCAAGACGCGCGCCACCACGGTGCGCGACCACGCCGAGTCGGCAAAGGTCATTTTCGAAGCGAAGGATGCCGGCGGAAAAACGCTGCTGGGAAAAACCGTGGACGCTCAGGTTGAGCCGTTCAAACTCACCGCGATGTCGGCTGAATTCAAGCTGCCGGAGACCGCGGCCCTTGGCGTTTATTCGTGGAAGGCCTCGGCTGACGATGGGCGCGAGCTTGCCATCGGAAAGTTTGAGATTGTGACGGCCGCCGAGCAGGCCCGCCGGCAAACCGAAGCAGCGACGGCTGAGCTAAAGGTGCAAATCGCCGCGCTGAAACAGGAATTGTCGAAGGAGCAGGAGCAAAGCCGGCGGCGCGATGAATTATGGAAGCAGGGAACCGATCTCGCGCTGACATGGAACGACCCGCGAACCTGGCCGGCCGGCGCGGCGCCCGCCGGGCAGGTCAACATTGCCGTCGATCCGGCGGGCGTTGCGGTCCTGGGCCAATGGAAGGACAAGGAAAATCTACGGATCAAATCCTTCCATGCACCAACACCGAGTGCGTGGCCAGGAAATGCGGAAAAAATGCTGGCAGCGCTGGGGCAGGATCGCAAACTGATCCGCGATGTAGCCGTCGATCCGAGCGGCAAAGCGCTGATAGCGCTGCTGGTTGATCCGCCGAAAAATCGGGTGGAAATCGTTCGCATCGATGTCGACGGCCACATCCGGCGTTTCGGTGATTTTTCCGATAAGCCGGGTGAGGATAATGCGAAGCTGGGCACCGGGGCGCGGGCGATCTGCGTTGACGGATCCGGCAACATCTGGGTCACGACCAACGCCTGGGGGAAAACCAGCGTGCTGGGCATCAACCAGGATGGTGCGCCGTTCGAAGAAGCCGTCATCGGCGCCAAGGGCGCGCTGAAGAAATTTTCCCCCGACGGGAAATTACTGTCAGCCATCGGCACCCTTTGGCCGCCCACCGACCTGGCCCTGGCCGCCGCCGACGGAACGCCGGTCGTGCTGTGTGCATACCGGCAGGTCTCAACCTATCACGGCACGCAGGTTCGCCAGGGCGTATTGGTCATCGGAACTCAAAGCGGAGCGCGGCTGAGCGAACTGAAAGTTTCCGGCGGATCGATCGCCGTCGATTCCACCGGCCGCGTATGGACCGCTGACGTGGCGGGCCATATCGCCTGCTTTGATGCCGGCGGGCACAAACTTTTCGATATAAAAAACAGCCCTGCCGCGGCGGTATTGGATGCGGTGCTTCCCGCCAATTCGCCGTTACCGGCGATCGTCCGCCGGGCGCCCGATGGCGGCGTGTTTGTGCTGTCAACGCTAAAGCGATCGCTGGAGCGATTCACCAGCGATGCACCGGCCGCACAGGAGCAGCCGGTGCCGGATTCGGCCGGTCCGCTGCACCGGTTTACGACCGATAACCATGGAGCGATCGTCGTGGGAGAAAACGGGGTTTGGAAGCCGTGAAATATCGCGCGCGGGCTTCGGCGCGAGCTTGCGCAATTTTTGGGGGGACGCAGGCGATAACATGTGACGACGCATTGTTGTCTGCCGCGAATCGATGAGTGGAGGACGTTGGGTTACGGATTCGTAACGCGCACGCCGGTGTCTGAGGTAGTCCTCAGCGCGGCCGTTGACCGCAGACAAAACACCCGCCCACGTCGGCGCGGCCGGATTTTCCCGTATCACGGGCGTCTCGCCCGTGTCTTAATTCAAAGAGTCGGCTATAGGTCACGGGTCGACACTGGCAATAAAAGCGGGGATGCCTCAAAAGAAGCGGAATCAGGTCCTGGCTCGAAAGCCGGGCAATCCGCGTATGGGAGGT
>DASRRM010000107.1:0-21720 GCA_035695715.1 Tepidisphaeraceae bacterium
CGCGGATTCGAGGAGGGAAAGTGGAGCTGGCGGCGAGCACATTCCGCGCGATTTTGTAGTGCAGACCTACGGGGGTAAAATGGCCTTGGTGCCCCTAAGAATGCGGCTTGAGCCGTCAAAGTGCGAAAGTCGGGTTAGCAGTCCCAAGGACGGTTAACCCGTCATGCAATCTTATGCTTAAAGCTGTTGGGATCCTTCGCGCAGGAGACGGCGGTGTCGTAGGAAATTTCACCCTGCTGATACAGTTCCAGCAGCGCCACGTCCATCGTTTGCATCTGGAACTTTCGGCCCATCTGGATTTCGTTGGTCATCAGGTGCGATTCGCCGTCGCGAATCATTTTTCGGATGGCGCCGGTGGCGATGCAGATTTCGCACGCCAGCACCTGTCCCTTCCCATCGGCGCGGGGAAGGAGATTTTGTGCGATGATCGCCTGCAGGCTGCCGGCAATCTGATAGGCGATGTTGCTTTGCTGCTCGGCCGGGAATGCGCCGAGCATGCGCTGCACGGTTTGAACCGCGTCCGGCGTGTGCAGCGTGGCAAGCACCAGGTGCCCGGTCTCGGCGGCGGTCAGGGCGGTGGCGATGGTTTCCGTGTCGCGCATTTCACCCACGGCAATCACATCCGGATCCTGCCTCAGGACGTGGATCAGCGCTTTTCCAAACGACGGCGTATCGGTATGCACTTCCTGCTGGATAACGATGCTGTTTCGGTTTTCGTGGGTGTATTCGACCGGGTCTTCGATGGTGATGATTTTCGCCCGCCGCTCGCGGTTGATCAGGTCCACCATGTAATTCAGCGTGGTTGTCTTGCCGACTCCTGTCGCGCCGGTGATGAGGATCAACCCGCCGGGCCTTCGGGTCAGTTCGTCGACGATGGTTGGCAGCCGAAGCTCGCTGCGCGGGCGGATGTGCGCCTCGGAAACGCGGATAGCCATTTCCGGACAGCCGCCATGAAAATAAAGGCTTGCCCGAAATCGTCCCAGCCCCGGCCAATGGCGACTGAAGCAAAGCTGCAACTCGTCGGCAAAGGTTTTCTGCTGCTTTTCCGTCAACAGCTGATCGACCAATGCCCGAAGCTGCGGCTCATCCAGCGCTTCTCCCTTTGCGATGCGTATGTCCCCATTCACGCGAAACGCCGGGGCGATCCCGCGGACGAGATGAATGTCGCTGGCAAACTGCTCCCGGCTGGCACGAAGAATTTGATCCAGGCTCGCTGCCATCTGTCCCCCTTTATTTCAAACCAAACCAGGTTTTTAAGAAGCCGCGAACCGGCTTCGCCCGGCTCAGTTGTTCAAGAGCGATCCGCGCGTCGGCGTAATCCGGCAGTAAATCCAGGCAGCGCTCGAAGCTGACCGTCGCCGCGTCGCTCAACCCCAGGGCGGCCTCGCACTGGCCCTGGCAATACCATGCCAGCACCTGATCCGGCGCACGCTGAACCGCCCGTCGGGTCGGCTCCAGCCCGCTGGCGGCGTGGCCGTAATGCAGGTGAGTCTGGCCGATTTCCAGCAGCAACAGCCAATCGCCGTCCATCTGCATGGCCTTGCCGAAGCAATAATCTGCCGTCTTTTCGCCTCGCGCCAGCATTAATTCGCCGCGCACCAGCCATGGATAGCTCCCGTGCCCCGGCTGATTGATCGATGCATCGCTGCTGCCGAGTGCATCCTTCATTTTTGCGAGCCGGGATAATGCCTGCGCGCGGCCGGCCAGCAGATCGGCATTGTTCTTGAACAGCTCCAGCGCCTTGCGCGCCCAAAGCTCGGCCTCGGGATATTCCTCCAGCGCGATGAGCATCCGCACCTGTCCCACCCAGCCGCTCACCACCGATTTGTCCCACTCGAGCGCTCGCGAGTAGAAACGCAGGGCGTTTTCGTATTGGCCCAGCCGGCGCTGCGCTTCGGCGAGCTTCAGCCAATGATGTTCATCGTGATCCGGATCCGGCGTGATGCGCCGCGCCTGCGGCTCGGCCGAAGGCGCATCGGCAGGCGGCTTGCGGGACGGCTCGAATTCCAGGCGGTTGAATCGCGACATTGCAAGCCCGGTTCCTCATCGAACAAAATGAAACTGCTTCAGCGGATGGGTCTGGGCAACGATCCTGCCGACGATCCCTCCTCGCGGAATACACGCCAAATGAAGCCAGTTGGTCGAATCCTCAATATTATGCCGCTCCTCGGGCCGGCGGGGAAGCGCGCTGGGCAGAATGAAAAAGGTATCGGCCGGCAACGTTGCCTGCCATGCATCGGGAAGCTTAACCGGATTGAGAGGCAGATTCTCGGAAATGCGGCCGTCGACATAAAGCACGCCTTTCCGGCATTCGACCACCGAGCCGGGGCCGGCGAGAATTCGGTCAGCCGCCCGCCCGACATATACTATCAACCTTTGTCCTTCGCGCAGTTGCGGCAAACGGGCTGGATCGCCCTCGTCGGGAAGCGCATACAGCACGATCTGGCCCACTGCCGGCCGCGCCAGCCGATTGACTAAAATAACATCTCCCTGTTGAAATGGGAGGATCTGGGTGCTGACGATGTTCGGCGCTGCAATCGATCCGATAACGAATCCAATTGGCGCGTAAATCAATATGACCAACGCCGCCGAGACCAACGCCCCCTGGAGCATTCTGAGACGAAATTGCAGGGTTGGATAGCGCTGATGAACGACATCGGCAATGGCGGCGGAATGAATGCTGAACGCCAGGCCCAGAACCAGCCCGCTGTGGTATGTTCCCATCATCGCCAGCGCCGTCGTGATGGCTAGCAGGAAACTCCAAAAGAACAAATGAGCGCGGATGTTCTGCCCGCGCGCCAGGTGAGGCAGGCCGGGGATCACGGCTGCCAGGAATAGGGCCAGATGCGAGCCGGATTCGACCGCGTTGCGCACGCCGCATGCAAAGGGTCCCCGCTGAAATGCATTCTGCGCCGGCCGGTCATTGCGCCAGACCGACCTGATTCGCCGCACCCGCTTTTGCAGCGGCGAAGCGCGTGGCGGCAGCACTGCAATGGCCGCATCCGACAGCCGCAACGATGTCCCGCAGCGCCCGCAGGCGTCGCTGCCGGGCATGTTGAAGAATTGGCAATTCGAGCATTGCATGCCGGACCTGCCTGCAACTTAGCGCCGCTGCCTGATGTCGATGCGGCGCTCCGCCGTCTCGTCGGTCTCGTAATATTCAGAAGTTGTCTGCCGGTTTTCCTCGCGCCCGACGATTTGGGCGATCAAGTCGGCGTAATCCATGCACGCCGGGCCTTTAATTCCCTTGGTGCGCATGGTGACCTTGCCGGTGGCGTCGATTTCAATTTCAAGTTCTTCATCTGCCATAATGTGTCCTTTCCGATAGACGCCGGTTTTGAGGTACTCCTCAGCGCGGCCGCTGGCGGCTGCCAAAAGAAAAGAAGAATAACCACGGAGGCATGGAAGCACGGAGGTGTGGTTCGACTAATGAGCGCCGTCGCATCGAGATCTCTCTTTTGTCTTCTCTTACTGGAAGTCATTTGCGCACACCCGTGAATGTCGATTGCGCCTCCGTGCCTTCGTGGTTAAAATTCTTCTCGCGATAACAAGGTCCGCGAGGATATTCGCCGGATCTTTCCCGGCACAACCTGGCTCTTCGGAGTACCTCAGAACCGGCGTCTTGGGTAACGGACTTGGAGTCTTTCGAGAAAACTTGTACGGACTGTTTTCCGGCAGATGCTTAGCCGTTGCGCACGCGCAGCTTCACCGTCCTGTCAGCGCCAATTTCCTCGTCCACGATCGTCATGTTTCGCTCGCGCAGCTCCGTGACAATCCGGTGATAGGCGTACTGCTGCGTGACCCGGCCCATCAGTTCCTGCCCGATGCGATGCAGCTCGGCTTTTTCATGGCCCTCGCCGTCGATGCACAATTTGAGCGCGCCGCGCGCGTCGCGGCTGAAGGTCGCGCGGATTCCGTCGCGCTCGACGACGATCTCGCGCTGCGCCGCGCCGGCTTCGCTGAGGATATCGCTCTCCTCCACTTCGATCTCTGCTCGATTCTGAGATTGGGTAACAGCCGACGCCGACCGCTTCGAGGGAATAATGCTGAAACCCATCGTTCCAATGGCGGCGGTCACCGCCGCCGACACCACCGGCCAGCCGGCGACGATCAGAGGTGTGATGACAATGACAGAACTCATGGGATTTGCTCCGAAAAGACCGGTTGCAGACCCCTCCGGGTTTTACTCTACGCGCTGTCCACTGAACCGCTCAGTTTGAGTATTCAGAATTCGATCTTCCGCCGGGCCGCTGGCGCCGCCAGGGCGGCGCTTCCCGAAGCGGGACGCGCGCGACCCTGTGCCCAGGTTCGCAGCCGATCCAGGCTCTCGCTCATTGTTTTGGAAAGCGGCACGGTTTCGGCAATGCTGGCCAGGATGTAGCGGGTGTCCAGGTCGCTATTGTCGCTGAACGCGTCGAAAAGTGCCGACACGATCACCTGCTCGATTTCGGCGCCGCTGAATCCATCGCTGTGGCGGGCCAGAAGCGGCAGATCAAAGGCCGCGGCGCTGCGACGGCGTTTTTCCAAGTGAATGGCAAAAATCGCCCGGCGCTCCTCTTCGCTCGGCAAGTCGACGAAGAAAATCTCATCCAGCCGGCCCTTGCGAAGCAGTTCCGGAGGCAGCTGGCTGATATCATTGGCGGTGGCGATGACAAAGACCGGCGTTGTCTTGTCCGACAGCCATGTCAGGAACGTGCTGAACACCCGCTGGGCGGTTCCGCCGTCGCTTCCGGCCGACCCAACCGATCCGGAAAACGCCTTGTCGATTTCATCCACCCACAGGATTGCCGGCGCTACGCTCTCGGCGGTTAGAATGGCCCGGCGGATGTTCTCTTCGCTCGAGCCCACCAAACTTCCAAACATCCGCCCCACGTCCAGCCGCAATAATGGCAGCTTCCACAAGCTGGACACCGCCTTGGCGCACAGGCTTTTTCCGCACCCCTGCACGCCCAGCAGCATGATGCCGCGCGGGGATGGCAGGCCGAAGTCGGCCGCGCGCTCCGTGAAAGCCGTGCTGCGCTTCACAAGCCATTGCTTGAGATGCTCCAGGCCCGCGACGCTGGAAAACGCCTCGTCGGTGGCAAAATATTCCAACAGTCCGCTCTTTTTGATGATCTGCTGCTTCTCGCTGAAGACGATGCTGACATCGTCGGCGTCGAGCGTGCCGTCGAGAACCAGTGTCTTGGCAAAAACATTTTCCGCCTCCTTCAGCGTCAGCCCGCGCGCCGCATGCACCAGCCGTTCGCGCCCGGCGGGGTCGAGGTTGATCTTCACCTCCGGCTTGTCCTTCAGATCGTCGATGATCCGGTCGAGCAATTTATTGAAATCCGCCACGCCGGGCGGGAGAAACTGAAGCAGGGTGATATCCTTGTCCAGCTCTGCCGCCATCTTCAGCACCGACGACACGATGACGATGGTCTTATAGGTATCCCGCAGGTGATAGGCAACGTCTTTTAATCGCCGGATCACCGCCAGATTCGCCCGGTTTTCTTCCATGAAGGGATGGAAGTCCTTGAACAGGAATATTGCCGGCTCGACGTGTTGCAGCACCGCATCCAACGCCGAGAGCGGATCGGTCGTGCTACCGGCGGCGGCCTTGGATCGTTGCGGTTCTGCGCCGTACCTCACGATCCCCTGCGTGTAGGTCCAGACGTGAAGTTTTTTATTCCGGCTTGCGGCAATCTCCGCCAGCTGCTTCTCAACCCGCTCTTCCTCCCAGCTCACCACGTAAATGATCGGATACCGCGCCCGGATCAGCACCTCCAACTCATCTTCCGGCGTCAGGCATTTCGACAAAGGCTTCCCTGACACGTCCGGCGTCGGCGCGGGCAGCGCGGTTGTCTCCGTTACTGACGCCGAAGGGGGTTTCATGCCGGGTCTCCGTTCGATTCCAGGCTGCGCACGCGACTGAGCAGCGCGCCGAGGCGGGGGCTTTGCGGATCGAGCATTTCCAGGATTTCCAACACCTGCCGCGATGCCCCGAACACGTACACCCGCCCGTCAGCCTGCACGGTGATTTCGGTGATGGAGGTTTCATCAATGGCGGCGGAAGGCTTGGTTCGATCAGTCGACGGCCTGGCTGTTGCAAGCGGCGCGTTGGCGCCATCGCCCCTGTGGTCGCAATTCTTGGCGGATCGTTTCATTGGATCACCCTTAATCCCACCTGGCGGGCAACCTCGCGGGCGCTTTGGGCCGCGGCAATACCGAGCGGCTCGGCCAACTCTGGAAAACTCCGCGACCGCCAGCTGGGCATGTATCCCTCCCGCAGGCTGAATGGGACATCCGGCAGATGTTTCTTCATCCACGCCGTGATCGGCCGGTAACAACATGCCTCATGTCCCGGCAAGAGCAAATGACGGACGATCAGCCTCGTTGTTTTCGAAACCATTATAAGGTTCCGCGTGACAATGTGTAGATAATTCTCGATGCCGCCAATTCGTCGCGCGCACCGATCGTTGCCGAATTTCAAGTCGGCCACGTAAACATCCACGGCTCCCTTGAGCATGGCGAACGCCTCCGGCGTGCCGTGAAAATCAGACTTCCACACCACCGGCGGCAGCGCGGGGCAATGCGCCATCACATTCAATATCGCCGGAATGTGAATGGTCGGCTCGCCGCCAACCCATTGGATATTCCGCGCCCCTTGCTTAATGCCCCATTCAACTGCGCTGTTGAAAAAGCCGCTGGTCAATTCCGCGCCGCGCGATGGATCGAACGCGTTGATGCCGGCGATGCAAAATGCGCAGCGCAGGTCGCACCCGGAAAGGTAAAACAGGTGGGAGGGAATCAGCTCGATTTCCTCGCCATATTCGACGCGATGGCGAAAGACGCGCGCAGAAGGGCCCGCCTTGCAAAAGCCAACTTCACCCGCCAGCCGATCCACCCCGCACCGGTGCTCGCACAGGTTGCAGCAGCGATAAGCCGCCAGGGCCGCATGCGGGGGAACGATCGCCGCGCTTGTCGTCGGCATTGGCCTCTCATTTCGGCGGAATCACGTAGAACACGGTTTGGAACCCGTACCTTCGCGCCTTGGCGAGCGTCGGGCATTTTGCTTCGACGATCGCGTTGTAGGATTAACCCGTCCGGCTCTTATTTTCCCGCGCCGTCGGCGTACAAAATCATGCTTCGCATGAGCTGAATGGCGCTCTGCGGATCGTAGCCCACGATGCCGTCGACGGCTTCACCGACCAGGCCGCCGGTCAGGTCTTCGCGGCTGTAGAAGACGCCGACGCGGGCGCCATCGGGGGCGAGGATGCCGCGGATGCGCGGCTCCTTCTGGTTGCCGACCAGCGCCGCACGCGCAAAGACGCGGTAATGCACGTCCTCCACCTTTGCCAGCGGATTGTCGAACGCCGGATGCGACAGCGGAAGCGGCGTTTCCAAACCCGCCGTGGCGGCGGCGCCGAAGGTTTGCTTGAGCTGGTCCTCGGCAGCATCGGCGAAGGCGGATGTGCCGCCAGCGGCGTCGACGATCAGCGTCCCGCCGCCGTCGACGAAGGCCTTGAGTTCCTTGCGCTGCTCGTCATTGAGCGCCAATCGGGTGGTGCCGGTCAGGTCGGCGATTTTGTATTTCGCCAGGTCGCCGGTCCCCAGCTTCACCGGATGCACGTCGAGGTGAATCCGGTTTTCGTTCTGCATGATGGCGGCCAGGTGCGGCCAACCGCCCGGCTCGGGGTCGGGGTTGTCGCCGGCCATGATGCGGGCGATCCCGATCGTCCGGGTAGCCTCGCCGGTGGCGGTCACCATATAACTGTCACCTTTTTTGCGGAGATTCTCGCGCCCGGTGGCATACAGGAAAATATTCCCGCCGAGCTGGAAAAGCTCATCGCGCATTTTATAGGAATCGTTTTGCCAGGCACGGCCCGGGTCGGCATCGGGTATCAGAATCATCAGCTCGCGAACGCCATTGCTCAGCCCTTCAAGCTGCGGCTTAACCTTCCACTTCGAAGCCAGGTATTGCTCGCTGAAAATCGGATGATTGCGCGCCAAAACCCTGAATTCATAAGCCGGGAAAAGTCGGTTGCCCAGCTTCTTGAAGCTGGTGTCGAACAATTTGCGCCCGCAGTCTCCATTGCCGAGAATCATCCCGCCTTGCTGCACAAACAGGCGAAGTTTATTGACATCTTCATTGCTGAGATTGAGCGGCTCGCTTCCGGAGATGTACAGGATCGGGGAATCGTGGAATTCCTCAACCGGATATTTCAGGTCGACCAGTTGCCAATTGAGAAAGCCTTCGATGGAATGCTTGCCCATCCATTTGGCGAGATTGGCCGCATCGCGAGGGCGTTCGTCCCACGGATCATTCTGGTGGCCGGAGGTGTTGGTGTAAATGAGTTTGTTCATCATGACCGGCGCCCGGCCGCGCATGAGGAAGAGGATGGAGAAGGAGGTGTCGTGAAGGGTGCTGTTCCACGAGCCATCGGTGTTTTGGGTTTGCACCAGAACCTGCGCGCCCTTTTGGAACCAGTCGACGCCGCCGATGTATTTTCGCCCGCTGGCCACGCCGATGCGCTCGATGCCGTAGATGGTGTAATGATAGTTTCCGCTGTTGAGGGACATAGTCTGGTCGATGTGCTTATCGAGCCAGGCGAGTCCTTTTTCGATGTAGGGATTGGGCACGCCGCCGTTGCAGGTATCAAACAGATGCGCCTTGGCGCGCATGATGTAATCCTGGGTGATGTACAGGGTGGCAACGCCGGCGCAGGTCATGGTGGGGGTTGAATCGACGATGTGATCGGTGGCCTTCATGGGCCGCACGTTCACTTTTCCATCCGGGCCGCGCTCATACACCATGTTCGGGTTGACGACGTTGTTATAGCTCCAGGTGCCATCGGGCTTCTGGGCATTTTTCCAGGCGAGGTCTTCCTCTTCCCAATACCTCACCGGCATTTCCGCGCCCGCCTGCTCGACCGCCCACGCGCCCAGCACGGCATACTGGCTGTTGGACCGGTCGAAGGTCGATTTTTCATCGAGACCGGTCTGTTCCAGCGCCTTCATTCCCGGCGCTAAGACGCCGCCCAGGTCCGCGCCGTATGTATAGGTGTAAAACCCCGCGTTGGGACCCTTCATCATGCGGCCGAAATACTCGTAATCGCGATCGCGATCGCGGGCGAAGTTAAACTGCTTGGTGTGGTCCGTGTCCGGCAACAAGTTCCAAACCTGCGAGCGCAGGCCGATGGCATATGTGCCATGGAGATCGATGTGCTCGAGCCAGGTGACGGCCTTTTTCATCGGTTCACTCTGCGGATTCTGTCCCGCCGCCAGAAGTGCGTAAGTGACAATCGCCGTCTCTCCGCCATACGTGGCGTATTTCGACGGGACGAACGGCACCATGGTTTCAGGCTTGTCGAGGCGCGGCCCGTTTTCCCAACTGCCATCGGGCTTTTGCTGAGAAAGGAGATAGGCGACGGCCTTATCGACCGCCGCGTCAACTTCCTTGACGGTTGCCGCCGCCGACGCAGCGCGGGTTGTGCCCAAAGCAACGGCAGCGCCAAGAACAAATTTCGCGAATCTGGGAAACGTCGATTTATGTCTCATTGTTGCTCCATTACCCGTTTAAGATGCGCCGCATCGCCTGTGGATGGAACATTGACATCGGCATAAGGCCCGGGCGCGCAATTATTTCCCAAATCAAGCGTAACACATCCCGCCTCGTGGGCCAACGGATGCGGGCATCGCATTGCGCGGAAAAATGGCAATTGTCATGGGATGATGCACGTGTGATACACGTTCAACGAGTGGGAATGCCAGAGCGGGGTTTTCGCGGTGATGCGTCAGTTGTTGCTTGCGGTTTCGCGATTACTTTCACGCGCATGCGGCATGAAAATGTCGGAGATGCGCAATCGTCATCCTAATACGCGCCGCACGGTTTTGCCCGTTTCGGACGCAAGGGCGCAAAGAGCCGCGCACGAAGGGTACTCCCGGATTACCCTCCGAGCGCGGCTCATTTGTCTGCGGATTATCAATACCTCAGACCAGACATTCTTCACCGCCACGTGTATCACCAGCCATTACCTGCATACCACCTGCATACCACCATTAAGAGTTACTTTCGCCCCAACCGCCCCCGTGGATGCGGTTTTCGATTGTCGCGCGATATATTTTATTTCCGTAGACAAATTCCCCCATCCCGTCGCTCCTTGTCTTTAGAAAAACGATGAATCCCAAGCCACCGGCAAACCCCCTCGCGCATGCCCTGGCGGATGGCGAGCCGGCGGCATACGAAGCGCTCTATCAGGCGCTGGCCGGGCGAATGTTGCGCGTGGCCGAAGCGATGCTTGGGAATGTCCATTGTGCCGAGGATGCCGTGCAAGACGTGTTCGTCAACCTGGCCCGCGCGCGCGGCCGCCTGGCAATTATTGCCGATCTGGAGGCGTACGTGTTCTCCTCGCTTCGGCACGCCATCGCCGGCCGGGCAGCGGCTGCCGCACGCGAGCGGCAACACCTTCGGCGGCTTGCCGCCGGGCAAACCGGGCACGCCCCGATGCTGCCGGAGGCGCACGATGATCTCGGCCGGGCGCTTGCCTCGCTACCGCAGGGGCAGCGCGAAGTGATCGCGCTGAAGGTCGATGCGGATCTGACGTTTGCGCAGATCGCAACCGTCCTGCAGATCAGCCCCAACACCGCGGCAAGCCGGTACCGCTACGCCATGGAAAAACTTCACGAAAAGCTCGGAGACTCGGATGAACGACCGCGACAATGAAGCCGATTTGGCGGCCCTGGAACAACGGCTGAAAAGCCGCGGCGGCGCCGAACCCTCCGCCGAGCTGCAATCGCGAATCATGCGTGCGGTTTCGGCGGAATTAACTTCATCGTTGCCGGCGCATCGGCGCATCGGCTTTATTTCCTTCGCGGCGGCCATGGCCGCATCTTTATTACTGGCGGTTAATCTTGCCGTCACTCTCTCTTCAACATTGCTCTTCGACGCTCGACCCACCGCCGCACGGCACCAGACGCTCGAAGATGCGTCGGCGATGCAGCAACTCAGTCCCGATTTGTCCCGATCAGAAGCAATCCGGTTTTCACTCCTGTTGCATGCCGGCGAGCATCTGACGCCGCTTCCCGATTTGCGATCGGCTTCGCCAAATCAATCCACCTCTGACGCGACATCGAAAAACGAAAGGAACCTTCAATGAGCTACGCACTTTTCTGGGCCGAAGCGCTGATCACGGCCCTCCTTTGGGCGGCGACGGCAATCGCCCGCTGCGCCCATATCCGGCGACGATGGCTCGCGCGGTTGGCGTTGTTTCTTTTGCTTTTTGGGCCGTTTGCGCTGTTCGGCGCGGCGGCAGTCGGAACCGGCGCGCTCAAATTCAGCGCCGACTTTCCGCACACCTGGTTCGAGTATTCACTTTCGCTGTTGCTGGCATATCTGCTGGGCATGGCGATTTTATTATGGCGGGGCCGCGATGGATCGGCGCGGGCCACCGGGGCGTTTGACTGGCCGCGCGGCAGGCTGACGGTGGGCCTGCTCACCGCCGCCGCGGTTCTCACCATGACGCTTTGGAACATGGATTTGGAAGTTCGCTCACAGGCGGCGGGGCTTCGCACCGAAGCCGGGGCGATGATGCTTTCGATTTCTCCAGCCCACGTCAACGATTCGCGAAATGGCGCAATCTTTTATGAAAAGGCGTTTGCGAAAATCGCCGCCGACAACGCCGCCTTTCACGGCGACAAGTCCCCGTCGGATTCTAAAATGCCCGACCAGGAACCGGCGGCCCTGGAATTGCTCAAGCGCCACGAGCTGACGCTGAAACTTCTGCGCAAGGGAGCAGCAATGCCCGAGGCGCGCTTCGATCACGACTACGCCAACCCAAGTATTCGCATGTTGCTCCCGGAGGTTGGCCAGGCGCGAACGGCGGTTCGCTTGCTCCAACTCGACGCGCGTCACGAGATGGCTCACGGGCAGGTGGAGGCTGCGGTTGCGGACGTGAATACCATGTTTGCCTTGCAGAGGGCGGTGTCGGACGAGCCGCTGCTTATCAGCCTGATGGTATCGGCCGGGATGAATGGAGTTGCCATCGAGACGCTTGGGGAAATCCTGCCGGAAGTGACGAAGGCTGGGCAGATCACCGGCCTCGATCTGAGCGATTCACCCTTTGGCGCCCATGCCATGATGCGCACCTTTCAAGGCGAGGAAGCGTTCGGCTTGAGCCTCTTCAGCGATCTGATGAGCGGTCGCGAGAACATGAAAGAGTTGGCGGGGATGATGAATGAGGATGGAAGCAAGGTGCAATTTGTGGCCCTGGGAAACACCGGCGTGCAGGTCCTGGTGCGCGTCTTTCTGATGCCGGACGATGTGGCGGCATATCGCGAACTGATGGCAGATCATCAGCAGTCCGTAAGCGTTCCCTATTTCCAAATGGCCGCACGCGCCGAAGATTTCGCGCGGATAAGGCATGCCGGCGTGATCACCTCGGCTATCGTCCCGGCGATTCATCATGCGCGGGAAATAGCCGCCCGCGCCCAGGCGATGCACGCCGACGCCGAGGTGGCCCTGGCAATGACGCATTACCGCCTGGTTCACGGCAGTTTTCCCGCCACGCTCGATGCGCTGGTCCCTGATTTCCTCGATGAAATTCCCGCCGACCCCTTCGACGGAAAACCCCTGCGGCTCGCACATAAGGGCGACGATTGGATCATTTACAGCATCGGTCCCGACGCCAAGGACGACGACGGGGCGGCTTATGATCAAAAGGCGAAGACGGGCGATCTGTCATTCGTTTTGAAGGTTCGGAAGTAGGCTGCCTGCGCCTTTCCGCATCTTTTATCGACAACGCCTCCGTCATCGCCGCACTATATCCTTCAGGTGTGAATCGCAAACCGGCGCGATGCGCATCTAAACGGAGGATGATCGCATGTTAAAAGCGGGTAAGGCGCGGCGCGAGGCATTGGCGGAAGACAATTCAGGTGAACCGCTCTTTTCGGGCCCATCCTGGGGCGCGGTTGCGGCATTGGCCGCTGGCGCCGCATTTTCGGCAATGGCCGCCACCGCATCGGCGGGGACCATCGTTCAGGACAATTTCACCTCCGGCAGCAACTATGGAAATTCCATGTCGACCGCCAACGGCAACCCCGGGTTGAGCCCCAGCCCGACCAACCTGCCCGGCGGAACCTGGCAGCATATTGCCGACGGGCACATCCGCGATGGCGAGTGGCTGGCAAACAAGAACAGCCTCAATCATGCCGGGGCAGGCATCGGAACCAGTAGCAGCAACCAGGGATCCGGCGTGGGGCTGCCGCTTGGGGCATACAATACCGGAACGCTCCAGGTCAGCGCGAACATTTTTTATAATCAGGCATTCAACGGCACGCCTGTTGTCCCCACAACGCTTGGAAACGGGTCGTACACATTACTCGGCTTTAACGTCAGCACAAATTCCAGCTCCGATTACGGCCCAAAGCCGACGGTCGGCTTCACCGGCTTGCAGGTCACCACCAACGGCTCACTCCAGCAGATCGTCAACGGCACGGTGGTCGGAAGCCCAATCGGATACGGCGGAACCTATACGCCGTTCACCAGCACGCCCCTGTCTTACCAAATCGACACCAGCACCGGCGCAATCAGCAACGTCACGTTTGGCAACAGCACCGCCAATTATGCTTTTGGAACGGGAACCTTTGCAAATGCGGACACGGCGTTTCTGGAGATCGGCGGGTTGCCATTACCTTCCACCGGCACCAGCAGCTATGCCTCGACCGACGCGAATGAAGTTTGGTTCAACGGCCTGACGATCACGAGCGTACCCGAGCCATCCGGCCTGATGGTAATGCTCGGCGGGATGAGTGGGGGGTTGCTACGACGGCGTTCGCGAAAACGACAGGCTGATGATAAAATCGCGACATAGTGCATCCCCCCGATGCCGCGACGGATACTGATCTTTTCCTGGATCGCAGGCCTATGTCGTCAGTTGCCGATCCCAGAATTTTCTACCAGAGTTCATTGCCGCGCTCAGGTTCCACGCTGTTCCAGAATATCATGGCGCAGAACCCGGGGTTCTATGTCACGCCCACGTCCGGCTTGCTCGAATTGGTCTATGGCGCCAGGCTGAATTACACCAACAGCGCCGAATTCCGGGCCCAGGATCCTGATCTGATGAAAAAGGCGTTCTTCGCCTTCAGCAGGGCGGGAATGGCTGCCTATTTTCGGGCGATTACTGACAAGCCATTTGTGCTGGACAAATCTCGAGGCTGGAGCATCCACTTCGATCTGCTCACCATGATCTGGGGCGAGGAGCCAAAGATCGTCTGCGTCGTCCGCGACCTCCGTCAGATTCTCGCCTCGCTCGAAAAACAGTTCCGCCAGAATCCCGACAAGCATCGCCCCATGGAAAATCACCTCAACTGCACGGGAACGACAACCCTGAAGCGGGCGATGATTCACATTCAAACCGCGCCGCTTGGCGTGGCCCTCGACCGCATCGCCGAAATCCACCAACGCGGCTGGAACAAGAAAATGCTTTTCGTCCGCTACGAGGATTTAACCACCCAGCCCGGCCCAACCATGGCAAAGGTGTACGCCTATCTCGGCCTGCCGGAATTCAAGCACGATTTTGACAACGTCGCCCAGGTCACCCAGGAGGACGACCAGGTGCATGGCGTTGCCGGGATGCACGACATCCGCCCCAAGGTGCAGCCGCCGGCAAGCGATTATGCCGCCGTTTTGGGCCGCGAAGTCATTCGCTTCGTGCAAAGCAACTATGGCTGGTATCTGTCCCTGTTTAATTATCCGGCGGATAATCGCTAGGTCTCCTCTATTCAAACGTGATCACGGTGATGGAATGCGCCGGGAAAACGTAAGCGGCGTTCCCATTCTTCAGCTCATGCTTCCATTCAATTTGTTTTGGCGCGATGGCGGCGGGGCCGCTGGCGGCGTTCGCCGCTTCAAGTGGACCAGCCAGCACCAACACCTTCGCGACGTCCTTGCCAGCAACAAAACCGCCGACATGAAGCTGTGCCCCCGCGGCCTTTTCTTCAGAATTCACCACCTGCAACACCAGCGTCTTGCCATCGGTCTTCGCATTCGCGTCCAGCTTCGCAGCGCCGCCGGTCACATCGCACTGGACCAACTGCGGCTGGTAGCTCGTTGAAAGCATCTGCGTGAGATAGCCCGGCGGTTGCAGCCAGACGTGCGAAGGATCGAGAAACAGCAGGCCCTGGTCCCAGCCGTTGTCGTTTTGGTGATCGCATTGCAGGCAGTTGGCGACGCATACGATGGGAACGCGGCCATCGCGCTCGATAACATTGATGGCCTGTGCATTGGCCAAGGCGCGCTTCTGGGCATGATTGCCGGAGTTGAATTCGAAGACGACGACCTTGAATTTCGCGCCGTCGGCAATCTTCGCCAGGGCATCGTCGAACGAGCGCATGCCGTCCAGCGTTCGGTTCACCGGCTCGGGGTGATCGGTGTTGACGTGAACGTCGAACCAGACTTCGCCATCATGCTGTTTGGCGAATTTCAGGATGCGCTGATGGGCGATGAGGGACGTAATTCGCGAGTCGGCCCCGGCGAAATGAAAGGGATCGGCGATCGGCTGCGTGTAGGCAAAGTCGCCGACCACCAGGATCATTTTCGGGTCTTTCGCCCAGATGGCCGAGGCGAGTGCCTCGAATTTGGCGGCGTAGGTTTCATCCACGCGCTCCTCGTTTCCCAGTTCCATCATGCGCAAGTGATAGGCGGCGGCATGCCCGTCGGCAGCTCGCTTTTTGCCCCATTCGCTGCCGGGATCGGCCTTGGCGTAGTCGATGAAGGCGGCCATGTCGGCTGGTTTCTGGTCGATGTTAAACGCCGGGATGTATTCGAACCCGGCGGCTTCGCAAAACTGCATGAAGTCGGGGATTCCCCATCCGTTGGATGAATAGTGATACCACGTGCCGGCATAAGGCGGCCGGCGATCGCGCGGGCCGATCATCTTTTTCCAGTCGTAGGCGGGGGAGTTGACCATCGAGCCGCCATATCGCAATACGGTAACGCCCTGGGCGATTAATCCCTCCGCCACGTCGCGGCGAACCGGAAGGCCTCTAAAGCGTCCCCATTCGCCGGGTTGAAGAAATGCGTGGCCGATGGTGATTTCACCGGCGCCTTTCAGTTTGATCGCGAATCGGCCGGCGGTATCGCTTTGTGTCGGCGTCAGGGCGAAATTAAGCCGCTGCCAATCGCCTGCGGCAACATTCAGCGACTGTTCGGCATACGCGTGCGCGCCGTCGCGGCTCTCCAGCGCCACGTAAAATGTGGTCGGCTTTTGAGCCTTGGCCCAGACATATCCTTCGTACGGCTTCCCGGCCACGAAATTCGTTCCCCAGCGATTCAGGCCCTGACTCTCAATACCAATTTCCCCCTCGCCCGATTCGAAAATGATCTGCTGCGATTGCGTGCCGATGAATGGCTGCTCGCGAACCAGGGCATAACGCCCGGCCGCCGAGCCGCTGCTGATCGGCCGCCACATGCCGCTGACTTCGCGGCCGGCGTCGGTTTGCACGAACGGGAGATGCTCGAGCTGTTCGCCGGTCTTGAGCCACAGATTGCGATACCCCGCCTGTCGATGCCACGGCCGCGGGGCGATCGTTCCGGCAGGCAGGGTGTGTTCGCCGTCATCGTGGCGAAGCAGCATTTTGCCATCGACGCTGATCTCGATCACCGGCCCGGCAAGCTTCACTTCCAGCGGAATCCATTGGCCGATCGGCACCTCGCAATGCACATCGGCGATCGGCTCATAATTATTGCGATGCCTGGCAAGGCTCAGGATCTGCTTCACCGGATTAAGCGAAACCTCATAGCCAACGAACTTGTCCGCGCCGACGGCGGCCTTGTTCACGCGTAAAAGGATCCCGGCTAGTTGGCCCTTGTTGTCCGGAAAGAATAGCTCCACGCCGACCGTCCCATCCTTAAACGGCGCATGATCGCTGAGCAGCTTCGGCCCATCAGCGCCATCGACCCAAATAGCACCGTCGCGGACATGCCAGGCTCCGCCCAGCGAGGTGAAATCCTTCACCGGCGGGGCGATCGCCGGCTCCTGAAAGCTTTCGCCGAAGATCATTTGGCTGTAGATCCCGCCGTAGACTTCGTGATTCACATCTTCCAGACAGGCGCCGGTGAGATAGCGCGAAACCGGATGAAGCAAGTGGTCGGCGTGAACGTCGATGATGACGTCGCCGGCGTAAACGTTCTGCGCCATTGGCAGCGTCAACGCGACAATGACCAAGCGCGACAAAAACCTGCACAATCTCATGATCCGGTCCTCCACTTTCTCACTATATAACGTGTTTTTGCATTGCTATCCCCGCACGTGCAATCCTCTTCGCTTCCTTCGATCCTTCTCGCCTGCGCGGTCAAAATTCCATTGGTGCGGTAGGGCCGCAATGGCTCCTCTGCGGGCTTCGCGGCTTAGGCATTAGCGTCATACACTCGCCGCGTGAATTTGTCAGATTTCTGGAACTAATGAGTCCGTCATCCTGAGGTACTCCGAAGGATCTTGCTCGCCTTCGCGCACCGGCTAGATCCTTCGGAGTACCTCAGGATGACGATTGCCCATTTCGAACATTTTCATGCGGCGGATGTGTGAGGACGTCCTACCAATGCATCACAAATCCCCCATCCACGTTGATCGTCTGACCCGTCACATGGGCCGCCCGGTCCGATGACAAAAACAGGATCATGTCGGCAATCGCCTCTGGCGTTTGCCATTTGCCCAGCGGCACCACCGCGCGAATCTTTCGGTCCGACCATTCCTCATATGTCAGCCGATCCTCGGGCTTTGCCTGGTCGTTCCAGGCCTGCCATACCGAGCGATTCAACGGCGTTTGCACCATTCCCGGGCATACGGTGTTCACGCGAGCGCCATGCGGTGCCAGGTCCTTTGCCAGGCACTGGGCGAAGTTGATATTGGCAGCTTTGGCGGCACTATAGGGCGGGTCGGTCTGCGAGCCGATCTGCCCGGCGACCGATGCCAGAAAAACCATCGTACCCGCCTTGCGCGAAACCATGTGCGGCCCGATAGCATGGGCAATGTTCACCATCCCCATGATGTTCACGGCCAACACCTTCGGCCAATCGGCCGGCTGCAAGTTGGTAAACGGAAATCCAAACTTCCCCGACCCAATCGCCGCCGCATGAACCAGATGATCGATCTGGCCGAAGCGTTCGAGCGTCGCCTCAAGGGCTTTATTGACCGCGGCGCTATCGGTCACATCGACGACGAACGCCGATGCGGCTTCCCGACGGTCGCCTGATAATTGACGTGCGGCTTCGTGGACGGCTTCATTCCGGTCCCATAGCGCCACGCGCGCCCCTTCGGCTGCGAATGCATTCGCCGTCGCCAGGCCGATGCCGCTTGCGCCGCCGACGATGAGGGCGGTTTGATTTTGCAGGTGGAGATCCATGGTTACTTCTTCCTCCGGATTGTCGGAGCGCTAAGAAATCCGAGGGCTTTGCTCGATCGTCATTGCCCCGGAGCACGGTAATGCCCACGCACCCGCCGACGCGTGAAAACTTGCGTAGGGCGGGCACTGCCCGCCGCTCGATTTTGGCGCGCAGTGCCCGCCCTACATTTTTCGCGGCAGTCCTAAAGATCGCCGCAATTTCACGGCTTCCGCGGCACGCCCGGCTTTTCCACGAATCGGCGGACGACCACCTTCTTTCCCTTGATAAGCGTATGCTGCATCTGCCGGACCACTTCCTCCAGCAGTTGCTCGGGCACTTCGACAAGGGAATATTTCTCGGAGATTTCCACCGTGCCAAGCAGGTTGCCCTTAATCCCGCCGCCGGTGATGGCGCCGACGAGGTTTTGCGGCAGCACGCCCGCGAGGCGGCCGATGCCGATATAAATCCGCGACATCGGGATTTGCAAGACGTCTTTCGCGTCTTTTCGGTCCAGCGCAGGCACCGCGGACGGCGGGGGCGCGGCCGCGGCCGTCGCCACGCGCGGTGCAGTTGACTTCGCAGCAGGCATCGTCGGCCGCGCCGGGCCTTCATCTTTTTCCCCATCACCGCCGGACGCCTGGTGGGCCAGCTTTACCGCCGCCAGGGCGATGTCCATCAGGTCATGCTCCTGCGCCAGCGATTCCACGGCCACGCGATAATGATCCAGATCGCCGGCAAGAATCATCTCGCGCAATGCCGCCCGCGTCAGTTCTAATCTTCGTGCCCGCAAATCGGCCACCGTCGGCACCTGTGCCAGGCCGATCTTCGCCTTGGTCTGCAACTCAAACTGCCGAAGCAATCGCGATTCGCGCGGGTCGGCCAGGGTAATCGCCACGCCTTCGCGCCCGGCCCGGCCAACCCGGCCGATGCGGTGAAGATAACTCTCCGGCGTGGTGGGCACATCGTAATTCACCACCAGCGCCAGATTCTCAATATCCAAGCCGCGGGCCGCCACATCGGTGGCGATCACCAGGTCTATTTTTCCCTCGCGCAATTTCTTAATGACGCGCGTGCGCTGATCCTGCTCGATTCCGCCGTGCAATGCCTGCGCGCGATAGCCCTGCGCGCCCAGGCGTTCGGTCAGGTTGTCCACTTCCAACCTTGTGCGGCAAAAGACCAGCGCTGATGTCGGATCTTCCATGTCGAGCACCCGGCCGAGCGCTTCGAGTTTCTTTCCGCGCGGCACGATGTACGCCGTCTGGCGGACTTTCGGGGCTGCGCCTTTGGCGATCGGCTCGCTGGCGATTTGCAGCCGGATCGGGTCTTTCATGTGCCGCTTCACCATGCCCGAAATTCGCGGCGGCAGCGTCGCCGAGAAAAAAACCGTCTGCCGCTCGGCCGGCGTCTCGGAAAGAATCGCCTCCAGGTCGTCGGCAAACCCCATGTCGAGCATCTCGTCCGCCTCATCCAGCGCAAGTATCGCAAGGCCAGTCAAATCGAGTGTCTTTCGGCGGATATGGTCCACCGCCCGCCCCGGCGTGGCCACGACAATGTCGACGCCGCGCTCCAGCATCCGCGCCTGCTGCCCAAAGGAATGCCCGCCATAAATCGGGATCACGCTGATTTTCAGCTTCGCCCCATATTTGTGCATCGCCTCGGCTACCTGCATCGCCAATTCCCGCGTCGGCACCAGCACCAACGCCGACGGCATCGCCCGGTCCTCCCCGAGATCGAAAATACGCTGCACCATCGGCAGCGCAAACGCGGCGGTTTTGCCGGTGCCCGTTGCCGCCTGTCCGATCACATCGCGGCCGGTCAATAAAGGCCCAATCGCCTCGCGCTGAATCGGCGTGGGCTCTTCGTATCCAAGCTCGGTCAATGTTTGCACCAGCTTGGCGTGCAAGCCGAGCGTGCCGAAGCCTTTGTTTGCATCCGTGGAGACATCTGCTTCTTGTTTCATTCGTTCCTTAAAAGCGGCGTTGCCGCGATCCTGATTTCAGCAAAGGGCGGATCATCGCGGTTCGGCATGGATAAAACAAAGGCGGACCGTTCACTTGACCGATGTTATAACGGATGTAATAATACGTTATTTGGAGGTTATATGGGCATGAAATTGAAATTGATCGCCGTCGGCAATTCCACAGGCGTGATTCTGCCAAAGGAATTGCTGGAAAAGCTGCGCCTGGAAAAGGGGGATGAATTGCAGGTGCTGGAAGGCCCGGACGGCATTCGGCTCACGCAATATACCGAGAAATTTGACCAGCAACTGGACGTGGCCGAAGCTGTCATGCGTCGCCGCCGCAACCTCCTGAAAAAGTTGGCGGAGTAAGCCATGGACGACCCAATCTGGATCAGCAAGGAGCTTGCCCAGGCCATTCACTCGCGGCAACTCGCCGAGCACGGCGGCGCAGATGGCTTGCGCGACGAGGGCCTGCTCGAATCAGCGCTGAGCCGGCCGCGCAATCACTTCGCATATGAAGATCCGACGCCAACCCTCCCGGCCCTGGCCGCATCATATGCGTTTGGCATCGCGCGCAATCATGCTTTTATCGACGGTAACAAACGAACCGCCGCGGTCGTATGCGAAACGTTCCTCGCCTTGAACGGCCAAACCCTCGACGCCAGCGACGCCGAGATGTATCCAATTTTCCTCTCCCTGGCCGCCGGGACTCTGAGCGAAGCGGAATTGGGCGCCTGGCTGACCGCCCATACGCGGCCAGCGGATTAATGCACGGGTTTTTGAAGGCGCGACGATCGGAAGAGTATCACACACCCGCACTTGTCGGGTGTAACTTTTGTGTGTAATGACTCCTGCTCGCCCTCGCTCTGTAGTGCACTTCCGGGACGGACGATTGAGGTGATTCATAGCGTTCACGCCGGTGTCTGAGGTACTCCGAAGACCCGGATCGATCGCGCGAAGGATCCGGGTCTTCGGGGTACCTCAGACACCGGCGTGAACGTTTCGCAATTCCGCCCATCGCCCCATCCCTCTCCCCAAAAACGACGGAGCAGGAAACCTGCTTGCCGGGTGCATCCAATATTCAGTTGCGCCCCGACAAAATGACGTGTATAACCCTGTGCATCGTGGAGCGTGCGTTCTGCGAACCAATTGTTGACACGGAGGTTTTATGCAGGTCGAGATTCTTGTGAAAGTTGATGGGCGCTTGGTGAAGACTCATGTCCAGCAAGTGCAGGGCACCCTCGAGCAGATGGAGGAAACGATTCATGCGCTCGGCAAACGCGTGGCCGGGGAGACGTTGCAAGCCAGCGTCGAGGCCGTGGTCGAGCCGCGCCCCCTTTTTCGAAAGAGGGCGGCTTCCTGCGGCACCGAGGCTATCAGCCACGCAACTTGATGGGGTTGG
>DASRRM010000108.1:0-11052 GCA_035695715.1 Tepidisphaeraceae bacterium
GTCCCCTTTGGATAGCGGCCATCACGGGCGTGGGCGATCATCTCGTCCCAGATGTCCAGGCCATTCTTATTTCGCTTGGCCTGCTCCTCCGGCACCAATTTTTTGCCCGCCGCAACGAAGCGATCCTGCGCGATACGCGACAGGCCATTGGGCCCGGCGGGAATTTCTTCCAGAACTTTGGCCGGCGCCGCGGGAATCACATTCAACGGAATTCGCGCCAGCCCGCTGCCGGCGGCGAAGCCTTGCAGATAATTCTTTTGCTCTTCCGTGAATTCGATGGTGCTCATAATTACTCCAGGACCGCCGTTGCGGCCCTCTCTAAACAGCATTTCGCGATTCGGCGCTTCAACCTTTCGTAGGGTCCGCACTGCGGACCGTCTTTTCCGCCGCAAACGTGATGGGCCGCAGTGCGGACCCTACACGAATCGCGCACGGGCATTTAGAAACTGGCGCGATTACCACTGTGCGGCCGTAGGGTGGGCGTACTCGCCCACCGCGTATGCAGATTCCCGTATCACGGGCGTCTCGCCGGCGTCTCGCCCGTGTCTTCATTTCAAAAAGACACGGGCGGGACGCGCGGGAGGACGCGCGGGACGCCCGTGATGCGGGAGATTCTGTCGGGATTCCGCTACGCATGGATCGCAGAAACCTCGTCCTGCACCGGCACTTCATCGCCTTGCATGCTCGCCATCGCAACAATCATCATCTTCCTCCCTGGCTCGCGCAAGAGCAGCGTTCCCGCGAACGCCGCGGCTCCGGTAATGCCCATCGTCAGGAAAAATGTCCGCGAGTCCGTCAGCAGCAAAATGGTCATGAACGCCACGCTCCCCACGCTTCCGTATGCGCCGATCAGCCCGGCAATCTGCCCGGTCAGCGGCTTACGAATCAGCGGGGCAATGCAGAAATTCGCGCCGTTGCCGGCCATCAGGAACAGGCCGACTACGACCGTCGCGGCCATTGCCGACCAGAGCGGCCAATGCGGGCCGATCGCTCGGATGAGGAAAAATCCCGCCGCCGATCCGGCCAGGGTGACGACCATAATCGGCTTGCGCCCCAGATGATCGCCCAGAATTCCGCCCAGCGGCCGGGCGATGAAATTGGCAAAGGCAAACCCCGCGCCCATCACCCCGGCGATGGCCACCGACACCCCGAACATCTTCTCGAAGTAGCCCGGCAGCATTTGCTCGACGGCCAACTCGCCGCCAAAGGTCACGCCATAGCAAAGGCACAGAATCGCGACTTGCGAAAAGGAATATCGCTCTTCTTCATCCGGCTTTTCCCCGGCGGCGATTCCGGCGTTCACGCTCAGGATTTTCGCGATCTGCTGAACCAGCAACGCAGCCAGCAATGCGTACACGATGTAGCTGATCCACGCCGCCATGAAATGCACCCGCACCAGCCGCCAGGCGGTGATGCCCAGGCACAGGATCATGGGAATTTGCAAGAAGATCAGCCCGGCCAGGTCGGCGCGGGAGGTGACTTCCAGCGCGCCGCGCTTTTTCGGCCGCTTGAATTCCCGACCGGCGGGGGAATCGATTGCCTTCGCGTGGAAAACGAATGCCCAGGCCAGGCACGCAACGCCACTGATGGCGGTCGCCCAGCGCCAGCCGGTGTCCTTGTTGAACAACAGCGCCAAGAGCGGCAGGCCAAAGGTTGCCGCGGCCATGCCGAAGTTTCCCAGGCCGCCGTAGATTCCCTCGGCGGTTCCAATTTCTCTTGCGTCAAACCATTCGCCAACCATGCGAATGCCCACCACGAATCCCGCGCCGACACAACTGATGAGCAGTCGGCAGATGACCAGTTGCCAGAAATGGTTGGAAAATGCGACGCCCAGGCAGGGAATGCAGGCCAGCGCCAGCAGCCAGGAAAAAATCCGTCGCGGGCCAAAGCGGTCGACCAGCATGCCGATTCCCACGCGGGCGGGAATGGTCAGCGCCAGATTGCAGAGCATCAGCACCTGCGACTGTTCCTTGGTGAGCCCAAGCACGCGGGCGATGGTGGTGCTGAACGCGCCCAGGTTGTACCAGACCACAAAGGTGAGAAAGAACGACACCCAGGCGTAATTGAGCATCCGCCAGCGGCCCGGCGCTAATGCGTCGCCGGCGGGCGGAAGATAATCGGCACTTCGTAAAAACATCTTTAGGCTCCTTGCCTTGCAACTGCGCGGGAAGTTTTTTCGGCGTCATCCTCGATCGGACGCGCGCCCGGAATTTTTGGTTGTGTGGCGTGCAGCGGCGCTTTAGGCGAATACCAGCCGGTGCGTAGCCGCATGGGCGGCAGATCGTCCGGCGGGCACGCGATGCCCAGCGCCGCCGCCGCGCGGCGGTATGGGCCGCTGTTCACCGCCTCCAGCGCCACGGCCACCGGATCGATGTCGCCGGATAAATGATTCCACCGCGCCATCTGGCTCAATATCCACGCCCCATGCGTGGCGGCGGGAAACGTCATCGCCGGGGAGCAATTGCGGATCGGCCCGGAAGCTTTTCGCGACGCCCCGCCCAGCCAGCGGTCGATTGTCAGGCTTTTCAAAACAATGTCTTCGCGCATGTGCAGGTAAGCGGGCTTTGCCAGCATCTCAGCCAGTGCGGGATAATTGGCCGCATCGGCGCAATAGGCACACCCGCGAATCGTGGCGCGGATGAGCGCCTCGGCCGCCGGGCCTGAGCTGGCAAGCCAGCGGCGGCTGACGGCCAGCACTTTTTCCGGATGGTCGGGCAGAACTTCGGTCGTTGCCGCCACGATTTGGCCCAGCCCTTCCTGCTCGGCCAGGGTGTTCCAAGGCTCGCCGCAGCAAAACCCATCGAGCGTCCCCCGGCCCAGTTGCCGGGTCATCTGGTTGGGAGGCAGAACACAGAATCGCACGTTGCTTTCCATGTTCACTCCGCCCTGCGCCAGCCATTCGCGGAGCAAATAATGATGCATCGAGCAGTCGAAAACATGCGCGAGCAAAACCGGGACAGGTGCCGGCTTAGAATGGGCATACCGCGCCAAATCGGCGGCCGAGGTAATTCCCGCATCGGTCAGCCGGCGGCCGAAGGTGATGGCATTGCCCCCCGCGCCCAGCGCCATGATGCTGGTCAGCACCTCGGGAAACCGCGATCGGCCCAGCACGCTCAGCGGCGGCATTCCCACCAGGGCATGCCCGGCCTGCAGGTGCCCATAAACCAGCTTGTCGCGGACATTCCCCCAGCCAATCTCCCGATCGAGGACCACGCGCAGGCCTTCGTCGGCGAAATACCCAAGCTCCAGCGCCGCCACCAACGGGGCGGCGTCGACAAGCTCGACGAATCCGACGCGAAGGTCGGCGGGGGATGAACTGGCTTGCTTCTTCAATGTCGGCCTGTTCTGGCCCTCACAAATTGCCTGGGCAGCCGCGGCAAACATCGCCGCGAAAAAAACTGCCAAGATCGGTGGTGCTGCTCCCGCAGGAGCGATCCCGTAGGGTGGGCGTACTCGCCCACCGTTCCTGCGCGTCCGTGACGAAAGTGGTGGGCGGGTACGCCCGGCCTGTGCACGACGAACTCTCCAGCCGCCGCACCGATCGAAGAAGCTTACTGCGATATTATCGATGAATCCAATTCATAATTATGATATGATCAATTGATCCAATTCATGGAGGTTGCATGCTCGACGTGCATCAATTGAAGATATTCGCCGCCGTTGCTGAGAATTTAAGCTTCACCCGCGCCGCGGAGCGGCTATTTTTGACCCAATCCGCCGTCAGCCATCAAATCGCGCGCCTCGAACGCGAAATCGGCTGTCCGCTGCTGGAAAGGCAGGGCCGGGCGGTGACCTTGACGGCGGCGGGCCGGGAAATGGCAACGCAGGCGCGGCGCGTTTTCGCCGCCGTCGACGAGGCCATGCTGGCCGCGGCCCACGCCGGGCGGCCCAATATCGGACGCCTGCGCATCGGCGCATCCTCCACCGCCTGCCAGTACATCATCCCCGAAGCTCTGCGCGAATTCCGCGAATGTTTTCCCGGCTATTCGCTGGCGATCATCCCCGGCGATTCCCCCGCCACCGCCGAGCGCGTCGCCAATGGAGAAGTCGACCTCGGCCTGATGGTCCGCCTCGATCGCCAGAAGAATCTCACGTATCACGAGCTGTTCGATGATGAGTTATTATTTCTCGTCAGCCCGCTGCATCCATGGGCCAAGACGGGAAAGGTGGAGCGAAAAGAGTTGGCCGAGCAGCACATGGTGCTTTATAGCCGCAACAGCGCGACCTTCCGGCTGGTGGAGCGTTACTTCCTGAAGATGCGCGTGCCGCTGCGCGACTGGATCGAATTGGGCGACATGGGGGCGATCAAGGAGCTGGTAAAGCTGGGCCTGGGCGTAAGCGTAACCGGCGAATGGACCGCCCGGCCCGAGCTGAAAGAAAAGTCCCTGGTACTATTACCAGTTCCCGGCTCGCGCCTTCACCGAAGCTGGTGCATCGCCAACGCCGCCGGCCGGGAGATTTCGATGGCCGAGCAAACCTTCATCGGCCTATGCCAGGCGGTGGCGCGGGATCTGGTGGTTGGCCGAAGGCAGTGAGCGGTCCCGAGCCGCGTCGGATTTTTGACGCGAAGGCGCGAAGAAGACGAAGGGGACGAAAAGGTGTTCTAACATGAAGAATTGGGTCTGCGGGGAAAATTGTAGAAGTTATCTTCCCGATTGTTTCGCAAGTTCGTCCGCTCGACGCCGGGTCTGAGGTACTCCGAAGACCCGGATTTTTCCGGGTAGAATCCCGGTCTCCAAAGATATTTCGCGAGTTCTTGTTTTTTGAACAAGATTTCCCTGGACGGACAAGCGGGATGGATTTCCCGTATCACGGGCGTCTCGCCCGTGTCCTAGTTGAAAATGAAAACACGGGCGAGACGCCCGTGATACGGGAAATTCGTCCGCGCGGCTGTGGGCGCGTGCTTTAGTTGCGGGCCGCGCCCCATCCCCAATCAAGGCGCCGGCCTGATCGCCGCCATCTTTTCGACATTTCCCGCCTTGTCGGTGGCGCGGGCTTCAACTGGTTTTCCCGCGGCAACATCGAGGTTGATCTGCCAGTCAACGATACCGTTGGCTGACGAAATCACGGCGGCGGGGCGATCGTTTACCGTGATGCTTTCAATGTCGCCGTTATCTTCACTCACGCCGGTGACGGCCACCTTGCCGTCGTGCGTGCGCGTCAGGTTTGTGATGATCGTGGCGGGGGGCAGATCGTCGATCGGGTGAAGTAGCTCCGGGAAGGGCACCTCGGGAATTTCCGTCGCGCGCACGTCAGGGCCGGTGAAGCCTTTGATCGACTTATAAACGCCATCGGTCATATTCTGCGGGAAATGAACGCTGACGACCTTCGTCGTGGTGCCGGGGCGGGGATAATCGTGGAAATAATAGGGGACGGCGTTTTCCAGCTTGTCATTGCGCGGGCCGCCGCCAAGGTCGACAATCTGCACATCCGATGTGGTGTTCTTCAAAACCACATTCTTGAAATGTCCACTTTGGCCGGAAAGAGGCGAAGTGCAGGTGAGTTGAATGGGTGGGTTGTAGCCGCTGTGGCAGTTTTCCAGGGTGAGGTTTTCATAGGTGAATGAGCCATACTGAATGCTCTCATCATCGTGGCCGCGGTTGATCGGCTCGGCAATCACGGTGTTGAGGTAAATATTGCGATAAACGTGATTGGCGTAATCGGGATGATACACGCCATACACGGCATGATTGATGGTCAGCCCATCCATCAGAAAATCCTGCGTGTTGGGCCGCAGGGCATAATGCTCCTGCCACACGCGCAGGTTGCGGGCGATGAAGGGATGCTGCACGTCCGAATGCACCGAGCCTGCCGGATCATCTCCAAAGTTGAAGGCGTACAAGCCGTTGGTATGCGATTCATTGTCATCGCAGCGTAAAAAGGGGACATGGCGAATATCCTGCATGGCGAAGCTGCCGTCGGGCTGGCGGATGGAAAAGACGGGCGCTTTCCCGTGCGGCTTTTCGATCTGGAACTTATACCCATACAGCCCGCATTCGGTGGCGACGTTCCGCGTCAGCGAATTGCGCCCGTTGGCCCACCAAAATCCCGCCCCTTCGTTGGCGTCAAAGTCCAGCGCCTGCTTGGGAAGCTGTTTCCCCTTCTCGGCGCGAATGGCGATGTTGTGGTCGAGAATGTTGTATTGCTCGGTGGCATCTTCCAGGAAAAAGCCATGTCCGATGCAGCGATAGCCGACGCAATCGCGCACCAGGAGATAGTCGGTGCCGTGGATGGCCATGAAGCGATTTTGCGAATCCCAGATGCTGGCGCCAACGACGGCCGATCCGCGCATCGAATCGCGAACGAGATGGAAGTGAATGGGATATTTCCCCAGCACGCCCTTCTTTCCCAGGTGCCGGAACTCGGCATAGGAGATGCCGCCGCTGCTGGCGGCGTGATACATCGTGTGCCCGCGCACGCCGGTGGGGTCGGCTGATTCGATGATCACGTTTCGCGAAAGATTCGCCGCCTCGGTGCGCTCCGGGCCGCTGCAAATGTGGTCGGCTTCCACCGGCTTGTCGAGCGTCAGCTTGGTGCCGTCGATGACCGTGATCAAGCGTTCTTCGCTTTCGATCGGCTTGACGTGCCTGTCGCGCGAGCGGCGCTGCGGCTGGAAATCTTCGTTGTATGACCCGGTCAGAACAATCCGGTCTCCCGACTTCCATTTGCCCGGATCCTCCGCCAGCGCCACGGTATCGCTCCCCGTCATGCAAGGCTCGGCAAGTTTCACCCACGTTCGCGCCATCGGCGCGCCATGGACATCCCACGTCCCGCCGCAATCCATGATGGCGGGAAGCGTTTGCGGATCGGTGCCGGGAATGTAAGCGAGCTGGATGGTCGCGGTCACATTGGCGGGGATGGGATTGTCGAGTGTCCCAATTTCCAACACCGGCCGAGGTGAATCCGCCGAATCCCCCGCGCCGGTTGGGCCGTGGGCATCGCAATCGAAACCCTCTTCGCTGGCGGTGGTTCCCGCCTGTATTTTGATCAAGCCGACGCGCAGTTTCGTCGACTTTTCCCGCGAAAAAGTAAGCGTGCCGGCCACATGAACCATGCGTATTGTCGCATCGCTGTTTACATCGTAAGTGACGGTATCCCCCGCGCGAATCTGCACGAAGTCGCCGGCCTTCGGCACCCGCCCGTCGGCCCAGGTATGCGGATCGGACCAGTTGCCGCTATGTGCCGATCGCGCATCAAAGGTGACATTCGCCGCGTGCGATGAAACGCCGCCCAGCAGCACGATCGATAGCGCGACAATAATCCCCGGCAAAGATTTCCAACCCATGACCACTCCATGTGAAGCGCAAGCCCCCAGCCCGGCCCGCTGTCTTGTGGCGCGGCCCTCATCACCTGTTACCGCGCTGGGGCAATCGTGTTATGCCAGCCGCGTGGGTTGTGCCCGGCGGGTTCTCCGCTTCATCGGCTCCAAGCCGTCAAATCGAGGGCCGACTGCGATCAGAAAATCGGTGAAGGTTGTCGGTTGCCCCTTCAGATTACGGTGTTCATCGCCAGCCATCAGCACATAATCCCGATCGCGGCGGACAATCGTCTGCGGTTCGGTTTCAGCGAAATCAAGGATCTCACTCAGTCGGCTCCTGGCCTGCGTCAGATTCCATTTCATATCGGTTCTCCAGTCTGAGCCAATTTCATTTTCACGAAGCGGCCTATCATCCTGATTATCCTACGTCTGTATGATACCGCGAATGCTCCGCCACCTACTCACCCTGCTCTCCGCGCTGTCACTGGTATTGTGCGCGGCGAGCGTAATTCTATACGTCTGGGGCGGAACATTTACCCTCATACTCTTTAGTTTTACCCACGGGTACTTTGGCCTCTTTGGATATCACCGCACGCTCTATTTTCAAACCCAAGGATCCGCGCATCACCTTGTCCGCGATGCGCCGGGTCCGTTGAGCGTAATTCTCTTCCAGTGGCGTTTTCATTGGGAGCACTTCGGGGCCGAGCTTGGTTGGGGCGATTGCCTGGACTGGTCAACCGGCTCTCGATTCAAAACAACCCTCGTCGGAATACCCATCTGGCTTCTCGCAATTGGGTGCGCCATTGCTCCGGTCGGGCGCATCCGCTTCTTGCACAAGCTGCCGATCCTGGTTAACGCTCATCAAAAGCTTATCGCCAGCTCTGCCCTAACCCTGATCACAATCTTCGATGCCACGGATCGGCGTCAGTATGAACAGGAACTTCTGCTGGCCAGACGACGAGCCGAACAGGCCATCGACGCCGAACGCTCGGCAAAGGAAAAAGCCGAGCGCGCCGTTCGCGCGAAGGATGATTTCCTGGCGATGATTTCCCACGAGCTGCGCACGCCGCTCAACGCCATTCTGGGCTGGACCCAGATCCTGCGCAGCGAAGGCGGAATGAGTGATGATCAGCGCGAGGGTTCGAGCGATCGCATTAACCGCTTTCGCCCGCCTGGAGGACCGCACCAAAGCCATGCTATGGGGCTACCAGATGCACCTCGCCAAGCCCGTTGATGCGCGGGAATTGATCGTAACGGTGGCGACGTTGGCGGGGAGATGAAAATCGAGGCGGCTCTCTGTCGACCCTTTCGTGTATGACGGGCGTTTGGCCCGCCGGAGCGAAGCGATAGCTCGCGTGCTTGTTGAGCAATGGCTAATTGTTGTTTGTGGCGGCCAAGTGCCGCAGACATTCCTGGAATCTTGGAATGTCCGCTCCACGATTGCTGCAAGCCGTTCCGTCACCATTGAGCGCCACACCCTTGCGCAACGGGAAAACTCTACAAAGCAAACACGGCCGGGACGGCCGTGATATGGGAGCGGTCGCCATGACCGGGGTTCTCCAGTGTTGGCGGGGAAATGCAAACCGGGCGTCTTGTTTTTCGCAGCCAGCGTCCAGCTTTATCCGATCCGGAACGGCGTTACGCCGACGGCGGTGGCGCTGACGCCGTCTAAGGAGGCGGTGATGTAGGGGAAGTAGGAGCCGTTGGCCAGGGCTGTGGTGTCGAGCACCACGCGGTATTTCTTGCTCTTGCCGGGCTGGATCGTCGTGGTGATCGAGCCGGTGCCCAGGATCTTGCCCGGGATTTGGGTCACGCCGTCGGAACTGGGGGTGAGCGACAAATCGAGGAGGCCGCTGATGGCTTCGTTGCCGGTGTTGGTGAGGGTGACGAACAGCGATGCCGAGCCGCCCACGGCGATGTTGGGGGGATTGGTCGCACTGACCGACGCGCTCAATGCCACAAAAGGCGCCGCAACGACCACGGGTTTGGACGCGACGAGGTTGGTCAGCCCATTGGGGTCGGTCACGTCGACCAGAACGTAATAAGTGCCGTCCGGCAGCGTGGGCGAGAAGGTTTCGGGCGTATGGAAGACGCGCGACTTGCCGCCATTGAGGTTGAAGGTCCTGGAAATGGTGGTGAGGAGGTCGCGATTGGCGTCGAGGGTGGTGGACGAGTCGAGATAGACCTGGATGGTGAACAGGCCCTTGAGCGCCGAGACGCCGAGGTTGGTGAGGCTGATGGGAAGATTGGTGTGGAAGGCGGTTCCGGCAACGATGGCCGGGGGCAGATTGGCTTTGGCCAGGCTGGGCATGGCCGGGGAGCTGATGGCGACCATCCGCGGGAGCGAGGCGGTGATCGGCCCGCCGCCGTTGTAGGCGGCGGTGATCTCGTCGGTGCCAGCCGGGAGCGGCGTGGAGAAGACGGCGTTTCCGTTTGCACCGAGGGTGGCCGCTCCGATGGTTTGCGCGCCGGAGAAGAAGGTGACAGTGCCGCCGAAGGGTGGCGGCGTGCCGACTTCGGTGGCGTAGACAGAGGCGGTAAGTGTGACGGGCGCGCCGAAGGCGGCGTTCACGGCCGACACATCCAACGTGGTGACATACACGCCGGAGTTGTTATTCCCGATGACCGTTTCCGTGACGGGCGCCGAGGTGCTGGCATTGAAATTATTGTCGCCGTTGTAGACGGCGGTGATGCTGGCGCTACCCGGCGGGAGCGAGGTGGTGGTGAACAGCGCCACGCCGCCGGAGATGGTGACCGGGGTGCCCAGCGGGACGGTTCCATCGTAGAAGGTGACGGTGCCGGTCGGAGCGAGGTTGTTGCTCAGCGCCGGGGCGACCACGGCGGTGAAGGTGACCGCGTCGCCGTAGTTGGGCGAGAGGCTTGAACTGGTCAGGGTGGTGGTGGTCGTCGTTGCCGTGACGGCCGACACGCCAACCGACGTCACGGGTGATGCACTGGTGAGGTAATTGGAGTCGCCGTTGTACGATGCGGTGATGCTGTCCTGTCCCAGGGTAAGCGAGGTCGTGGTGAAGGTTACGGTTCCGTTGACGAGGGTAAGGCCGGTTGCCAGGACGGTTGCGTCGGCTGTCAGGGTGACGGTGCCGGTCGGGGTGGGAAGGCCGGTGATGTTGGATGCAACGGTGACCGTGAAGGTGACCGGCGAGCCAACGGTGACGACAGTCGGATCGGCGATCAGGGTTGTGCTGGTGAGGCCCTGGCTGACGGCGACGACCACGCCGTTGGAGGTGCTGGTGTTGTAGTTGGAATCGCCGCTGTAGACGGCGGTGAGGGTGTCATTGCCAACGGCCAGTGAAGAGGCGGTCAGTTTGGCGACGCCACCGTTGTTCAAGTTGCTGGTGCCGACGAGCGTTCCATCGCTGTAGAACGAGACGGTTCCGGTGGCGCCGGCGATGGGGACGTTGGCGGTGAGGCGCACGGGGTTGCCGAACACGACCTGATTGATGTCCGTGGTGAGCACGGTGGTGGAGGGGGCGGTGTTGACGGTTTCGGTTGTGGCCGTCGAGGTGCTGGGGGAGTAATTCGCGTCGCCGCTGTAGACGGCGGTGAGGGTATCGGTTCCGGTTTCCAGTGAGGTGACGGCCAAAGTCGCCACGCCGGCATTGACCATCGCCGGCAAGCCAAGCTGCGTCATTCCATCGAAGAAGGTGACGGTTCCGGTGGCGGCGCTGGGGGAGATCGTGGCCGTCAGCGTGACCGATTGGCCGAACAGGATTGGATTGGGGGAAACGGTCAGCGTCGTGGTCGTAGCGCCGGTGCCGACGGTTTCGATGATG
>DASRRM010000109.1:0-14597 GCA_035695715.1 Tepidisphaeraceae bacterium
ATACGATTCCCATCGACGCCGCGTCGCTGGGGCAAACCACCAGCACCTCCGTCGGCGTTACGCGCGCCACGACGATCGTTTCTCCGTCGTCGAACAGAATCTGACCATCGGCCAGGAATTCACCGAGGGGTAATAGAATTCGCAAGGTCTTTCCGCCGCGCGTCGTTTTTCGCAAAGCCCGTCTGTCCAGTTCAAACCATTCAATTTCGACATCATCAATGGTGCGCGAGGCAATGGACAAATCGGAATATGTCCCAAGCATTCCAAGAACCCGTTCGCAAAGCACGCGGCACCTCCAAAGCCTTGCCGAAGACTTTTCTGAGCCTTGTTGAATCGACTTATCGAGGCAACAGGGCGATTCGGGCCGCCAGAGCGTATCGCGTTTCGTTGGAAACCGCCCGCGAGTCGTGAAGTTTTTGCAAGGTATGCGCCATTGCCCTCACGGGCACGCCGCCCCGGTCGAGCAGCACCAATGCTTCGGCATCGGCGCGCTGCTCGATGTCGCGCATTGGCCCGCCAAGGGAGAAGCGCATTCCATTGGGGCTGGCATCCGTCTGTGTCAAATGACCCATTTCGTGCGCCAGGGCGGCGGCGATTTCATCATCGTCGAGCAACTCCGCCAGGCCTGTGGTCAGAAAAATACGACCGCCCGGTTCGGAATACGCCCCCAATGTCGGGGAGCGAACCACGCGAAGCTGAACAACGCCGGGGAAAAACGGCTGCAGGCGTGCGAGCGCCAAACTCGCGCGACGGGCAGTCAAGCCGTAAGGCGTTATTGGACGCGCGGGATTGGTCGTTGGAGAGTTGCCGACATCGGGCGCGCAGCCCACCGCCAGCACCAACGCCGCCATGCAAATACTTAGTTTAAGACCATCCCGAATCCCAAGCATGAAGTTTGCAGAACAAGAGGCGTGCCGGGTGAGAATATGGCGTTTTCGCGAATTTATTGCCCAGTTAATATGCCGTTCGCCAAGAATCGCGCGCTTCGAATGCAGCAACCACTGCCGCAAGCGCTCCAAATTCATCACTCGTCGGGCTGGAGATGTTGCCGTGGGAAATGACTGGCTGGTTTTTCAGTTGGCCGATTCGGCATTCCCCGCTGGCGCATTTGCCCATTCCGGAGGGATGGAAGCGGCATTTCACCACCAATGGCTGAACGATCCGGAATCTCTCGAAGCAGTGATTCGCGCTCAACTTCATGCCACCGCGCATCTCGTCGCTCCATTTGTTTCGGCAGCCCACCGCCAGCCGGACCAGACGCCGGCCTATGACGAGCTTTGCGACGCGACCCTAAGCAACCATGTCGCCAATCGCGCCAGCCGGGCGCAGGGACAGGCTTTCTTGCTTGCCGCGTCGCGCATATTTGCCAATCCGTGCCTCTCCACCCTGGCGGCGAAATTACGCTCGTCTCAATCGCCCAGGCATTTCGCGCCAATCTTCGGCGCGATCACGCAATGCCTCGGCGTCGAGTTGGAACGAGCCATCATGTTGTTCTTGTTTCTTAACCTGCGCGGACTGATTTCGGCAGCAGTCCGGCTCGGAATCGACGGGCCAATCAGCGCGCAGGCGCTGCAATCGCGGCTGTCGCCATTCGCGGCTGCGTTGGTCGCGCCGGCGGCACGGTCGTCTCTCGACGATGCGGCTCAAACGGCGCCCATGCTGGATTTGCTGCAAGGCACGCAGGATCGTTTGTATTCCCGATTGTTTCAGAGTTAACCTGATCAGCGCATGACCGATCACACGCACGATCGTTGGGACCATCCGGGACGATTCCGCTTCCGCCCGCGCCTGACGCCCGGACGCAACTTTGCCGAACGCGCATTTACAGTCGGAGTCGGCGGACCGGTCGGCAGCGGAAAGACGGCGCTCATGCTTGCGCTGTGCATGGCATTGCGCGAGAAGGTTTCTCTGTGCGCCGTCACCAATGATATTTTCACGCGCGAAGACGGCGAATTTCTGGTGCGCCATCACGCTTTGGAACCCGAGCGCATTCGCGCGGTGGAAACCGGCGGGTGTCCCCACGCCGCCATCCGCGAGGACATTTCGGCCAATCTGCTCGCGCTCGAGGACCTGCACGATCGCTTTTCGCCGGAACTATTGCTCATCGAAAGCGGCGGCGACAACCTCGCCGCCCATTTCAGCCGCGAACTGGCTGACTACAGCATCTACGTCATCGATGTGGCGGGAGGCGATAAAGTCCCCCGCAAGGGAGGGCCAGGCATCACCCAGTCCGATCTTCTGGTCATCAACAAGACCGATCTGGCCGCGGCCGTCGGGGCCGACCTGGCCGTAATGGACCGCGACGCCCGCGCCATGCGCGGGGAGGGACCGTTCGTTTTTGCCCAGGTGAAAAACGGCGTCGGAATCGACGCCATCATCTCCTTCATCCTCGCGGCCAAGGCAGCTTGCGTCCCATCAGCCGCTCAATAAATTCAGTGATTCAGTTTCCCACTCCCTCCGATTGCTGCGCGCGTTGTAATTGGAACACCTGTAGCGCTGCGACACGTAGACGCTTTGCTTCTTCTCCTCAGCCCATAACAGATCGCCCGCTAATAACGCGCGTGCCGAGCATGGCACGCGCTTTGTGATGCGTCCCATCACTCCCCGGGCCAATGTGCCCGGGGGCGCTATGGGTACAGCCGCACGAAAGGATTGGGTTCGATGAAAAGAGCATGCCTTGCTTTTGTGGTCGCCTTGGTTGGGTTGGCCGCCTCGGTGAATGCAGCGGACGTGGTGAAGATCGGCGTATTGCACTCGCTTTCGGGAACGATGGCGATTTCCGAAACATCGCTGCGCGACGTCGTTCTGATGGCGGTGGAAGAAATCAACGCCAAGGGCGGAGTGTTGGGGAAGAAAATTCAGCCGGTTGTCGTCGATCCGGCTTCCAACTGGCCTTTGTTCGCTGAAAAGGCAAAACAGCTCATCGTGCAGGATAAAGTTGCCGTGACGTTCGGCTGTTGGACCAGCGTGAGCCGAAAATCGTGTCTGCCAGTTTTCGAAGCCAAATACACCAGGGAAGAGAATCCCTACGGCGGCGGATTGCTCTTTTACCCGGTTCAATATGAAGGCGAAGAGCAGAGCCATAATGTTTTTTACACCGGCGCTTCGCCCAATGAACAGCTCATCCCCGCCGCCGAATACATGATGAGCAAAGACGGCGGCAGCAAGACCAAGTTTTACCTTCTCGGAACAGATTATGTCTTTCCGCGCACGGCTAACAAAGTGCTCAAGGCGTTCCTCCTCGCCAAGGGCATCCCCGCGGCCAATATCGCCGAGGAATACACGCCGTTCAGCCATAGCGACTATCAAACCATTGTTGCCAAGATCAAGGACTTCGCCAAGGACGGGAACGCCTGCGTTCTGTCAACTATCAACGGCGACAGCAACGTTCCCTTCTACAAGGAATTCGCCAACCAGGGCCTGACCGCTGACAAGTGCCCGATCATGGCCTTCTCGGTCGCTGAGGACGAGCTGCGATCGATGGAGACAGAAAAGCTGGTCGGCCATCTGGCCGCCTGGAACTATTACCAATCCGAGGACACCCCCGAAAACAAGGTGTTCGTCGAAGCCTTCAAGAAATACTGCGCCAGCCACAAGCTTCCCGGCGGTGAAAATCGGGTGACGGATGACCCGATCGAAGCCGCCTACTTCGGCGTTTACGTGTGGAAAGCCGCCGTGGAAAAGGCCGGCTCGTTCGATACCGAGAAGGTGATTGCCGCCACCCTGGGCCTTGAGTTCGATGCTCCGGGCGGCAAGAAAAAGATGGACTCGCTCAACCATCACACGTGGAAGCCGGTGTTGATTGGCGCAATCCGGGCCGACGGGCAGTTCGACATCCTTTCAAAGACGCCGTTGGTGCATCCGGATTCCTTCAGTCCCTATCTGCACACGCCTGCGGAAATCAAAACGCTGACCGGCGCCAAGTAAGGCGTTTTTCAGGTTGATGTAGCGAGCAATCGTCATCCTGAGGTACTCCGAAGGATCTGGCTCGCCTTAGCGTACCGGCAAGATCCTTCGGAGTACCTCAGGATGACGGTCGCGCGGCCGCGCCACTAACGTGAAAAGTGCTATAAGACGTTGGCTCATTTCATCGGAAATCAAATCCCGGATCGCGGCGCGCGTCGCGAGCCGGGCCTTCAAATCAAACATTGCTTCATGCCAGGAGACTCGGATGCGAAGAGATAGTCTTGCGATTCTTATTGTTGCCGGGTTGTTTGTCGGCGGCTGCTGGAACCAGTCATCCAGCACGCCGAGTAACACGCCGACCACCATGCCCGCGCCGGTTGTTTCACTGCCGACCACCACGCCGCCGGCAGCGAAGGACCTCACCCACGTTCTCACCAAGGATCAGCCTATATTTCTGGACATGCCCAGTGGGGAGGCCAAACCCGTGGGCACATTGAAGGAAGGATCGAAAGTTCTCGTGATGGTGCCCGGCGCGGATTACAGCCAGGTGACAACGGACAAGGGCATTGAGGTCTACACGGCGACCGACGGGCTGAAGCCCCTGGGCAAATGACGAATTGCTCGAATTGCTTAAAGAGAAAGAAAGCTGGCACTTCCCGCCGGAAGCGCGGCGCCAATGTTTGTCAGGTTGAGTGGCCCCCGCCGTCGGGAAACCGGCGGCGGGGGATTTTGGGCGAAAGGTCTCGCGCATGAAATCTGGGTTTGTTTTCCAACCCATCCGGCCGATCATCCGTTGGGCCATCGCGCTGCTTCTCTTCGTACTGATGATCGGCGCTTCGCGAGTCTGCCACGCTGCCGCGACAACCGCGGCGCAGCAGCCCGTTCCCGCTGAACTAGTCGCCGCGATTAAGAGTCTGAAGACCGCTGATGCCGATGCGCGTCAAAAAGTTTACGACCTCATTGCCGTCAAGGGAGATGCGCGGCTGATTCCCGCGCTCAAGGCGTATAAAAACGGCACCCTCTTGCTGGACAACGATCAACTCCAGACTTTCGGCGAGCGGCAAACGCTGCCGGACCTCGGTTCGGTCATTCCCGTTATCGATGCCATCACCGGCAAGCCCGTGGTGGGGAAGGATGGGAAGACGATTTTCATTCCCAAGCCGAATCTTTCCAAGGCGATGCGTGCGCCAAGGCCTCCGGAGAAAAAAACCATCGCCGAATTGATCGCGACGTTGTCGCTGCTCGATCCGGATCCGGCGGTGCGCATCGCAAGCATTCGCGACGCCGCCGAGCACGCCGCCCGTGCTGTGCCCGATCCGGGAGATGCCGATCAACTTTTCAACATGATGGACAAGTGCGCGGCAGTCCTGAATGCCAAGTCGGCGACGCAGCCGTCGGCGGAGGATTCGGCGGCGATGAAGAACGCCCTGTCCGCCATGGCAGCCGTTAAAGCGGAAAAGCCCAAGGCGGTAGTGGTTCCCGCTCCGTCGCAAACGACGGTTTCCGCGCTGCAAACCGCACTTCGCGCCGTTAATAGGACCGCGCCGGATGATTCGATCGCTTCGTGCCTTAGCGCGGCCACGCAGTATCTGGACCAACTCGACATGCGGAAGAAGGTCCTCGACGATCTCCCCAAGACCGACGCGGCTTTGAAACGGCAACTCGAAGCGGCGCCGAGCGGCCCATTCACCGCGCCGCTGCACGAAGCAATCGCCAGCATCGATTTGATCATCGGGGACGATCCCACGCGCATCGCAGCCGCCGGAGCGCTTGGAAAAGTGGGTACCAGCCGGGCGGCAAATTTGCTCGGCAAGGTTGTCGACGCGGCCGGCCGTGCAAATGATCAGCCACTTAAAGACGCCGCCGCCGCGGCGCTGAAATCCGCCAATCGCTACCAGTCAGAAGTTCACTTCATTCAGACCACCTTCGCGGGCTTGTCGGCAGGCAGCGTCTACGTGCTGATTGCGCTGGGGCTGTCGATCATTTTCGGCTTGATGGGCGTGATCAATATGGCGCAGGGCGAATTCATGATGGTTGGCGCATTCGCGACCTTCGTCGTCGCACAGGCATTCAAACGCTATCTTCCCAACGCATACGACTATTACCTTGTCGCAGCCGTTCCCGCGGCGTTCCTGGCTTCGGCGATCATCGGATACATCGCCGAATCGCTGGTTATCCGGCATCTTTATGGCCGCCCGTTGGAGACTCTGCTGGCGACCTGGGGCATCGGGCTGATATTGATCTGGGCGGTTCGGCGGCAGTTTGGCGACAACGTCTCGATTTCCCCGCCTCACTGGATGGAGGGCGGGTGGGAAGTCGCCCCGGACCTGGTCTTCCCGCTCAACCGCCTCTACATCATCCTCTATTGCGCAATTTGTATTGCGATTGTCTATTACGTCGTGAACGGGACGAAGCTGGGTCTTCTACTGCGCGCGACGACCCAGAATCGCGAAATGGCCGCGGCGCTGGGCGTGGCGACGCGCCGAGTGGATGGATTCACCTTCGCCTTCGGGGCAGGTCTGGCCGGCCTGGCCGGCGTGGCGGTGCCCCTTTACAACAAAATCAATCCAAACGTCGGGCAGGAATACATCGTCGATTGCTTCATGGTCGTAGTGGTGGGCGGCGTCGGAAAACTCGCCGGGGTAATCTGGGCCGGACTGGGACTCGGCTTTATTGGGAAATACTTGGAATCGCTTCTGGGCATGGTTCCCAGCGTTGCCTCGGGCGCTTCTGTGATCGGAAAGGTGCTGGTGCTGCTGCTGATCATCTGCTTCCTGCAAATGCGCCCGCAGGGCCTCTTCCCGCCCAAGGGGAGGAACGCCGATGCCTGAGCCACAAGTGCCACTCGATGCCGCTGCGGCGGCCGACGAGAAGCGTTCGCGCGAGCTTTACGAGGCGTCGCAGACATTTCTGCTGCGCATGCCGGATCGGCGCGTCATGTGGCTGCGCGTTGTCACCGTGGTGTTGGTGCTGGGGCTATTTTTCATTGGTATTCCGTTGATGACGGCGTGCGGAATCGTGCCGGATTACAAGCTCAACATACTTGGCAAATATCTTTGCTTTGCCATCGTCGCGTTGGGGATTGATCTCATCTGGGGCTACACGGGACTGTTGTCGCTTTGCCAGGCCTTATTCTTCGCCCTGGGCGGATACGCGATGGCCATGCATCTGAGCCTGAAGGAAGGCGGCGGGGACGTTCGCCCGGAATACAACAACATCCCGCAGTTCATGTTCTTCAATAACGTGCATGACCTGCCCGGCTTCTGGAAGCCTTTTGCCTCGATGCCGTTTGCCATTCTGGCGGGATTGCTGGTCCCGGCGGCGGTGGCCGCTCTATTCGGTTTCTTCATTCTTCGCAGTAGGGTGCGTGGCGTCTATTTTTCGATCGTGACGCAGGCGTTGGCCGCCGCCGCCTGGCTTCTCATCAGCCGAAACGAAATGCTGCTGGGCGGCACCAACGGCCTGACCAATTTTTACAAGCCGATGATCCAGGCGCGGGGGTGGATCATCGGCCTGTACTTGCTCACGATGACGGTGCTGGTCCTGGCATATCTGTTCTGTCGGATGCTGGTAAAATCGCGCCTGGGGCGCGTGCTGATTGCGGTGCGCGACAAGGAAACGCGCCTCTACTTCGCCGGCTACAAGCCTTACGCGTTCAAGGTCTTCGCCTTTTCAATCGGGGCGATGCTGGCGGGCGTCGGCGGAATGCTCTACTCGCCGCAGGTCGGCATCATCACGCCGCAAAATATGAACGTGGAGGCGTCCATCTTCCTGGTGGTCATGGTGGCGCTGGGCGGGCGCGGGCGGCTCTGGGGGGCAATCTTCGGCGCGCTGCTGCTGTCCGTTGTTATGTCGGTCGTCAGCTCTGACTTGCCGAATTCGCTGCTACTCGTCGAGGGGTTGATCGCCGTCGTCGTCGTGCTTTTCTTTCCCGACGGTTTTGCGGGTCTGTGGGACACGATGGAACGGCAGTTGGCAGGCAATGAGGGCGTCGGCAAGGCCATGCTGACCGGCTTGCCGGTCGTGACCGTCGCCATTTACATTCTTGCCGAAGTGCTCGGCCTGATGCCGCTTCTCTTGCAAAGTTCGTTTATCGATATCCCTTTGAAGTTCTGGTTATTGGTCGCGATTCTGGCGGCGGCCGGCCTGCTTCAATGGAACAATCGACGCGATGCCGCCAACAAGGCGCGAGCGCGCGGATTCGACGTGGCCCTTCTTTCCCAGGCGGTCACACCCGACGTAGCCGCCGGTGTGAAGGGAGGCGCGTGATGCTCGCTCCCGCATCAGGTGCCGGCCCAGGCGCGCCGTCGATGGTCGCGCTCAAGGAGGTCTTGGTTTCGTTTGATGGCTTCAAGGCCTTGAACATCAACGCGTTTTCGGTTGCACATAACGAGCTGCGCGTGGTGATCGGTCCCAATGGCGCCGGCAAAACCACGCTCTGTGACGTGATCAGCGGGAAAACCCGCGTTACCAGCGGCAAGGTCCACGTTGATGGCATCGATGTCACTCACAAATCCGACGTGGGAATCGCCCGAATCGGCGTGGGACGAAAATTCCAAACCCCGACGGTCTTCGACAGCCTGACCGTCTACGAAAACATGGAACTTGCCCTGCCCGGCCGCCGGAACGTCTGGAAGAATTTGCTCGGATCGGAAAGCTACGAGCAGCGCATGGCCATCCTCAACATCCTCCAGCGCGTTCACCTGCTCCCGGACATCAACACCCCGGCGAAGTATCTCAGCCACGGCCAGCGCCAGTGGCTCGAAATCAGCATGTTGATCGTCGCGGAGCCCAAATTGCTGCTGGTCGATGAGCCGGCGGCTGGATTGACCGACAAGGAAACCGAGCTCACCGCTGAGCTTCTCCTTGAGTTGAAAGGCCATCACACCCTCATCGTCATCGAGCACGACATGGATTTCGTCCGCCGATTGAATTCCCGGGTCACGGTGTTGAATGAAGGCCAGACGTTGGCAGAGGGCTCCATGGACGAGGTGCAGAAACATCCGGATGTGATCGAAGCGTACCTGGGTCGATAGCGTTCTGGAGGCGATTGCGGTTCGAGACGCCTATGTTATCCATCACCAACCTCTCATTCTCCTATGGCATGGTCCAGGCCCTTCGCGGCGTGAACATGATTATGCCAAAGGGCCAGGTCACCTGCGTGATGGGCCGCAACGGCGTGGGCAAAACCACTCTAATGAAGAATATCATGGGCTTGCTCTCGCACTCGGGCGGCAGCATTCAGCTCGACGGGACCGAAGTTGGGAAACTGGCGGCGAATCGCCGCGCGCGGGCGGGAATCGCGCTGGTTCCACAGGGGCGTCAAATCTTTCCAAAGCTGTCCATCTTGGAAAACATTCGCATCGGCCTTCAGGCCAGGACCGATGGCCGAAAATCCATTCCGGAAGACGTCTTCGACCTCTTTCCCGTCCTCAAGACAATGTCAAAACGAATGGGCGGGGATCTTTCCGGCGGGCAGCAACAGCAATTGGCCCTGGCTCGCGCTCTCGTCGGCGAGCCAAAGGTTCTTCTTCTCGATGAGCCAACCGAGGGAATCCAGCCCAATGTCATCCAGCAAATTGGCGTGGTTCTTCGCAAGCTGGTCGAGCGCGGAATGACCATCGTGCTGGTCGAGCAATACCTCGATTTCGTCCGCGAATTCGGCCATGGGTTTTACATCATGAATCGCGGCAGCGTCGTGGCCGAGGGAAATGCATCGACGCTCGATCCCGAGCTTGTCAACCAACACCTGAGCGTATAGCGGAGCGAAAGTTTGCCATTGGCGCGCATTCTCGGCGATGATCCGTGTGTGGCGATTCCGCGTGCATCGAATTTTCCTGCGCCGGCTTTGAGCGCCGGCCAGGGTTTGCTGGAAGTCGAAAAAGTAAACGGCCGAAGCGCGGCGACGCGGGTGATGGCTCGTTCCCCGCTGCGAATTCTCACGCCGCGAAATTGTCCGGGCAACGCCGCCTGGGTCTTTACCAGCACATTTGGCGGCGGCCTGGTAAGCGGCGATCACGCCGACCTCCAGGCGCGCATCGGCGTTGGCGCGCGTTGCGTGCTGGCAACGCAATCGTCCACGAAGGTCTTTCGCTCGAAAACGGCCGAAATAACGCGGCAGACCCTCAGCGTTAGCATCGCCGCGGCGGGAGTTTGCGCGATTCTGCCCGACCCCGTGACGTGTTACGCCGGCGCCAGCTTCGAGCAGCGCATGCGGATTGACCTCGACGCATCGGCATCGCTGGTGCTGGTGGACTGGCTCACCAGCGGACGCAAGGCGCGCGGAGAGCGATGGGCGTTGGCACGATATGCTTCGCGAATCGAGGCGGCGGTTGGCTCGAAACTCGCTTTCCGCGACGCGATTTTGCTCGATCGCGATCCCGGCCCGATCGATGGCTTGCATCGAATGGGCCGGTATGATTGTTTCGGACTCATGCTGATGCTCGGGCCGGCCGTTGCTGCGACTGCCGAGGGAATCGTATCGTGGGACGCCGGCCAACCGATCCATCGCGGGCAGGACGTGATATTCTCCATCAGCCCATTGGCCGGGGGCGCAGTGATTCGCGTTGCCGGCACGGAAACCGAAGCAGTCGGCCAATGGATTCGCCAGCGTCTCGGATTTCTCGGCGCGTTGCTTGGGGCCGATCCCTGGTCGCGTAAGTGGTGAGGCGCATCGTGCTTGTTCGGAGTGTTCCATGCATCTTTCCCCGCGTGATATTGACAAGCTTCTGCTTCATAATGCCGGGTTTCTTGCCCAGAAACGGCTGGCGCGCGGGGTCCGCCTGAACTATCCCGAATCAGTCGCCCTCATCGCCGCCGTCGTTCTGGAATTCATTCGCGACGGACGCAGCGTTGCCGAATTGATGGACCTGGGCCGGCGATTGCTCGGACGCCGGCAGGTTCTTTCCGGCGTGCCGGAGATGATTGCCGAGGTGCAGGTCGAAGGAACGTTTCCCGATGGAACAAAACTGGTAACCGTGCATCACCCGGTGAGCGCCGAGGATGGCGATCTGTCGCTGGCGCTGCATGGCAGCTTTCTCCCTGTCCCCAATCCGGCTCTCTTCGCGGCCGAGGCATCCGAGCCTCTGCCGGGCGGATATGAGACCGTCCCCGGCGATTTGGAGCTGAATTCCGGACGCGCCGCCGTCGCCCTTTCGGTGACAAATCTGGGCGACCGTCCGATTCAGGTTGGCAGTCATTATCATTTCATCGAAACCAACGCCGCATTGAAATTCGATCGCGCCAAGGCCTATGGAAAACGCCTGGATATTCCCGCCGGAACTGCGGTACGATTTGAGCCGGGCGATTCCAAGACGGTCCACCTCGTGGATATCGCCGGCCATCGCGTCATTCGCGGCGGGAATAATCTGGCCGACGGCGCGGTGAGTGATGCGGGGCTGACCGAAGCGATGAAGCGCGTGAGCGAGCAGAAATTCGCGAATGAAGTTTCAGGAACGTAACTGACGCGTCGCGGGCTGCCCCCTGATACACCCCGCCGCATGAAGTTGTCCGATTTCTCGGTCTAATGGATTCGTCATCCCGAGGTACTCCGAAGGATCTTGCTTCCCTTCGCGCACCGGCTGGATCCTTCGGAGTACCTGCTCTGGAAATGTAGGGCGGGCACTGCCCGCCAACACCGTGCTCGGCGGGGAGTGCCCGCCCTACGTGAGTTTCATGCGTAGCGGGCGCGGCGCAGCCGCTTGAGGACTCAGGATGACGATTGCCCCATTTCGGACATTCTCACGCGGCGAGTGCGTGGGGGAACGCGAACGCGGGACCGACGAAATTTGGAGACGAAAGATTTGAGGGAACCATGGCCACGATAAAGAACCGCCTATCGCCGTTAATTTTTGCCGCTGCCGCATGCGCGTTGTTTGCATTCGGGTGCCAGGAGCCTAATTATCGCAATGAGGTTTCGACCAACGCCCAGGGCGCGGTCGAAGTGCATCGTGTTGCAAAGGATGCTCCGCCGCACGAACCCGCCGCAAATCCGACCGCCAGGACCGATCCGACGACCGAGCAGCGCTTGGCCGCATTGGAAGCACAAGTCCTGGAACTGAGAGCCGAGGTTTCCCGCCTCAATTCCGGGAAGTTGCAAAAGCCGGCGACCAGCCCCTGAGGCGTGTGGCGCTTGATTCTTGGCGAAGCGCCGCAATCAGCCGGTGGAGCAAACATTCATTCTTGTCTGCTTCGAATATTCGAGCGGGTAATCAACATGTCCCATCGCATTTCACGTTCGGCCTACGCCGACATCTACGGCCCCACGACCGGCGACAAAGTTCGTCTCGGCGATACCTCGCTCGTGCTCCAGGTCGAGCGCGACTTTGCCGTCTACGGCGACGAGTGCAAATTTGGCGGCGGGAAAACCATTCGCGAAGGCATGGGGCAGGCCGCCGGCGTAGGTGAGGCCGACGCGCTCGATTGCGTCATCACCAACGCCCTGATCGTCGATTATACCGGCATCTACAAAGCCGACGTCGGCATCAAAAAGGGCCTGATTTCCGCCATCGGAAAAGCCGGCAATCCCGACGTCATGGCGGGTGTCGCGCAGGGGATGATCGTCGGCGTCACCACCGAAGTCATCGCCGGGGAGGGATTCATCCTCACCGCCGGTGGCATCGACTCGCACATCCATTTCATCTGCCCGCAGCAGGCGCACGAGGCAATTGCCGCCGGCCTGACAACGATGATCGGCGGCGGAACCGGACCCGCCACCGGCACCTGCGCCACCACCTGCACTCCCGGCTCGGCACACTTGCGCATGATGCTTCAGGCAACCGACGCGCTGCCGCTCAATTTTGGTTTCACCGGCAAAGGCAACACCTCCAAACCCGAAGGACTGGCAGAGCAAATCGCCGCCGGCGCGATCGGCCTCAAGCTTCATGAAGACTGGGGCACCTCGCCGGCCAGCATCGATTGTTGCCTGAGCGTGGCCGACCAATACGATGTGCAGGTGACGATTCACACCGACACGCTCAACGAAAGCGGCTTTGTCGAGGCATCGCTTGCCGCCTTCAAGGGCCGCACGATTCACACTTATCACACCGAAGGCGCCGGCGGCGGCCACGCGCCCGACATCATTCGCGTCTGCGGCGAGCCCAACGTGCTTCCTTCCTCGACCAATCCGACGCGCCCATTTACCGTCAATACACTCGACGAACATCTCGACATGCTGATGGTCTGTCATCACCTGGACAGAAATCTCCCCGAGGACGTCGCCTTCGCCGAGAGCCGCATTCGCGGCGAAACCATTGCCGCCGAGGATATCCTGCACGACCTGGGCGCAATCAGCATGATCAGCTCCGATTCGCAGGCGATGGGCCGGATCGGCGAAGTGATCACCCGCACCTGGCAGACCGCCCATAAGATGAAATCGCAGCGCGGCCCTTTGCCTCAGGAAACCGCAGGCAACGACAATTTTCGCATCCGCCGATACATCGCCAAGTACACGATCAACCCCGCCATCACCCACGGCGTCGGGCATCTCATCGGATCGATCGAAGTCGGGAAGCTGGCGGACCTGGTTTTATGGCGTCCGGCGTTCTTCGGCATCAAACCGGAAATAGTCATCAAGGGCGGCATGATCGCCTGGTCGCAGATGGGCGATCCCAACGCTTCGATTCCCACGCCGCAACCGGTCTATATGCGCCCCATGTTTGCCAGCCACGGCAAAGCCGCCGGATCGGCCTGCTACGCCTTTGTAAGCCAGGCCTCTCTCGACACCGGCGCCATTGCATCCTACGGCTTGACCAAGCTCCCCGCGGCAGTCCGCAATTGCCGCCAGCTCGGCAAACGTGACATGAAGCTCAACGATGCAACCCCGCATATCACCGTGGATTCAGAAACCTATCACGTCACCGCCGACGGGGAAGCCTTGGTCTGCACCCCGGCTGAATCGCTTCCGCTGGCGCAAAGGTACTGCCTCTTCTGATCCAATAAGCCGCACGTAATCGCCGAGGCATTGCTTTTCCAGCAACGACGAACCGCCTGACTGAACGGTCTTGGACGGCAAAACAGATTTGACTCCGATGCCAAGAACCGTTGTCGATGTACGCGAGTTTGGGGACACGTTTTTTGCGTTCGGAAACGGCCGCAAGTGCGACCATGACGGACCTCCAAACGAGGCTGTTTCGCAAGGGGATTTTTGGCCCGACGACGGTCGAAATGTAGTGCAGGAATCAGCCGAAATGTAGTGCAAAACTAATTTTTTCGGCTAAAAACGATGAAAAGCGTACAGGTTGCCAACGTGAATGTCGAGGGTTCGACCCCCTTCACCCGCTTAATGTAAGCCCCGGTAAAACCGGGGCTTATGTCATTTTTGGGATGTAGTGCTCCGGTCGAGAAATCGACCTTTGTAGTGCAGATTGATCCCGTTATGTAGTGCAAGATTTTCCTCGAATCCAGGCTTCGCGGACAGTGAAGCAACGCGCTGCGTCGTCAAGCGGAAACTTCGCGCACGAAATCGCCCCTTGTTCGTGCGGTCGCTTCCGGTGCCAGAGGAAGCCAACCCGCCGCCAGCCGGCACCCCCTGCGGTTATTTATGCGTCACCCATTCTTCCCCTCCCACCTCATGTTGGACGAATTTCCCCAGCGGAGCGAAACGGGGTCAAGAAGAAAATGTTGCGAAGCAACCCAACGGGCGGCTCAAGCCGCATTTTGTTCTTGATGCCGTTTCGTGCAGCGTAAAATCA
>DASRRM010000110.1:0-9541 GCA_035695715.1 Tepidisphaeraceae bacterium
TAACGTGACACGGGCGGCCCGCCCGTGTTTCCCGCTCGCCCACGATGGGGGCTGGTTTCCCGTATCACGGGCGTCTCGCCCGTGTCCTCTTTGAACTAAGACACGGGCGCGGACGCCCGTGATACACGCTATATCTGACCCCCCTCTTCCTCTTTTGACGGATATCCGGTTTGCAGCACCTGTTCGGAGGGCAAATCGCGTCACTGCATCGTCGCGCCGATCGCAAATCGCGAAATCGCAAGCGACTTCCCGGCGGCCCCGGCATCCCACCCATTCTCGCAGTGCCGATCGTTCGTCGCTTGCGATTTCGCGATTCCCCTCCGCCCCAAATACCCGCCAATCCTTGCCTAAACGCCCCGCCGCTGTTAATTCAAACCCCAAAGCCTGGCGGGTGCCGGCGCTGGGATTTCCGATGGATTTTATCGCAACCGAGCCCGCCGCGGCCTCTCTCGATCAGGTTCTCGCCCCCGCCGAGCCTCATCTATCCTTTGGCAAGAACGGCGCTATCCAATTCTTCCCGCCGCAGATCGTCGAGTGGAATCGCCTTCGCCTGCCTTTCGACCATTGGCCTGCCGCTCTCGACGGGCTGCGGATTCTGCACCTGAGCGACTTCCACCTCCGCCGCTATTGGCCCCCGGTGCTCGACGCCGTCCTGCGCCAGATCAACGACAATCCCCCGGACCTGCTCCTCATCACCGGCGATTTCGTCGACAACAAACGCAATCACCGCCCCGCCATGCCCCAGGTCAGGCGGCTGATCGCCGGCCTCAAATCCCGCCTCGGCTGCTTCGCCATCCATGGCAACCACGACAGCTACAAGATCGGCCAGGAGCTCGGCGGCGCAAACGTCACCTTCCTCGACGGCCGCCGAATCACCCTGCAAACGCCCCGCGGCCCCATCGAAATCATCGGCCTCCCCGGCCGCCATCGCATCGAACTAACCGGGCGCTTCCTCACCGCCCTTCCCCCCCGCCAACCCGCCCTCCCGCGAATCGTCCTGTCCCATTTTCCCGACCACCTCAAGTGCACCGGCGGCCTGAACGCCGACCTCTTCCTCGCCGGCCACACCCACGGCGGCCAAATCTGCCTCCCCGGCGGCAAGCCGATCATCTGGCACGACGCCCTGCCGCGAAAGCTCTCCCGCGGCGCGCACAAGGTCGAAAACACCTGGCTTCTCGTCAGCCGGGGCCTGGGATTCACCGGCCTTCCCCTGCGAACCTTCTCCACGCCGGAGGTGGTTGAGATTCATTGTGCGTGTGAAGCCGGGGGCGCGGGATGAGATGGAAACAACACAGAGGCGTACGGTCCATCGCGTCCAATTCCCGACCATTCCCACCGAGCCCCCGCACGACGATCCTCCATCGCGCGCACGATATCGCGCGCGGTCCCCCACCCCAACCCCCATTATTCCATCAAAAAAAGCGGTCACGCGCACGATCGCGCGCACGGTCCCCCCACCCAACCCGCGTTATTCCATCAAAAACGCGGTCGCGCGCACGATGGCGCGCACGGTCCCCCGACCCAACCCGCATTATTGCTTCAAAAACGCGGTCGCGCGCACGATTGCGCACGCGGGCGCACGATTTTTTCGACCCTTCGCAGCAAATATTTGATATATTGCATATTTCAGCGACCTGGCGGCGCAAGTGCTTTGTGCCTGCATAAGCGTTTGGCCGCTATTCACCGCCGAGCCGCCCTTTCTCCGCGGATGCTAACCCGCACTCGATTGCACCACCGGCTGCGTCGCCTCGATGGCCCGGAATATCCCGGCAATCATCTCGCTGCTCCCGGCGAAAAGCCCATCCGGGCCGCCCGCGTGAACGCCGGTGAACGGCGCTTCGTATAATGCCCCCGGCTCGATCACGCCGCGGGCCGTCAACTGCTCGATGATCATCTCCACAAACCGAATCTGCGGCGGCGAGAGGCTCTGGTTGGAAAGCAGCCTGGAAAACGCCGCCTGCGCCGCGGCCCGGTCCATGCCAACCAATCCGCGAACAAAATGCACCAGCGACGGCGCTTTGCTCTGCGCCAGCATCCCCTTCAGCAGCGCCTCGCCGTCGGCCTGGCCGATCTTGATGAGCATCTTCTCAAGTTCCTGCAAGTCGGACGCCGTCAATGGCTGATTCGTCCGCAAGCGGTGGATCACAATGTTAGTGAGATGGGCTTGCAGATACTGCTCCACTTTCCGCTGGTACTCCACGCCGGTCATTGTCGGAATGGCGACGATTGCGCTCTCGTTCACGTCGGTGATCTCGTCCTCGAAGTCGGTGAACACGAGGTGTCGTTTGGTCTTGTCCAGCAGCGGCACCAGCTCGCGCAGGCGCAGCCGCATTTCTTCCAGGTCCGCGATGGTGATGCCCACCCAAAAGTCCGTTTCCTGCATCGCCTGCAGATAGCCAAGCTGCGCCTTCACTGCGGGAATCGCGCTTTTCTCTTCCAGCAAGCTCGCAATTTCCACCACTTTCCTTCGGTCCCTCTCAAACCCGCTCACATCATTCTCAACCGTCGCCAGTTGCATCCGCAGCGCCATCAGGTCAAACAGGCGCGACTCGATTTCCTCGGCGGGAATCTCGCTCGGCAGCCCCGCCACCTCCTCCTGCAGCGTTTGGCGGTCTTCATCGCTCAGCGCATCCCATGCCTTGCGGTCCTGGTACTTCAGCACCGGCTCCAGGTGCATGCGCACGATAAAATTCTCCGCGTTCATCGCCGCCACTTCCGCATGCAGCAGATTCGTCGTCGGCGTGCCCACCTTGTCATCGGGATCGAGCGCCGGCGTCCTTTGCGTATGCCCCACGAGTTCCACGCGCGTGCGAAACAGCCTTGCCCCAAGCGGCATCCCGCCCCCGCGCTCAATGCCGGCGGGGTTCATGTTGAAAAAGTCAAAGTTGTAGCAGAAGTCGAAAATGCGAAAGTCCTTCTTGTCCATCCCCGGTCCAAACAAATCCGGGCACAGCCGCGTCCCCCGCCCGATCATCTGCCAGAACTTGATCCGCGAATACACCGGCTTGAAAAACACCAGATTCGCCACCTCCGGCACGTCTATGCCCGTGTCGAGCATGTCCACCGAGATGGCGATATGCGGGTCTTTCTGTTTCTGCGAGAAGTCATCGATCAGCGTCTGCGCATACGTCGCATAGTTGTCGATCACCCGGGCGAATTTCCCCGCGTGCTGCGGATAGTGATGGTTGAATCGCTTCTCGATATATACGGCGTGGTCGTGGTTGCGCGCGAAGATGATCGTCTTGGCCAGCCGGTCGCCGCCTTCGGTCTTGTGCCCGTGTTCCATCAGGTACTTCAGCGCCTGATCCACCGTGTTGGCGTTAAACAGCCAGTTGTTGATCGCCTGCGGCTCCACGCGCGCGGGCACCGCCGGCGTGGGAGAATCATCGCCCCAGTCGGTCGATTCCCATTCCTCCCTTTCCGCCTCGCTCAATTCATCGTAGTTGATGCCCCGGCCGGGGAATCTCAGATTCACCTGAATCGCCTTTGGCGGAACGAGAAAACCGTCGTCAACCGCCTTCTGCAATTCATACGCATCGGTTGGCACGCCCGGCTCAAGATCGAACAACTGATACGTGTCCCGGCCCACCTGCTCGCGCGGCGTTGCGGTCAACCCCACCAGCAACGAGTCGAAATACCGAAAAATCGCCCCGAATTTCTGATAAACCGACCGGTGCGCCTCATCGATGATCACCAGATCAAAATGCCCCACGCCAAAGCGCGCCTCCAGGCCGTTGGCGCCCGGCTTGTTCTCGTCGATAAGCCCCATCATCGTCGGATACGTGCAGACATACACCCGTCCCGACTTATCCTTCTCCGTCACCAGGTTCACGGGGCTGGATTCCGGCAGATGCTGCTTGAACGCGTTCACCGCCTGCCTCACCAGCGCGATACGGTCGCAGAGGAACAGCGCCCGCTTCACCCACCCCGCCCGCTGCAACAGGTCGACCAGCGCCACCGCCGTTCGCGTCTTGCCGGTGCCGGTCGCCATCACCAGCAGCGATTTGCGGTGCCTTGCGACAAAATGCTCGGCGATACTGCCGATCGCCCGCTTCTGGTAATAGCGCCCGGCAATCGCGTCCTTCACCTGCGCCACGTCCAGCGGCTTGCGCTGCTCGCGCCGGCGGATCAGCGTCTCCAGCTCATCCTTCTTGCAAAACCCCGCCACCTCGCGCGGCGGATACATCAAATCATCCCACAGCCAGGTCGTGTATCCATTGGTGTAATAGATCAGCGGGCGCTGTCCGTGCGTCTTCTCCAGACAATCTGCGTACAGCTTCGCCTGCTGCTGCCCGCGGCGCGGGTCGGCAATCGTACGCTTGGCCTCCACCACCGCCAGCGGCTTGCCATCATCGCCCCAGAGCACATAGTCAACGTAGCCCTTTCCCGTTTCCGATGGCTCGCCCGAGCGCTTGGGCATGCCGGTCACTTCGTATTCCCGGTCCCGCGGCTGATCGAGCGCCCATCCCGCGCGCTTCAGTTCCCAATCGATAATCCGCTTGCGCGTCGCCGCCTCGTCGTAGTCGTGCGTGTCGGGAACCGTCTCGTTTTCCGCCCGAATCGCCGCCACGCGCTGCTGCAGTTCCTCGACCTGCGTTTCCAACTCGCGGCGCTTTTCCTCCGCGGCATCCCGCTCTTTGGTGACCGCTTCAAGCTTCTCGATCGACACCGGCGCAGCCCCGCCGCCGCCGCTTTCCGCCGGGATAATCGACTCATCGTACGTCACCCCTTCCAGCTTCTCCGCCCCCTTGCGCAGATACGTCCGCCCCGCCCAATAGAGCACATGGTACAGCTCGCGCATCACGTCCAGCGCCGCGGACGGCTCGGGGGCCTTGAGGCCGTGCACGGCGGCGTTGCCGGCCTTGCGGACATACTCCGCCTTCTGCCAGATCGTCTCCCCGGCAATCTTGCGAAATTCCGGCCCGTTCATGTACCCATCAAGATTCTGCACCGCCGGCGGCGCAAGCCGCTTGTCCACGCGGTAGACGCGCTTGACGAGCTGTTCGAGCGTATGCCGGGCATGAAAGCACGATGCCCGCGGATCGCCGTTGATGCTCCGCTCAGCCAGCGTCGCCCCCTCGGCTGCGTGCGGAAACTCCTGAGCCAGAAACGCGAAGTTGGCGGAGATGGTCATGGACATATTGATTCCCCAATATAATCTGGCGCGTGGATGTCGGGGAAAGTATACACTGCCTGCCCAGTGACCGCTTACTCCGCGGCGTGCCGCTCCGTGCGCGGCTCTCATGCGTGTTCACAAACCGAAATCGTCCCGACGACACCGCGAAGCTGGCGGAGATTTTGACTGCGGATGCGTCGGCCATGACGGTTCCCCTAAAGTTCTCCCTTGAAGGCACGGGATTGGAGCGATGCGAAAAGGGCGTCGAGTTCGGTGAGGTGGGCGCGGTGTTGCCCCTTTTGAGCGTCGATCAACTCCGCGACTTGCGCGAACTGCTGCTGGCGGGCCAGCGGAGGCAGTGGAATCGGTATCCCGAGCATCTTCTCCTTCCCGATGTTCTTCATCGAGCCGCTGGTCCCCGTCGCACGCTGGATCAATTGCCGCCGAAAATACTTCGATCGAGCAATGTGCAGCATGTAAAGCGGCTCGATCTGTCGCGGTTTGGACCAGACGAATCGCCACAGCTTGTCAGGCAGAACTTCGCGACCACTCGCGTTTCGTACGTGCGCCACCGCACCGACAAGCTCGGACGTATTCGCACGGCTGATGAGTAGATCGCTGTCGCGAACGATGTAATCGGCGGGGACAGTTTCGGCTTGGGCAAAGGGTTTGCTTTCGTCGTACAAATACTCGCCGCTTGTCACTGCGCTAACTTTTAGAACTCGAAACCCGTCGGGCCTTTCGTCATCAGTTGGGTTGTAGTTCTTTCCACCCTCGAATGATGTCCCTGCTTCGCCCAGTGGAACGAACTTCCACCCCTTCGGATTGGTGACCGGATCGCCGAAGAGGTCGAGGAAGGTGGCTTGGAGGAGTGTGTCGAGTTGGGCGAGTGCTTCGCGGCGTTTGCCGCGCAACGCATCGGCCGCATCCAGTATCCCCGCAATCCGCTTCTGCTCCGCCAGCGGCGGGATATACGCCTCCAGGCTCGCAAGATCATCCTTCCCAATGCCCGGCACAGTTGCACCTTGGGCTAGCCCGTTGATGTGGCGTTGCGCGGCGCGCAGAACCTGAAAGAGATACGCCTGATCGATCTGATGGAGACGTGGTCGTAATGCCATCAACTGGCGACCGATTGCAGCGTTGCATCCCAAGTTGATCTTTCCGACACCCGCTCCTTTCACGGTTACGAGCACATCACCGAATGCGGCGAACACCTTGGGGTGCTTTGTCCACTTAGTCACGATCGGACGCGTATCTCCGAAATCCGCAGGTCCGGTGAGGTACGGGTGGCCATCTTCAGTCCCTGAGTAGAGGGCTGATTCAATGTGCTGACCCGCAATGATGTCGCACACCTCTCCGAGTTGCCTGATCGCTTGCCTCACGCATACCCCAATGATAACTGAGCTTCCAGTTCAGCTGGTATAGACGCTTGTGACCGCGTCGCGCGGGATGACGACTTTCTCTGGCTTGCGCTCTTCAACCTTTTCCATTAGTTTCATTGCGGCGGCCAGGGGCAGGCGCTTGGGGAGGCTTCTTGCGAGCCACGCGCGCATCAGGAATTCGAGGTCGAGGGTAATGTTATCGAGACCCACGTGGATCTTGATGCCCTCGTCTTCCTCCTTCGACCACTTGTCCACCAATTCGAATAGGCGACCGACATACTTGAGCTTGAAACCGACGCATTCGTTGCCATTGAACGACGTGTACTTGGTGAGAAACTGGTCGACCCGTTCCTCGTAGGCTTCGCGATTTTCGAAGTAGCAAAAGACGCAGTCGCCCGCCACCGAATACCACGGGTGGCCCGAGTGGAAGGGCTTTGACGGCTGCGAGAGAACGTTTCCCACAATCAATTCCGCAACATCGTCGGGAGTTGCATCCCGGAAGCGTGGGAGGGTTGGCGTCGCGAGCGATGTGGGCGCGCACTCCGTCTCACACTTCCAGTCCCAGTCAAAAACGCTGCCTTCGGCGTCAACGTAGACGGCGAACAACATCCCGGGCGGTGGCTCGCTGGTCGTTCCATCGTTGAACCAGCGGCGTTTTGGCCTGCCGTAATACGCCTGACCTTTTTTCAAGGAACCGTCAGTCCTGAGCCCGTCACCAATGATAAGCGGGCAGGAGACGACCTCTCTCGCGCAATCAAGTAACTGGAAACGGTGGTATGCGGGAAGTCCGTTTGTCACTGCGCTGGCATCCATTGGATCGATTCGCAGCAATCGCATACGTCGAATCGGGTCGATCCACGCAAAATCGCCGTAGAAGAATTGTTCTTCGGCGACGGTACCTTTTGCGCCTCTGAGGCCGCGGGGCTCGTCGCCGAGATAGCTTTTCGACCAAAGCCGTTCGAGCAGGCGGGCATCCGCGTCGGCATCCACGATGGGAAGAAACCCGCCGCGCGTACCTTCGGCAATGTACTGATTAGACCGAGTGACAAGCTCAAATCCGTCCCGCATGAGGACCGCAGTAATTCTTGCCAGGCGAACAAGCATGCGCAGCGAATTACCAACCACATGTTTGTCTTCGACGCCAGCAAGTTCAAAAAATACCTCGCGGTCCTGTTCGAACAGGTTGCGTAGGTCTGCAAACGAAGGGGGCTGGCTCTGCGGCAGCTTCTTTTCGAATTCTAAAAGCTTTGCTCCGATTTCCATTGTGCTTCCTTCCCGATCAATAGCCTCTGGACATCTCGTGGAAGTCCTCGTTTTCCGCCGCATCATCGTATAAATAGGTTAAGTCGAGGTCCGCAAACCGTTCGGCGGGCGGTTCGGAATCCGGTCGGAAGAAGCTTGATCTGATGGTGTGGTCAGTGTGATACAACCCGCCATAGACTTCAAAATTCTTGTCTTCCATGCTCTTGGGCAGCTTCACCTCATCCGGAAAGGGAAATGGCCCGCTGGCCGGCTTTTCACCAACGGATTGCAAATACGTACATCGTCCCGTGGGCCCAGGTTGGGTTTTATCTATGAGGCTCATCGTCGTTCGTAACGCCCACCAAAGCCTGCTGGGCTCATCGTCGCCGGTGGAAACTATCCCGAGCCGAACACACGCCGCCATATGGCCAACGGAATTGGCGGTCAGCATTATCCCGCCGGGGATGCGGTGATCGCAGTACCATCTGCGATCGGCGTGCGCGCCAAAGTAGTCAACGCCGACGCGATACCACATCAAGTCGTCTTTCCTCTTCAACGGAAGCGTTTCGTCTTCGCGAACATCTTCGTTGATTTCGCGTTGCAAATATAGGTGACATAAATGCCTCGCGACCCGCTTTAACGCGGTGTTGGGTTCTGCGTGGACAAGGCGATTCGACACCACTGAGATTACAAACGCATCGGCAAGGCCATCGCGCGCCGCGTTGTGCCACTCCAGTCGCCGCGTGGCGATTTTGGACCGCAGATGACGGTCGGTCTTCGTGAGGTCCTCGTCGGTGATGAAGCAATAGCGAATGCGGTCGTCCTTCACGGCGATGCGAGCAAAGAGACACGGTTGGTGTGTGGAGCGAAACCACTGAGCGAGGACTTCCTGCCTCTCCGAATCGCTCCCTGCCGAAAACAGCTCCTCTGTCGCCCTGGACATCTCAGGGGTAAACGGATTTTCGTGCCGCCAGCGGTCCACCACAATATCGTCCATTAATTGTGCCATGGCCGCCATATTCTAGTCTCTCAAATTCATCGGGTTGCGAAGATCGACGCCGAAGATACTTCCCGGCCCGTCGGAGTCAACATTCAGATGAGTGCGCGTTGGGGCTTCAGGATCCGGCCAGCGTGCGATGCACTCAGAATTTCGGCGACGGCACTCACTTCAGCATCCCCTCCAATTCCTTCCGCCCCTTCTCAATCTCCTCCTCCAACTTCGCCAGCCGCGAAAGAATCACCTTCGGCGAATCATATTCGACCGCTTCGTACGCCGCCTCGTTGTCACCCTCCGATGTCATAGTAATGTCATAGAAGAAAATCGCGCGGTAGTCGCTGCGATACAGGATCGGAAAACCGGGGCGGATAGGCAGACGCGATTTCACTCAAAAATCGCGCGTCGCGCCTGTCGCGATTTCATCGGCCTGATCCAGTCGGCCGCGAGCAATTCACCTGTCGCTCTAATCATCCAACGCCGGAACCAGCAGCACCTTGTCGTCCCCTTCCTTCCGCAGTTCACGTTCTATTTTCGACATATACTCGGCATACTCGAGCGCCCGAACCCCGGGCTGCGACGGCACAACAACGATGTAGAGCCAGTCGTCGTCGAATTTGTGCCCACTCACCTGCAAATGAATACCCTGTGCCTGCGCGCTGGCAAGACGCTGCTTCACTTTTTCGACGATCTCGGTTGCATGTTGAACGGCGGACATGATCGCGCGCTCCATTTCCTCAGAATGAATCAAAAGCGTCCGTCGCGACATCGAACCAAGTCACCGGCATTTAATCAATCCTGCCGGCA
>DASRRM010000111.1:0-33789 GCA_035695715.1 Tepidisphaeraceae bacterium
CATCGGAACCGTTCACGGCCCTGTGGCAATGGCAGATTATTCCGGCAGTGGCTCGGTCCCGCATCTTGCTCCCGGCGACGCCGGCATCGGCACGCTCACGCTGGGCAGCACACTGTCGATCGGCGCCAATAACGCCCTCGATTACAAACTCAACAACCCCGGCCAGGCCGGAACCGACGGCGCCAGTTCACTCGTCGCCGGGGTGACAACCCTGACGCTCGGATCCTCCTCCACTGTGAACATTACTCCCGGCCCCAACTTCGGCGTCGGCAATTATGATCTCATCGACTACACCACCGGCGTTGTCGGCGGAGCCAATCTCAGCGGCTGGACGGTCAACGGCCTGACCGGCGATACCTACACCCTTAACACCGGCGCCGACCCCACCACCGGCGCAACGGCCCTTTATCTAAACGTGACCGCCGTACCCGAACCCGCGGCGTTTGGCCTGGTGGCGATTGCATCCATCGGCCTCCTCCGGCGACGGCGCAGAGCGTGATCTCCGCAGGGATTGCTTCAAGGAAAACCGCGCATGTGAATGACCAAATGAATTTGCATAGACTGATCATAATCGTGCTGGTTCTGTTGCCCGCATTGGCCCGGGCGGACGACACGCCTGCGCTCTCCCGCCCAAACATCCTTTACATCATGTCGGATGATCATGCGGCTCACGCACTGAGTTGCTACGGGAGCAAGATCAATCAAACGCCCAACCTCGATCGCATCGCCTCGGCGGGCATGCGCTTCACCAATTGCTTTGTGACCGATTCGCTCTGCGGTCCGAGCCGGGCCGTGCTGCTGACGGGAAAATATAATCATCTCAACGGCGTCCGCGACCTCGCGCCCACGACGGTTTTCGACGGCACGCAGCAGACGTTTCCCAAGCTTCTGCAAAAAGCCGGATACCAGACCGCCATCATCGGCAAATGGCACCTGATCAGCGCGCCCACCGGATTTGACTATTGGAGCATTCTCCCGGGGCAGGGCGTGTACAAGAACCCTGCGTTCATCACCATGGGGAAAAGGGAAGTGGTGAAAGGTTATGTCACGGATATCATTGCGGACAAGACGATCGATTTTTTGAAGAATCGCGACAAGAGCAAACCATTTTGCGTGATGTGCGAACACAAGGCGCCGCACCGAAACTGGCAGCCAGACGAGAAGCATGCCCACATGTACGATGACGTGGAGATTCCCACGCCGCTGACGTTTGATGATGATTACAGCCATCGCACCTCGGCGGCGCACGATCAACGGATGGAGGTCGGCCGGGATCTTACAAAGAACGATACCAAGGGTCCGCCGCCGCCGGGCCTGAGCGGTGAAGAGTTGAAGAAGTGGAAATACGAGCGGTTTATCAAGGATTACCTGCGGGTTGTCGCGTCGATGGATGACAATGTTGGACGGGTGCTGGACTACCTGGACGAAACCGGACTGGCGAAAAATACGATCGTGGTTTACACCTCCGATAACGGATTTTTCCTTGGCGATCATGGCTGGTTCGACAAGCGGTTTATGTATGAAGAGTCGCTGCACGTCCCGCTTCTGGTTCGCTGGCCGGGGCAGGTGAAGGCCGGCATCGTGAGCAGCGCGATGGTGTCAAACCTCGATTTTGCCGAGACCCTGCTCGATGTGGCGGGCGTCAAGCCGCCGGGCGACATGCAGGGGCATAGCCTGGTGCCGATCCTGCAAAACGCCGCCGGCAATCCGCCGCCGGACTGGCGCACGGCGTTTTACTACCATTACTACGAGTTTCCCAGCGAACATCGGGTTCAGCCGCACATCGGCGTGCGCAACGATCGTTACAAGTTGATCAACTTTTATGGCAAGCAGGAGTGGGAACTTTTCGACCTGCAAAAAGACCCGCACGAATTGAACAGCGTGTATGACGATCCGGGCTATGCGCAGGTTGTAAAGGACATGAAGGATGAACTGTCACGCCTGCGCACGGAATTGAAGGACAACGATCCGCTGGTGGTGCCGTTCCCGAAATAAAGATGATCGTCGAGGAGGATCCCATGCATCACATTAATTCCCTTAGCATGGAGGCAAGTTTCGGCAGCATCGACGAACTGGCCCGAACCCACAACGGGGGCGCAAACTACGTCGCCACGGACGGATCCGTCACCTACATTCAGTCGCCGGTCGGCGGATTTATCAACACCACGAATTGGACCTGCGTCACCCCTGGCCACCAGACGATCTACATCGGCCTGGACCACCAGTGGGGATGGTGGAACACGCAATGAAATCAACGAGGCGAATTCTCGCTTGAACGAACATTCACTGCGTTCAGGACATAGGGTCGAACAGCAGGCAGTTGAACAAAGAGAATCCAGAAGCGGCTATGCGATCTGCTTCGCGGAAAAGGAGTCTGGAATGTTGCAACGTTGGATGCTTGGGTTATCGGTGTTGGCGATGCTGGGCGAGGCGGGAGTTGGCGCCGCGCGGGCGGAAACCCCGCCGCCGGCCAGAGCCGTCATCGATTTCAACCACGAGATCCGGCCGATTCTCTCCAACAGTTGCTTCACCTGTCACGGCCCCGACAGCCATGCGCGCAAGGCAAAGCTCCGGCTGGACCTTGTGGGGGACGATGCGCATGCCATGCACGACAACGGCATTCCATTCGTGGCAGGAGACCTGGCAAAAAGCGAAGCGATTCGGCGGATCACGTCAACCGATCCGGATGAAAAGATGCCGCCTCCAAAGAGCGGGAAGAGGCTCTCGGCCCGGCAGATCGAGTTGCTGAAAAAGTGGGTGTTGGCAGGGGCGAAATATGAAAAGCACTGGGCGTTTATTCCGCCCAAGCGCTCGGCCCTTCCCGAGGTGAAGGATGCGGCCTGGTGCCGAAATCCGATCGACCGGTTCATTCTCGCCCGGCTTGAAGCGGAAGGATTGAAGCCGTCGAAGGAGGCCGACAAGGTGACGCTTTGCCGGCGATTGCACCTGGATCTTCTCGGCCTTCCGCCGACGCCGAAGGAAGTGGATGATTTCGTCGCCGACAATTCTCCTGACGCTTACGAAAAGCTCGTGGATAGCTTGTTGGCCAATCCGCATTACGGCGAACGGATGGCGCTGGACTGGCTGGATGCGGCACGGTTTGCCGACACGCATGGATATCATATCGATGCCGGCCGCGATCAGTCGCGCTGGCGCGACTGGGTGATCGACGCGTTCAATAAGGATGAGCCGTTCGACCAATTCACCGTGGAGCAATTGGCCGGCGATCTGCTGCCTAATTCGACGGACGATCAGAAAATCGCCACGGGTTTTGTCCGCAACAACATGATCAACTTCGAAGGCGGCGCGATTCCACAGGAATATCTCACCGCTTACCTGATGGATCGGGTGAATACGACGTCGATGGTTTGGCTCGGGCTGACGCTGCAATGTTGCGAATGTCACGATCACAAATTCGACCCGTTCACGCAGAAGAATTATTACCAGATGTACGCGTTCTTTAACGCCGTGCCGGAGCGCGGATTGGACGGGCAGAAGGGAAACGCCGAGCCGGTGCTGGCGACGCCCACCAGGGCGGAAAAGCAGCTGCTTGCGGCGATCGCGGCGTCGATGAAGGCTGTCGAAGGTCAATTGACCGGACCCAAGCCCGATCTCGACGCCGAACAGGCGGCATGGGAAAAGACCGCAGCGGTCCAAGCTCACACAGATTGGATTGTGCTCGATCCGACCAGCATGAAATCGGCCGGCGGCGCGATGTTGAAGATCGGCGAGGATCAATCGATCAGGGCAGATGGGCCGAATCCGACCGACGATGTCTATACGATCGCGGCGCCGGCAGGAATCAAGGTCGTCACCGCGATTCGGCTCGAAGCGTTGCCGGATGACAAATTGAATGGCAAGGGACCGGGACGTTCGATCAATGGGAACATGGTGTTGACGAACGTGGAACTGACCGCCGGCACCGGCACCGGCGCGGCGGCGAAGGCCGCGAAATTCAAAGCCGCGTCGGCCGATTTCAGCCAGGAGAAATATCCCGTCGCCAATGCCATTGATGATGATCCACAAACCGGCTGGGCGATATTTCCCGAGGTGGGCAAGCCACACGCCGCCGTGTTCGAACTGGCCGAGCCGGTTCATAACGATGGCAAGGTGAATCTCACCATCACGCTGGCGTTCAAGTCGGGATTTGGCGGGCATCAGTTGGGGCATTTCCGGCTATCGGTGACTAACTCGACTTCGCCCCATGGAGTCGATCTGACTCCGGCAAACATCCGCCACATCGTGGCGATTGCGCCTGAGACGCGCACCGAAGCGCAGCGGGCGGAGCTTCGCAGTTGGTTCCGCGAAAACGTCGCCACTTCAACCCGTAATCTTCGCCAGCGGCTGGCCGCACTGACGAAGGAGAAGGAGGCAGTAATAAGGAATGAGCCCAACACGATGGTGATGGCCGAGATGGCCAAGCCGCGTGACACCTTCATTTTGAGTCGCGGGCAATACGACAAGCCCGGCGAAAAAGTGACGGCTGATGTGCCGGAATCGCTCATGCCGTTGCAGGCAGGTTTGCCGCACAATCGCCTCGGGCTGGCCAGATGGATTGTCTCGCCCGAGCAGCCACTCACCAGCCGGGTGATCGTCAATCGCTATTGGCAAAGCCTGTTTGGGATTGGGATCGTCAAGACGGTGGCGGATTTCGGGTCCCAAGGCGAAGAGCCGACGCATCCGCAGTTGCTCGACTGGCTGGCCGTGCAGTTTATGGAAGGCGATGAGAGCCCGACAACGGTTGCCGGGGCGGGTGCCAAGCCGTGGGATGTGAAGGCCATGTTGAAGCTGATGGTGATGAGCAGCACCTATCGGCAATCGTCGGTGGCAACGCCGGAACAGGTGGCGGCGGATCCGGAAAATCGCATGTTGGCGCGGGGAGCGCGGTTTCGTCTGCCGGCGGAGTTCATCCGCGATGAGGCGCTTGCCGCCAGCGGATTGCTGAGCGATGAGATTGGCGGACGGAGCGTCGAACCGTATCAACCCGCGGGCTTGTGGGAAGAGCTGATGAGCCGGGGCGACGGCGCGAAGTGGACCGCCCAGGTCTACAAGCAGGACCATGGCAAGGATCTATACAAGCGGACGATGTACACATTTTGGAAGCGTTCCAGCCCCCCCGCTTCGCTGTCGACATTCGATGCGCCCGATCGCGAAACGTGCACGGTTCAGCGCTCCAGAACCAATACGCCGCTTCAGGCATTGGTGCTGATGAATGATCCGACGTATGTGGAGGCATCGCGTAAATTGGCCGAGCGCGCCATGACGGAAGCGGCGAGCGGCGATGATGCGAAAATCAACATGATGTTCCGGCTGATCGTGGCCCGCGCGCCTACGGCCGCGGAAGTTGCCGTGCTGAAGCGCGTCTTCGTTCGACAGCACGAGCTCTATCAGAAGAATCCGCAAGCCGCGGCAAAATTCCTGGCCGTGGGCGAATCGCCGAGAAACGAAAAGCTCGATCAAGCCGAACTGGCGGCATGGGCGACGGTGGCCAGCGTCATGTTGAATCTGGATGAGGCGATTACGAAGGGATGATCGTCATGAGCAATCGCTCAAAATGATCCTCGACTCCGCGAGCAAGTTTTTACGCAGAGGAAAAATGAACATTCATCAGGAACACCAACGTCTTCTCACCCGCCGCCAGTTCTTCGGACGCACCGCCACCGGCATCGGCGCGGCTGCACTGGCGTCGATGTTGAATCCTTCGCTCTTTGCCGGGACGGCTGCCGCGCCGGGCATGCATGGCGTGCTCAAGGCGCTGCAATTCGCGCCGACCGCCAAGCGCGTCATCTACCTGTTCATGAGCGGCGGGCCTTCGCATATCGATCTGTTCGACTACAAGCCCGCCCTGCAAAAGCTCAACGGCACCGAGCTGCCCGCCGAGATACGGATGGGGCAGCGCATCACCGGCATGACTTCCGGCCAGCGGTCGTTTCCCTGTGCAGCGCCGATTTTCAAATTCGCCCAGCACGGCAAATGCGGAGCGTGGGTCAGCGAACTATTGCCGCATACGGCCGGCGTGGTCGATGACATTGCCATCATCAAATCGCTTAACACCGAAGCGATCAACCACGACCCCGCCACCACGTTCATCATGACCGGCTCGCAGCAGCCGGGCCGGCCGAGCCTGGGGGCGTGGCTCAGTTACGGCCTGGGCAGCGAGAACCAGAACCTGCCGGGATTCATGGTCATGATTTCGCAGGGGAGCGGCAACAAGACCGATCAGCCAATCTTCTCGCGGCTGTGGGGCTCCGGGTTTTTGCCCAGCGAACACCAGGGCGTTCGGCTGCGCAGCAGCGCCGATCCGGTGCTCTATTTGAACAACCCGCCAGGCATTGATGCACAATCTCGCCGCGCGATGATCGATGCCGACGATGAGCTGAATGCGATGGCCGCCAACGCATTCGGCGATCCGGAAATCAACGCCCGCATCGCGCAATATGAGATGGCGTATCGAATGCAATCGTCGGTGCCGGACCTGACCGACCTGTCGAAGGAAAGCAAGTCGACGCTTGATGCATACGGCATCGTCGACAATCCCACCGACGGCGGCTTTGCCCGCAACTGCCTGCTGGCCCGCAAAATGGCCGAGCGCGGCGTGCGTTTCGTTCAACTCATGCACCGCGGATGGGACCAGCACAGCAACCTGCCCGGCCAGATTCGCGGCCAATGCAAGGATGTCGATCAACCCGCCGCCGCCCTCGTCAAAGACTTGAAACAGCGCGGCCTGCTCGAAGACACGCTGGTCATTTGGGGCGGCGAATTTGGCCGCACCGTCTACAGCCAGGGCGCACTGACCAAAACCGACTACGGCCGCGATCATCACGGCCGCTGCTTCACGATGTGGGCGGCAGGCGGCGGCATCAAGCCGGGCCTCACCTACGGCGAAACCGACGACTACTGCTACAACATCGTGCGCGACGGCGTCCACATTCACGACATGAACGCCACGGTCCTCCGCTGCCTGGGCATCGACCACACGCGCCTCACGTTCCGATTCCAGGGCCGCGACTTCCGCCTGACCGATGTGCATGGAAACGTGGTGCCGGGACTCCTGGCGTGAGAACCTGTGGGTAGAGTGCCGCTATTCGAAAGGGCATGATCGAATGTCGTGTGCTTACTGTAAATGCCAATCGTTGGTGCAAGAGAGGGGATAATTCGTCTCAATCACATGTCAGGGCTTGTACAATTTCGCGGCGTTGGCCGGCGTCACCGCCTGGGAATCCATGACATATTCCTTCTGAGGCTTGAACCCCGGCTCACGCAGGAGGCGGTTGCCGATTTCGGCGGCCTTATCAACACACAACGGATAAACAAACGTGGCGGCGAGCACGCCATCCTCGACCTTTTTGATTCCGCCTCCTTCGCCATTCAGACCATCGACGCCGACGAAGAACATTTCTTTTTCCCGCCCCTTCTCCTTCGCGGCCAGGTATGCGCCGACAGCCATCGGGTCGTTATGGCCGTAGACGCAATCGATCTTTGGTGATACGGCAAGCACTTCGGTCATGCGGTCTTTGGCGTTGCTTTGCAGCCAGTTGGCCACAGGATTGGCGATCACTTTAATATCGGGATATTTATCGAAAACCTCATGCGCCCCGGCCTGACGGTTTTGCTCGCCCTCGACTCCTTTGAGGCCGCTGATCTCAACGACGTTACCCTTGGGCGACCCATTACGCCTGGTCAATTCTTTTACGATGAACTCCCCGGCCATCTTTCCGATCGCGCGGTTGTCGCACTTGATATAGGTGGTGTAATTGGGCTCGAGGATGTCGCGTTCGAGGCAGATCACCGGAATCCCTGCGTCCATGGCACGTTTCATGACCGCCGTCAATGGAGCGCGCTCATTCGGAGCCACAATCAAGAGGTCGGGCTTTTGCCGGATTGCGGTTTCGATCTGGGAAATCTGCCTGACATTGTCCTGCTGGGCGTCAGTAATCACGAGTTCCACGTCTGGGTATTTGCCGAACTGCGCCTGCAACATTTCGTTCTGAGCCGCCCGGTACGGCTCTGCATTATTACACTGGCTGAACATGACCAGATATTTCTTCGACCCGCCTGTTCCGGATTCGTCCGACTTCTTTTTGCATCCTGTCGGAAGCAGGATGGCGATGATTGACAAAATCGTTGCGGAAAAAAAGCGGGATTTCATGGTTTCCTTGTGCAAAAATAACTGCGCAGTTCCATTTTACATGCCCCATGCATCGAATGCGACGTTACCGGGCGGCGTGCGGATGAGACGCGCGTCGCATAATGCTTCTATGCCACGCGCTTTCTCGATTGGGCCCAGACGGCCAGGACGATGATGACCGCCTTGACGATGAGTTGCCGATTGCTGTCCACATCCTTCAGGCCCAAAATGTTGGTGAGGGTGCCGATGATCAGGGTGCCGATGATCGTGCCGAAAATCGTACCGCGTCCGCCGGCCAGGCTGGTCCCGCCGATCACGACGGCGGCAATCGCATCCAGCTCATAGGCCACGCCGTCATTGGGATTGCCCTGATGACTCTGGGCGGCATGAAGCACGCCCGCCAGGCCCGCAAGCAAGCCGCACAGGAAATAGACCCAGACCTTGATCCGGGCGATCGGGACCCCGGCATAGCTGGCGGCCTTTTCATTGTCGCCGATCGCCCGGACATATCTGCCAAAGACAGTCTTTTTCAAGACGACCGCGAAGACAATGGCCATTCCTGCAAAGCATGCGATCACGGTGGTTTTCTGCGACATGACATCGGCGAACCTCGCCGTCACATCGTCCCCGAAGCTGAATTCGATGTTGGTGTTGTTGGTCAATGACCGCGCCAGCCCGCGAAGGCCCATCATTGCGGCCAGCGTCATGATGAACGGCTGAATCGAAAGCCGCGAGATGACAAAGCCATTTACAAGGCCGGCCGCCCCGCCAACCGCCAGACCTGCCAGCACGGCAATCGCGATGTGCAGCGCGTAGGGCGTGTGATCGAAAACGCGGGTAAGAACCAGACCGGTGACCGTGGCGCTCATCGCCAGGGTGCTGCCCACCGACAAATCGATTCCCGCCGTCAGCACGACGAATGTCATGGCAATGGCGATGATCCCAATTTCCGATACCTGGCGGAGAATGTCGATGATGTTGCCAACCTGGAGGAACAGGATGTCGCCGTTGCGGCGATCGCGCGGGCTGACGACGATTCCGATGATGACCAGGGCGATCAATCCGATGATGCCGCGAAGAGCGCCCAGCCGAGTGATCAGGCGCGTCGGTTCCGGAGCTTTTCCACTGGACAACGAGGTGTGTGAGGGGCGAGGCTCATTTTGGATTGCCGAATTCTGCGTCATGGCGGTCCGCCGTTGCTCTTGTTCCCCGCGATTTCTAACCGCTCCTCGTGGCCAACGCCATGATCTGTTCCTGCGTTGCCGTCGCCGCATCCAGGCAGCCTGCCAGGCGGCCTTCGTGAAGGACCAGGATGCGATCACAGTTGGCGAGCAGTTCCGGAAGTTCGGAGCTGACGAACAGCACGCCTTTCCCACGGGATGCCAGTTCGTCGATGATCTGGTAGATGTCCCGTTTTGCCGCGACATCAATGCCGCGGGTTGGATCGTCCAGAAAAAGCACGTCCGGATCCATCTGCAGCCATCGTCCCAGCAGAACCTTTTGCTGGTTACCGCCGCTGAGGGAACTGACCGCTGCGCCGTACGATGCAGTTTTGATGCGCGTCCGCTCGAGCACCTTCCGAGCGCTCGCCAGTTCCTGTCGGGCCGGCAAAAATCCGGCGAAAGACAGCTTTGGCAGGAAGGAGAGCGTGCAATTTTCCATGACGCTCATCTGCATCATCAGCCCCTGGCCTTTGCGGTCTTCGGGAACCAGCCCCAGGCCGCGCGCGATGGCACGGCGAACACTGGCGGGGCGATAATCGCGGCCGCCGAGATCGATCGTTCCGCCGGTAACGCGATCCAGCCCAAACAAAGCCGCTCCCAGTTCGCTGCGCCCGGCCCCGACCAATCCCGCCAGGCCGAGCACCTCTCCGGCGTGAAGGTCGAATGAAATATCAGCCAAAAGTGAGGTGCTCAGATTGCGGACGGACAATAGGGTGCGATCGGTCAGGCGGCTTTCTCTGGGGGCGGCGTCGAGCATCTCGCGCCCGACCATCATCGCGATGATTTCCCGCATGCTCGTCTGCGATGCCGTGCGTGTCCCGATATAACACCCATCGCGCATCACGGTAATTCGGTCGGCGATCTGGAAGATCTCCTGCATTTTGTGCGAGACATAAATGATGGAGACGCCCCCGGCAGTGAGGGCGCGCAGTAGCCCAAAAAGCCGCTCGACATCGCGATCGCCCAGCGCGCTGGTCGGCTCGTCCATGATGATGATTCGGGCATTCATGCTCAGCGCCCTGGCGAGGGCGACCAATTGCGTCTGGCCCACCGACAATTCCCGCAGCAGCTTTGCCGCAGAACCGGCGAATCCGACCTGGTTCAGGAACGGCTGACAAAAGCGGGCCATGGCGGCGGAATTGACGAACGATTTTCGCTCCAGGCTTTCCTGCCCGATGACGATATTTTCCGCCACGGTCAGGTGCGGGAAAAGATCCAGCTCCTGAAAGACAATGCCGATGCCGAGGCGCTGGGCATCGCGCGGGGAGTGAATCTCGGCTGGATTTCCGCGGAAGAAAATTCTGCCCGAGTCAGGTCGCACGACGCCTGCCAATACCTTCGCCAGCGTGCTTTTGCCAGCGCCATTTTCCCCCATCAGGACATGTACTTCGCCCTCGGCAACGTCCAGGCTCGCGCCGCGAAGTGCCAGGACGCCGCCGAAATGCTTGTTGATATCCAAGGCGCTGAGCAACGCATTCGCATGTGGCCCAGACGCCGCGCAGGCGGAAGAAGTTGGCGAGGGGTTGTTCACGTGTGGGATTGAACTTCGATTCTCCGCCGCCAATTGCGCACGAGACCCAATTGCAAAGCCCGCGATTTATTCTAGCCGCACACGGCCGGAATTCGTATTGCGGATTCCAGTCAAGGGCCTGTGTTTTTTGATCGGCCGATACTGAAGGTAACGCGACGAGCTTTGGAACGTACCAGAGTTAACAAACGTAGCAACAGGTGTGGTTTGTCGGTTCACGTCATGGGTAACAGCCGGAATGTGCGGCCCGATGCAGCACGCAGGCGGACGGTCGGCCTCCTGATCGAATCATCGCGCGCGTATGGTCGGGGGCTGCTTCGTGGGATCGCACGATATGCCCGTGGACGAGAAAATTGGGCCATCCTCCACCAGGAATGGAATTTGGACGACAACGCGCCGACCTGGCTGGAAAAGGGAGCATGCGACGGCGTGATCGCGCGCATCGAGACTGTGGAGCTCCTGCGATCGCTCCAGCGTCTTGGAATTCCCGTGGTTGATGTCCGCCGGCTGCATACGCGCAAAGTATTCCCAGCGTAGGGGCAGATGATCGCTTGATCGCGCGCATGGGTGCCGACCACCTGCTGCAGCGCGGTTTTCAGCGGTTTGGATTTTGCGGGTTCTCCTCCCTGGAATATTCCACGCGCCGCCGCGATTGGTATCTGGAATACCTGCGCGAAAAAGGATATTCCGCCCACACATATGACGACCAGGCCGCCGATGGCATTATGACAACATCCCGGCGCGAATCCGATGCCATGCTCCACGAAAACGAGCTTTCGGACTGGCTTGCCTCGATCGCAAAGCCGATCGGAATCATGGCGTGCAATGACGTGCGCGGGCGACAGGTACTCAGCGCCTGCCGCACAATGGGAATCTCCGTGCCGGATGAAATTGCCGTCATCGGCGTGGACAATGACGACATTCTTTGTGATCTGTCCATTCCTCCATTAAGCAGCGTCATTCCCGCGACGGAAAGAATTGGATTTGAGGCTGCTTCCCTCCTGGACAAAATGCTCGACGGCGAACGACTTGCGGCAAACGATGTGACCATCGAGCCACTGGGCGTTATGGTGCGGTTGTCCACGGATGTGCTGGCCGTCGAGGATCGACAGGTGGCCGCCGCCCTGCGTTTCATTCGCGAACACGCCTGCCGCGGCATCAAGGGGGTCTGAGAACTGGTTTCATAACTCAATTTTATGACGCCGGTGTCTGAGGTACTCCGAAGACCCGGGTCCACCGTCGGAAGAAACCCGGGTCTTCGGAGTACCTCAGACACCGGCGTCCGGATGCACGGAGTTATGAAACCCACTTCTAAGCCGGCCCGGGTCCGTCCCGCTCGTTGCCATGTTGGTTTCGATCTGGTTACTTTGAGCCGAAAAAACGGCGGCGGCGCGCGAGCAGGCACAGGGCCGACATCCCCAAAATGCCGATCGTAGCCGGTTCGGGAACACTGTCGAAACTGGCGCCGGTTATTTCGTTGAGACCAGAGGTTCCGGCACCCCCGACCGTTCCGCCGAAGTTCAAAACATCGCCCGCCGCAGCGCCGGTGACATTGAAGAAGTACATGTCCAACCGGCCGTCCGCACTCGATTCGGTTGCGGATGCCGAACCACCGGTCCCGGTATCCGAAAGTGTAACGGAACTGGAGTCATATGTTGTTCCCGGAGTACCCGTGATGATGCCAACTCGGAAACTTGCCGGGACAGTTCCCGTGAGCGTGACGGTGAACAGTGTTCCACCGTTCTGCCCGAGTGTGCCTGATTCAAGGGTGGTCGGGGTTGTACCGGGCGTGGTTGTCGGATTCTGAATCGCGGGATAGCCGTACCCCTGCGCGCCGCCGTCCTGCGTCTTGGTAATAGCCGACACATACGACGGTTTGAGCGATATATCGGTTCCATGCGCATTGGGGCCGTTGCTTCCGCTGGCGGTTCCCGTCGGCGTGGTATTGTAAAGGATATAACCGTCATTGCCGTAATATCCGTCAGGATTTACGGAATACGTGTTGATTCCCAAGTTGGAAGTGCGCCAGGTTCCGGCGACGTTGGTCTGCTCACCAACATAGTTAACAACCGCTGCGCGGGAAACCACACCTGCACCGCAGATGGCAGCGGCCGCAACGGCCAGCATCGACTTGCCTCGCATAATCATGTCTCCTCCAGAGCCTTAGCGTTTCCTAGGATGATAATATAGTTAGCACCCGGCGCACAATGATATTTCAGGTTTAGTCAATATGAATTTTAGTCATTCGAGGTCGTGCTGTAGAATTTTATCAACCGAAGAAAACCGAACTCCATCTTTGACGAAAGGTACTTAGTCGAATTACGCATTCACGCATTTTCGATACCGGATTGCGTGATGTATGTTGCCGGCAACTCGACGATCACCTCGCCCGCCAGACTCGGCGGCATCGGGACGATCAACCTCGCATCGACCCCCACGGTCAACATCACCGGCAGTTCCACCGCCAACGCCCGTCGGCGGCGACGCTCGGTTGGATGAAGCCGTCATGTCACTGAACTGAAAACTCAATGTGCTGCCCCAATTCGATGATCGTCGCTGCATCGAGGACGATATTCACCCGGCCATTTTGGACCCTGAAACTGGCCGGCAATGCGTGGCCGTCCAGGGTCACCGCGACCTGTTTTGGATTGAACTCCGCCGGGAGTGACAGGGCCAGTTCCTTCAGCCGAAGTTTTCCGAAGTGAATGGAAATCTGCGCATTGCATTTTTGAGGGGTGGTTTGTTGAGAAAAGGCGCCCCAACCCTCGGCAGCAGTGAAGGCCGCCTTGAAGTTTTCAGGAGTCAGCCGGGGCGCGAACGCCAGATATCCTTTTGGCCCGTGATATTCGTAACCACAGGCGGCAACATACACGCCGTAGCTCGCCATCGAGCGCGAATAATGGTCGCCGCACTCAACTTCATTCCATGGATTGCGGTGGCGGGCGTTATAGCGGTCGTGAATGGCCCGCTCGACGGCCATTCCTTCCAGCAACAAGCCTTCCCAGATCATGTGTCCGGCCACCTGGTGCTCGAACCCGTTCATGCACTCGTTAAAATATCCCGCCGCCCAGTCGGCGCCTTTTCCCCGGGCATTGTCATAGTCCCAATCCGCCCGCGGAAATGAACACATCAGCAGGCCTGCCTCGCCGGGCATGGCGTACCATCGACCCTGCTTATATTTGTCGCGATACGGGCCGACATCCGGCGTGAAGTTGTATTTCCAGAGCGACTTCAACGCCGACCGCGTTTGCTTTTCGGGAATGATTCGGCCCAGGTGAACCTGCCAGGCCCAACTCTGCCCGAATACCTGATCGATCTCGCAGCCGGTGCCGGAATTAATCGAAGCGAGTTTGTCCGGCACCACCCGATTGAAGAAGTATTCTCCGTCAAAAAGCTGATCCACCAGATTGCTGGACCCCCGCGCGACGATCGATCGACATCGCTGGGCAAATGGGGCATTGTTCATTTCGATCGCCATCTGTTCGCTTGCCGCGATAGCGCCCAGATACAGGGAGCTGAGCCAGGCAACCTTTCCATACCAAGGCTGGTCGAGCGTATTCATCTGGCCGCCTTCGAGGATCCCGTCATCGTTGCCATCAAGGCGCAGCAGGGGCTCGATCGCTTTTTTTATCTTGGGCCAGTTGCGCGTCAGGAATGTATTGTCTGCCGATATCTGATGCTCGCGGTACATCCGCATGATGGTGCCGGCCTGACCGTCCACAGCCAGCCCGCGATCGAATTCCGCGCGGAATCCGATCACCCCACTGCGGGGATCGAAGGCAATTGCCAGATCGACCCGCTCGCGCATTTCTCGCTCCAAGTCCGGGAAGAGCCTGGCCATCGCATGGGCATAGTGCCAGACGTGGGTGCAGGTGCCGGGGCAACATCCGACGCCTTCCCACGCGTAAAATCGCCCGTCGGCAAACCGCATGCAGGTGCCGGTGGCGAGGATGGAAACATTCAGCAGCGTTCGATCGAGAAACCACCAGGGCAGGGTAGAGTCATACCACGTGTCGCGCCAGAGCCGGGTCTGAGCGCTTAATTGCTCGAAGTGATCGACGACATGCCGGGCGACTGCCTTGGCTGAATCGAACTTCGAAGCGTAGTAGCGGCCCGAACTGCTCAACCCCTGGATTTGCAAGTTCGGAAAGTGCCAGGTCAGGACGAAATCGACCGTGACCGATTTTCCCGAATCAATTCGGAAATTCCTTCCGATTGCGCCGACCAGCGATTCGTGCAACGGCGCAGCGGCATCGTTCCCGGCTTTCCCGTCGAAACCGCCCGCGCCTCCTGATGCCGCGGCGATTTCCGCAGGCTCCCCGAGCAACGACAGGGTCATCGTGCCGAAGCCCGCCTCCGCCTCCAGCGTCACGTTGGACGGAGGCCGATCGCTGAAGGTGATGCGGCCGATTCCAATATTTCCCCAAGGTCCGGATTCAGCATCGACGATTTCGAGGACCGCCTCCTTTCCCTGCAGAGCGCTGACATTGAATGATTGCAACGCCATCCGGTTTTCGCTCGAGCCGGTCGCGGTTTGAACGGTCTTGCCGTCGATTCGCAAATTGATGCAGGTCTTTCCGGGATGGTGGCCGCCGCCAAGCCAGAAATTGATAAATCGGCGGTTGATTGAAAACGGCTTGCTGGTGAGTTTTCCGGTTTTGGCGTCTTTTTCGCCGACGTCCTTGCCCGGCGCCGAGACGTGGGAATTGACAAATCGGCCACCGTCGCCGCCCAGGTCCCCCATGTAGCCTGGCACTTCGGTCCGTTTTGCCGGTCGCGAGCCAAACGCCGTCCCTTCAACGGTCCAACCGGAGTAGTCCTCCTTGTTCCAGTCTTCAAAGTCGATATCGGCTTGGACCGGTTGTGTTGCGGCAGTCGCATCGCGCTCGACGGCGCAGTTTAAGAGCGTCATTCCTTTTTCAGCGGAGATTCGGTTTCGGCGCGTCGCATCGGCCGCCGTCCTGTGCAATAGCGCCGCGTTCTGCAGCCATCCGACGATCGACCCCTGAATCGTCTCAGAAGAACTGTTGGTCAGCGTGAACGTGAGGATGGTCGCCGGCAGGCTGGAATCGTCTGTCGATAATGGAATGAACGGAGAAAATGCCTCCATCGTTACCCGCAGTGGAACAGCGTCATCGACATATGAAACCGTCCCAATCGGGTATTGGCCACGGAAGCTGACGGCGGGAAAGCCGGTCCGGTCGAGGGTGCGGCTGATCGTTTTGCCACCGGCTTCAACCTTGATGGCGAACCCTTGCTCGACCGGCGATTGCGGCTTCATCGGATGGGCGTAATGGTCCGCTCCAGTCCCGCCCGTCGCGTTGAAAATATCCCAGTGCCAGAGCCGGCCGTCTCCTCCCAGATACAAATGCCCGGCGCCGATCCCGCCGACAGGCATCCCGATATAATCGAGTTCAGCGCCGCGATAGACGTGCTCCGTTCCGCGATCGAAGAGCGACTTGGTCCACGCGGCGGAAAGCTTTTTGTCCGCCGGCACGAGCTTGTCAAAATCGGCTCGTTCGAATGGGCCGGCCATCGCGATTTCTGGAATTCTTGTAGACAGCGCGGTCGCCGCAGCCAGCCCGAGCATTTTCATCGCACTTCGCCGCGTAACGCCGCACCCGCATCCGGGGCCGCATTCGTTCAGACGTTCAGCAGACGGGTCATCGTGATCAGACCGCTTTGACTGAACCGGGTCCGGAGGAATCGAATTCATAAGTCAATCTCAGTAAATCCAAGGCGATCAAATTTCAACAACGATCGACACATCCGGCTACTGCGGCTTGGTAAGAACGATGCAATCCAGTCCAAAGAACAAGCCCTTTGACAATGGATTCGATCCGGTCGCTTCCACGCGCAGTACCAGATGGCCGTCCTTCGGCTCGAACGTTCCCAGTTCAATCGAACCAGAATCAACTGGTATCGGGTTGAAGCCGTCAAAATTCGGGCTGACCGCCTTGCCGTTAATCGACAAGTGCAGGATCCCGTAATCATAGCTTTTGGTGGCAAAAAGCGTCACTTTCCTGGGCTTCTGATCAGCAATCGGGACTTGCAGTTCGATGAAGTCGCCAACCTTGGCTGCCTTGACAAACAACTGCTTCCCTCCGCTCCAATGGCCGGTGGAAATCGAGGAGACATCCTGGGTTTCAACCTTAAGGCCCGGGGACTTTCCGACAACGGCCAATTCTTCGCACTCCAGTGCGCCAAGGTGTTTGATGCGAGGGTCGGGCGGCGGTTCATGGATCGGCGCGGCCGCTTCGTGCGGCTGCGGCTCGCGATTGCTGGTAGCCCCGGGCCGTCCATACCAGAACGTGCCAACGGCATAATCCACTTTCGTGTCGTCCCAGTTCCAAACTTCCATGTCGTGCCGAAGCGCCGATTTGAATGGAATGGCATCCAGGACACGCAGGCGCGAGGTGGTCGTGTAGCCCCGCCAGTCCTGTCCGCCGCTGTCACGTTGCGGCATGGAAATGAACGGCGAGCTGAAAAAACCCGCCATTCCCCACGCATAGCCGTAATAGTCTTCGGTGCCGGTGCCGATATGAGACGGAAATTTCTCCCCGTCAACGTACACGCGTTCATCGCCTTCGCCATACCACGCGCCAACGCGGCTGAAAACCGTGAGCGAATCGCCGACGTAGGAACCGCGGCCCTTGATTTCGTTATAGTTCCAGTCGGAGATGGGCCGGGTTTTTAGATCGAACTGGCAATGCCAGTTGGCATGGAAGTGCAGCGAACGCTCATCCCACTTCCACCCTCCGGTTTGCGCGCCGAGCGACACGGCCACTGCCTTGTCCCCCACGTTCTTTAACGACAACCGCGCGGTTTTCTCGTAAGGCATGACCCACTCGGCCATCAGCGTGCCATCCGCCGCGACCGTGCGAAACCAGTCGCTCACAGGATGCCATCGTACCCCGGCTCCGAAGAATTCGCTCAGCGGACACCAGACGGTTGATTCGCCGTCAAATGTTGCCATCAAAACCGTCGAGCGAAGCGCTTGCGGGTCAGTCCCTTCATCGAATTTCACGAGCAACCGTTGCAAGGCCGCAGATCCCGGCGGAAGGTCGAGCGAGAGTTCTCCGCCCGGCGGTAACATCTCATGCTTGTTCAATGGAACCGCGCTCAGATCCGGCGCGGCACTAAGCGATTCGGCAACCTGGGTGACGGCAGGCGCGGCAGCCTGGTAGTCGGCCATGCTGAATGTCCTTACCGACGTGCCCGGCTCATACGCCCGGTAGTTGATGACGTAATAGAACGGCATCTGATCGAGCGTGATCTTGCAACTTTTGGAAAAAGGAATCGGCAGGTACAAGTCTCCCCCCACGCCCCGGTGCGTATCCGGCGAACCGATCTGATGACGCACATCCGTTTCATTCCAAGCGACAAAGGCCAGCGGCGGCTTCACGAACCCATGCCCGCTGAGCAATTCATTGAACTTCACCGCGATTGCCGGCGTGGATGATCCGTCAAAATAAAAACGGATCACCTGCTTGTCGCGATCGCCGTTCAACGGCAGCCACATCCTTGCGATGGCTCCCGGCCCGTCATGTTCCATGATGACCCATTCGTTGCGGCCATCATTCTTTTCGGTGCGAATGAATTGCTCGTAGTCCTTATTCGAGTGCCAACCTTTTGGCTCCTTCGGATCCACCTTGCGGCGATCGTGACTGCTTGCCTCCAGGCAGACGTATGACGGATCGGGCAGGCGAGCAATCGTCTCGCGGCTCGACATTTCGCGCAGAAGCGTTTCCAGTGTCACAGTCTTTTCGTCAGCCCGAACCGGCAGCGCGGTCATTAACACGGCCAGGCCAAGCAGCGTCATCGGGATAATGCCAATGGACCATTCGGGGCGTTTTTCGCACATGGAGTTTTTCTCACCCTTTCGTTTACGGAGGAATCATTCGTTCGACTGGAGAAGTAGGTTTGTCGCGGGCGCTGACGGTATACGAAAGCGGCAGCGGCGATCATGGAAACGAAGACAACAATTGCGGCGATGACGCGGTGACGATTGAGGGTTTCACGAACACCCATCATGCTCTCCGCCACATATTACACTTGTCGATCCCGCTGATTAATCCCGCGCATTACCACCACTGATCAATCCGGCCACCGGATGGAACCGCGGCCTGCACCGCCGCAATCCCCCGCAAACCCGCCGCCGGCGTTCCCAGGCCGCTGCTTCCAGCGCCAAATCGGCTGTACATGTCGGCAAAATCCCGCCAGGCAACATGCCCGTCGTGGTAAAGCGCATTGCCCCCGTCCGGTGTGGTCGAGCCCACGCGGTAATGGCCCACCATCGTCCCATACGCCCATCCATACGTTCCAAATTGCCGATCATTGGAAAGCACCGCGTCCGTCATCAGCTCGACCGTGCTCGCATTTCCGCCCTGAAAGCGTTCGGGGAAAATCTGCTGGCCTGTGGTGTGATTGGGATCCCCGGGATTTCCATATAGATCCGCGTTTTCGCCGTGGCTGTCCAGCGCCCACGTTCGGCGTGGAATCATCCAGAAATACCCCGTCACGCAGAGCCCCGGCGTGCCGCCGTCGTAAGTCCAGAATTCGTCCTTGTTCTGCCCATCGGCGCTGGGACAATACGCCAATACGCGGCTGAACCCATATTGCTGCATCACATTTCGCGTGGCCAGAGGAATGTCCCACATGAGATATCCGTATTCCCGTGCCGATTGGGCTGGAAGCCAATCGTTATTGTCCTGGGCATACGCACGCATCATCACGCCCATTTTTTGAAGGTTGGAAGCGCACACCGCCCGGCGGGCGCTCTCGCGTGCCCTGCCAAATGCCGGCAGCAAGAACGAAATAAGGATCGCTATGATCCCGATGACGACGAGCAATTCAATCAGCGTGAACGCTCGTCTGCTCTTCACGCCCAGCGGAAACTGCGTTTCATTCATTGATACGCTCGGTAAGCCCAATGTTAAGCTGCCATCTCGGCTACGAATTCTTCGACAGCAACTCTTTCCGCACCCAGTCAATGACGGGACGGTGCTCGGGTGAAACGGGTCGCATATAAATATCGGCGACAGCGGAACTCGCGGCGTGGCCAAGCCATCGACGCATTCCGCCAATCGAGCATCCCGGTCGCGAGCCAAATTCGGTGGCGCCCAGATGCCGCAGCACATAGAACCCGCCGAGATTCTTTCCGAGGTCCTCCAGCCTGATGCGAAGCCGACGCCACCAGAGATGCACCGTGTCGGTGTTGCCATGGGAGAGAGCCTCGCCGTTGCTGGTTGCGAACAGAAGCTCGCCGTTTTCGCGCGGATGGTCCTTTAGGTAATTGGTGATGGCCTTCCAAACGCCTGGCGGTGTTTCGCCATAGCGTTCAAGTCCTGTCTTCCCGCGTCGAAGATCGTAGGTTTTGGCATCCAACTGTCCGATCCGCACGGCGGCAAGATCCCCCTGGCCGAATCCCAGGCCGATGCCCATCCAGACGATGGCTGTCTGGCGGACATCACAATCCTTCAAGATTGCCTTCAGCTGCGCCAGGGTGGGAAGCTTTCGCGGCGTGCCGGCCTTGTCGCGAAGCTTGTCGCGGGAATCCCAGTTCCAAGTAAGGCGTTGCTCACCATGTTCGGGACGACCGGCGCGATCGACGATTGCCTTGACAACCTGAAGTCGCTTCTTGACCAGTTGGTCGGAGAAGCCTCCATCGACCAACTCAGCGTTGTAAGCCTCCACATCCTGCATCTTCAGATCGATCACCGAAATGTGCCCGGCACTACCTTTTCCGCTTTGCCGGCCAGCTCCTTTTTTTCAAGCGGCTGATTGTTCGATTCGCCGAGGCTGCGGTGGGGCGAACCCTTGAGGTGTTCGAGCAGCCAGGCATTGTAAAGTTCGGAAGCTTTCGCGCGATCAACCATTCCGAAGCTCCGCTTTCGCGGTACGCGGCTCCGGGGATCGCGGTAGTTCACATGCCAGCCGATGCCACGCGTTTTGGTGAACGCAAGCTTCGGTATTCGACGGGTGGAATGGTGGGCCTTTCGATCCTTGCTTTCGGCGATGCCGTGGGCATTGCACTTGGAGTAATTGTAGTGATGAAATCTCGGGGAAATGTAGTGAATGAGACGTGGAGGCCAAAACTCGTCCAATTCCAGAAACACACAAACCCCTGCATGACAGGGGTTTGCATCAATCGGGGTGACAGGATTTGAACCTGCGACCTCTTGGTCCCGAATTCATGGACGTACGACAAATCTGATTTTTATTTTTCTCATAATCTTTTACCTGAACTACGCTTACGCGATTTACAAAAAATGTCGAATGGGTCGAAAAATCGTCCTTTGTCGTACTGAATCGTCCCAATATGTAGTACGCGAATCCGACCGCTTGGGGATTTCCCAAGCGCTCGCATCGCGAAGGACGACGCCTGACGACTCCATCGCGTCTTCGCTACGCCCTACACCACGATTGTGTTGCATGCTATACTTGTGGCGGAGCAACGACCATGGCCTTGACGATTTCCCTTCCCACTGAAGCCGAATCCCGACTGAGGGAACGTGCGCGAGCCGCCGGGCAGGAAGTCACGCACTACGTTGAGCAGTTGATCACCAAGGAACTGGTGGCGCCGCTGTCGTTGGCCGAAGCGTCCGAGCCGCTGGCCCGGGCCGTGGATGCCGCCGGCGTAACTGATGACGAGTTCACTTCCGCTCTGATCGAAGCCCGCGACGCGGTTCGCCGCGACCGCCACAAGCCGGCATGAGTTCCACCCCCGTCCGAGTTGTCTACGATTGCGTCGTCTTCCTCCAGGGAGTCGGACGACGCGGCAACGCCGCGAGAAAGTGTCTCGACCTGGTGGATGACGGCACGGTGCAACTTTGCCTCAGCGCCGACGTCCTGGCGGAAATCGAGGACGTGCTCCACCGCCCGGAAATCCGTCGAAAGTTTCCCCTCATCGAATCCGCGAATTCTAAGACGCTTCTCCGAACAGCCCGGAACAAAGCGATGCTTCTGGCCGACGTTCCCAAGGCGTTTCAGCTTCCCCGCGACCCCGATGATGAGCCGTACACGGACCTGGCGATCGCCGCCGACGCGAAGTTTTTGGTGACGTGGAACGACCGTCACCTCACTTACCTCATGCGGCAAGAAACACCCGAGGGGGTGGAATTCTGTCGCCGATTTCCAAGCGTTAAAATTGTTGACCCGCCCACCTTCCTCGCAGAAATCCGCCGCCTTGCGACTTCTGCATGAGTTAATGGCTTGCAGCGGCCTCTCGCCATGCAGGAGTAATGCCAGCAAATTGATCGACGTCGTCCGCCACTCCGATAAGATCGCTCATTCACGGACAAATCAAATTAATCCATCTTCGGAAGGGACGTTTTGCGAAATGGATTTGACGACACGAGATACTGTCCAATGAGCAAGTGCATTCGAGCGAGTTTCGGGACAGGTTAATCACGCCGCCTCCAGTGCGCGGCGAACCGTCCTGAAATAACGCTGAATCGCGCCGCTCAACGGCACGTCCAGTTTTGGAATTGTTGTCGGTTTCAACTCGGCGCAGCCCGATGCAATTCCTGGAGACGATCAACGACTGCCTGTTGCGATCAATCACGGGCACGGCGGACAGAGTCGTAATTAAATCCGAGTGATTACAAAGCCTGCTTCCACGATCCAAGCCGCTTGCGGGAGGCGTAGAACAGATCGTGGGGCTCTTGCGAATCCGTCCGCTTAAGAGATCGGTGCCGGCGGTGTGAAGACTACGGAGCGCCTGTTGAAGTTCGGTGTTCGACGAGGTCCACACCCGAGAGCGGCTCAGGAGGAATGCCCGCCGCTTCGGTGGCATTCATGTGTGAACCGAAATGCCGCTTTGCAGCGGCCTAGAGGTGAAGATCCTCCCGGTGCACACAGCCGCCGTCAGTGGGCATCCCCATCGGTGTATCGTCGGATCGGAATTCCCCCAATTCATCGCGGAGGGGTCGACGCCGCACAGTGCTTCCCGTTCCCAGGCCGCTGCCAGCAGCGATCGAGCGAAGGAGCTTTGGCGAGGAAGGAGATGGTCCGGTACGACCCGGCCCCGCCGAGGTGCGCGAGATCACCGAGACGCATGGCGGCAAGATGGGTGACCTGTTGGCTGAAATGGAGTCGATCGCGATCATGCTGGGCCGTCCGTCCGCCGTGGACCAATCCGAACTCCGTCGCCGCAGCGAGCAGTTGACCACTGCCTACCGGGAAGCAGTTTTAAAGTACGCCGAGGATTTTGGCGAAGAAGCCGCCAGGCGTCTGGATGCGTGGGTTCGCCGGGAACACTCAAAAAGAAATATTCGCTGACGAACAAAAGCTCGAATGCTTCTCGATCTACTCATGGCGAAGTTTTTGCCAAGTTTGAACCGCCTGCGTTTCGCCGGAATGTCTGCCTTGCACGATTGCTTCGCGTCAGCGGGACGCGTTGATCCCCAGGGCACGCAGGCATTCGTGGCCGAGCATCGCACGCAATTCCAATTCATTCTCCGCGCCCTCCAGGCGTCCAATTGCTTCCCGCACGCTCGCAGGTTGCTCGACGTTCTCCAAAAACTGGCGCAAGGCTGCCATCGCCTCGTCCGTGGAGAAGTTCTGCTCGTCCATCAATTCGGCCACAGCGGGAAGAATAATGCCGAAGAGTTTCAGAGGATCATTTTTGACCATCACCCATCAGTTTAGCCCCAATCCATCACTTAGCGCAAAGGATTTTGATGTGTCTGCAGCAGCTCGCACCAGCAATGGTGCCGGAAAGTTTGCGCGTGATGCCAAAGAATTATTACGAAACGCTTATCGTTAGGTGACGTGACTGGTACGACGGGAATCTGGATTCAAATCTCAACTGCCAGGTGAATCCAGGCAGCCCGTTTTCTGACCGTGCTTATTGAGACACCGAAAAACTCTTCCAGTTCACTATTCAGCAGACCGGGCACGCCGCAGGCTTGCCGGTCCTGATTCGCCAGGAAGTAAATAATGCCCGCCGCCCAGCCGCCGGGCTTGCCTGCTCTCGCCTCCTCATCGGCCATAACGAATCGCAGCGTTTTCATTGCCCGTTTATCCATTACACCATTCGGGTAGTGGTCGAAATAGCGATCGAAGTGCTCGCGGCATTGCCGTTCGAATTGAGACGAAGCTTCGTTCCGCATTCGTTGTCCTTTGGTTCACTTATTCGGAAAGCCGGGTGGGCATATTTTACCGAATGTCCTCCGCAGGAAGAAAAAGATTGCCTTCCTTCGCCTCACGCTTCCTGTCTTTCTTCGGCCTGCCAGGAGGCCGGAAACTGCTCTGGAGGCCCAGCCGAATCGCGATTTCGGCTTGCCAAGCCGGATCGCCGAAGGGACGGCCACGCCGAAGCGACTCCCGCACGGCAGCCAATTCCTTCGCCGGCTGCGGTCTATTGACCTGCGTCAACCAATCGGCGGGTCGCTCCACCGGCCATTCGCTCATCAAACCACGTTCATGCGACGAACCCCGTTCCCGACGCCATACGCTGTTCCATTGCCAGTCCTCTGCCTTAGACACCAGCTTCGCGCGAAGGGCGTTTTGCTCCACGTATCGTGCAACTGGCAGAAAGGGGAGGGAATCTTCGACGGGGAAGCTTTTGTATACGCCTTGATACAGGTGCCCGCGCCCTTCGCTATGTCGAAATGTGCGCCACCTGCGGACGTGGGTCGTCGTCAGTCGCTGCATGAACCGTCCCAGATCTCCGTCCTTGCGGGGCCACAGCAACAGGTGCCAATGATTCGGCATCAGGCAGTACGCGAGCAGTCGAACCGGGACCGCTTCCAAAGTCGCCTCGAGCACCCGCTCAAACGCGGCGTAATCGGCGTCGTCGGCAAACAATTCGCACTGCTCATTGCCGCCGTTGAGACAATGAAAGACGACGCCGCCGGGAGCGATTCGGGCTGAACGCGGCATCCAAGCAGCGTAATCTTCGGTCTAGCCGGCGTCAAATAAACGGTGCTTCTCCCCTTTTCTGATAGCGATACGGCAACACTTCGTTTGAAAACAGTCGAAAGGCGCGGCAGAGAAACGGTGCTTCTCCCCTTTATGGTGGTGAACGTCAGCGCACCGCAGTGTTGGGAGGTCAACCAAGCGGTGGCTGATTGTTGGGCAACGGTTCGCGCGTAGTTCGGCGCCCGGCTCAATGCCGGACCTCAGGTAGAATCTGGGGATTAATCTCGAAAACGAGGGTTACGCCCAGAAGCCCCTCTCGAACCGGACGAGCACCTTTCGATGCATCCGGCTCTACGGGTCCGCTCACGTGACGGCTGGTTAGGCCGTCCCCTTTCGCCGGTTGGTTAGCGAAGGCAAAGCCTTCGCATCCGACTCCTTGGGTGCGAGCGTTCAATCCCGCGACGTCAGATACGTTTCAACGTTCCTGACAGCAACAGACCCAAAAGTCTGCCCGCGCAGGCTACGACGAAACGCGCGAGCAAAACAATGTTTTCGTCAAGTGAAAAGACCGCCCGGCGAAAGACCGGGCGGTCGTGGAGGAACTGGATGCTTCGATGGAAGTGGAGGTTTATTTCTTAGGGGTCGGCGTCGTCGTCGCGCCCTTCTTGACGATAGCCGACTTTTTCGGCGTTTTGGGTGTGTCGCTCGACTGAAGAGACCCGTGCTGGATGTGACCGTTGCTCATGGGGAAACTCCTTGTTCAAGGTGCCAAGCAGGACGGCCGCTCGGCCGTAATACCTGCGGAGGTTGTCGCGGGAGACGGCGTAGAAAATCGCCGCGAGAAAAGCGATGCCGAGGTCCGAGACGACGGGGCGGCCCCCGAGCGAAGGACGCCATGCCGCGTAGGAGAACAGCATGGCCACCAGAGAATTGCTGTGGAACTGGTAGTAGCGGTAATGGGCCTCGACCAGAGCCTCGAAGGCTTCCAGTCGTTCGGGAAGCCGCGAATCGTCCCATGCGGGCTTCTCGATGCCGGTCCAATGATGCAGCCGATCGATGGTCGCCCAGCGCACGGCGCTGGCGGTCATCCCGGCGGTGACCGAGGCAAGCGTCACAAACAGAAAGCCGCCGATGCTCGGCGTCGCTTTGGACGGATTGACCAGCCACGCCTGCACGATCGGGGAAAATGCCGCAAGGCCGATCAGCACAATCGCCCCAGGCACGATGTAGGCGATGAGAAGACCGAAGTTCTTGCTGGAGAGATCTTTCATCACCTCGCTTTCCAAAAGCAGACGCGCATTGAAAGCGACCGAATAGTCCGAGCGGATTTCCGATCGACATCGGCCCACCCCCGAAAATGAGGCTTCTCACATGCACGTTCATATTCGCGTTGATTCTAAAATCGGATCAACGGAATGATTCTATTTTGGAATCTATTTTTGTCAAATCTTTCATCTGTCTTGCCATGATTGCGATTCTGAGGATGCTGAAGGCATGGCCAAGAAGCCGAACCCGCCCAGCTCCCATAATGTGCCGGGCATGCTCCGGCAGATCCGGGAGGAAGCCAGCCTGACCCAGCGCGATCTGGCCAAGCGGATGAAGCGCGCGCAGCCCTGGATTCACAAAAGCGAGATCGGGGAACGGCGGGTGGACGTGTCGGAATTCCTGGACTGGTGTGCCGGGTGTCGGATCGACCCGCAAGAGGTTTTGAGGCGACTCACGAGATCATCGAAGTGACCGCGGACCGGTCGGGACCGGGCCAAAAACGGTCGCAGTGACAACAACCGAGCAGTCTCCCTTTCATCGGTTCGTACCCAAACCGCGTGACGATGCGACTCCTTACGATTATCGTTACGAGTTCTTGTCCGGTTCGCGTCGCGGCATTGGGAAATCGCCAATCGAATCTAAAACGCCACATGCGTCGTAAGCCTGAAAAATCGTTCCAGCCGTTGATGAAATGGCTGCAAGGCAAACTATGAATTCAGAGGCATGTCAACGATTAATCAAGCTCCGTGGAAACCATCCAGCGTGGCTTCTGTTGGCTTCTCGCAATGGCCCGCTGATACTTGCCGGCCTTCAGTCATTAATTGATGCGCTTCCCAATGGAATTGACTTCGAAGGCGCGGTCGAACATCTGCGTGGTTTGTTCGCCGAGAATGCGAACGATGAAAACTTTGATGTCGGTGACGATCACGCGGTGGCCGCAAGGCGAGAGCTGCGGCAGTGGCTAAAACGCGGATTGATTGTCGAACGTGAAGGCCAATTGTTAGCGACCGACGCTTTGCAGCGGTCGTTCCGTTTTCTAGATTCCCTGCAAGATCAACCGATGACCTCAACCGCTTCTCGTCTCGCAACCGTCCAGCGCGAAATCGAGAATCTGGAAGCTCAGTTAAGTCACAGCCAGCGTGATCGCGAGAACTCGCTGAAGCAGCGAATCGCGGCGATGCAGGAAGAACTAGCAGCCGTGCAGTCGGGCGACTTTGAAGTGCTGTCTGGAGCAAAGGCCGTAGAAGGCATTCGCGAAGTCTATCAGCTGGCTGTGAGTCTGCGGGCGGACTTTCGCCGAGTTGAGGACTCTTATCGTGACGCTGACAGGGCATTGAGGCAACGGGTGGTCAGTGAGAAGCGGCACAGAGGAGAAATCGTCGATGAGCTTCTAAATGGGCACGAGGCACTCATCAAAACTGGCGAGGGACAAGTTTTCGAGGGCTTCTATCAGCAGTTGGTGAAGTCCGTAGAACTCGAGCAGATGAAACAGCGCTTACGTTTGATCCTGGAGAACGAGAATACAGATACTGCATTGGAACGAACGCAAAAGGCCGACCTGCGGTTGCTGGTCCCACGTTTGGTGCACGAATCGCAACGTGTCATTCAGGCGAGAGCTCGCAGCGAGCGTGATGTCCGTGGTTTTCTCAAGTCGGGACTTGCGGATGAAGAGATTCGAGTGGGCGCGATCTTGCTGGATTTGTTTCAGGCCGCGCTTCGCGTGGACTGGCAGCCAGAGGTTGTGCGACAGACACTTGGTCCCCTTCCTCCCATTGCGTTAGCAGTGTCAAATCTACCGTTGGTTGAAAGGCTTTTATTCAAGGATGTCAGTGACGACGATGCAGTAGATCTTGACCTTACGCTAACAGAAGCTGACCCGGCACAGATGGACGAGGAGTTCTGGCGCGCTTATCGCGCGTTGGACCGCAAGCAGCTATTCGACGCAACCATCAATCAACTTCAGGAAAGCGGCGGGCCCCTTACAATTCGCATACTCGCGGCAGCCCTTCCGCCGAATCACGATCTGGAGACGCTGGCGTACTGGCTGGCGATGGCACGGGAAGCCGGTATCGAAGTCGAGGATGAGGATGAAGTGATTAACCTGTTTAATCAAGATGAAGGCTGGACGCGTTTTTATGTACCGACTGTGAAGCTGACATTTGCGGCGGTAAACAAGCTGGCACCCGGGAGTCTCGAATGAGTGATCACATCGACCGTACGCCATCAGCGACTGGCGAACAACTTGACCAACAGGAAGTGCCTCACGGCACGCACTCGGGGATAGCCGACAACGTGCCGTTGGAAGTCAAGGAGGTGACTCAGGAACTGCTCAAGTACGGCTACATCGAGGAAGCTCTCAATCCAGTGCTGTTTCGGAAGGCTGCCGTACATGAACGAGCAATCCGTGGAGCGTTGATGCCACTTGATCTGACGCCGCGACTGGACACTCATCGCGGCATCGCATTTCTCATCGTTGCGATGCCTGCGTCCGAACCATCGGACGGTGATCAGGCATGGTCGCATCCGTTGGTCAGGCGTCACCGCCTTACACTTGAACAATCATTGCTCGTGGCGATTCTGCGACAGGCATTTATGATCCATGAGCAGGAGTCGGGCATCGGTCATTCGGCCGCGAAAATCGCGATCGATGAGCTGTTATCTCAGTTTCTCACTTACTTCGACGATTCGGGCAGCGACGCTCGAAACCAAAGCCGGCTCATGAACCTGCTCGACCAGTTGAAGGTTCACGGTATTGTTTCAGAGGTAGACAGCAATCTTGAAGTCACGATTCGCCCTATCATCGCGCATTTGGCAAATGCGGAATCGCTTTCCGCACTGCTTCGGATCCTCAAGGAAAAAGCCATCAGCCGCGAGCGATCGGAACCGGAGCACGAATGAGCAATCAACAGGAGCCGCTTAGCGCAGCTTTCGCGACGACTGACAGCAGGATCGATCAACCGTCCTTTCTTCTGCACCAGTTGGAAGTATTCAATTGGGGGCCGTTCCGAGGTTTGCATCGCGCCGAGTTTGATAAGGCCGGCACGGCAATCATCGGTCCCACGGGCAGTGGAAAGACAACCTTGGTTGATGCGCTAATGACGCTTCTTGTTTTGCAACCCAAATACAACCTCGCGTCAACGGGCGGGCATGAGAGCGACCGCACTCTAATTTCCTATGTCCGCGGTGTATTGGGAGGTGACGGGTCGGACGGACGCGAAGAAGTCGCACGCCCCGGCAAGACGATCACTGGAGTCTGCGCGACATATCAATCTGGGCCGGAAATTCTCAAGCTGGCCGCCTTGCTCTGGACGGACGGGTCTAGCAATGCCGCAGAAGATCTAAAGCGACGTTGGATTTTTTCTCAGGCGGATGACCAATCGCTGCAGAAGTGGCTAACCCTACTGCACGACGATGGCCTACGGGACTTAATGCGGATGGGCCGAGAGACGGCAAAGCTTCGTATCTTCGAAAACAAAAAACAGTATCTGTCGCACACCCGCAAGTTCTTTGATGTCGGAGAGAATGCGTTCACGCTCCTTAATCGCGCCGCGGGACTGAAGCAACTCAACAGTATTGACGAGATCTTTCGGGATTTGGTGCTCGATGACCGAAGCGCCTTCGAACGGGCGCTTGAAGTGGCGAGCGAATTCGACAATCTCGCCGGCATCCACGGCGAACTGGAGACCGCCCGCCGTCAGCAAGCGTCATTGGTTCCGATTGCCGACGAACACCGCAAGCTGGAATTGTCACGTATCAAACTGGCAGATTTCGAATTGGTTAGGCGAATCATTCCGATTTGGTATGCGATTGTCGGCGAGCGACTTTGGAACCAGGTTCTGAAACAGATCACCGCCGACGCGGAAGAGGCCCAGTCGCGGCTGGAGATCGCACGAGGGAACGAGAAGGACTGCCAAAGCCGGCTCGAGACGTTGCGCGAGCGATACCTCGCACTTGGCGGCAGTGTGATTGGCGAGTTGCAAAACACAATCAAGCTTCAAGAAGATCGCGTCAATGAACGCAAAAAACACGCGGACGACTACCGCCGAATGGTAGCTACGCTCGGACTTGTTGAAGAATTAAGCGAAGCGGCGTTAGCGGGAAACCAGGCATCGCTGACCGAAAGCCGCGGGAAAACCGTTCAGCAACACAAGACAAAGCACGAAGAAACGCTGACAGTCCTCTCGCAACATCGAGAATTTGACAAAAACTCGAAAGACGTTGAGGCAGCTTTACGGAAAGTTAAAGATCGGCCAGGATCGAACATTCCTCCGCAATTTCAAGACTTCCGCAGCGAACTTGCACGACAACTTGAAGTGCAGGAAAGCAATCTGCCTTTTCTGGCGGAGCTTCTGGAAGTGAAGGTTGAGGACAATGGATGGCGCGGCGCGATCGAACGAGCCATCGGATCTGATCGGCTGCGAATTCTAGTGCCACAAGATCGGCTCGAAGCGGCGCTTCGTTGGATCAATCAACGAAACAATCGGCTGCATGTGCGACTTCAACGGGCAAACCGCGACGACCAACCGCGACAAGTGTTTGCCGACAGTTTCGCTCGCAAACTGAATTTCAAACCGCATGTGCTTCTACCGACGGCGCAACTGCTGCTCGCGAACCGCGATCTTCATTGCGTTAATTCCGCAGACGCCCTTCAGAACACCGAACACGGCTTGACCATCGAAGGCATGATGTCGGGAAGCCGCGGCAAATTTGAAAAGCAGGATCAGCACCGCCTCAACGAAGGGTGGATGACCGGATTTGATAACAAAGATCAACTCGAGGCCTTGGCACACGAATTGTCATCGATACTTGAGCGGGTCGCTCTTTACAAATCCGAGTCACAGAAGCACCACCGTGAATTGGATCAATTATCGCACCGTCTAACCATTATCGACCAGCTGCTGAAGCTCGAATTTGCGACGATTGACCTTCCCGGCGCCGAGTCCGACCTGGCGAAATCCAGAGAACGTCTCGCATTGCTATTGGATCCGGAATCCGACGCGAGCCAGGCAAAGGCCAACTACGACGCAGAACAAAAGGAGTTGGATGAAATTCGAGCGGAAATCAAAACGTGCGACAATAAATTGGCAGTCCTCAATCATCGACGCGATCAAGCAGTCACTGGTCGCGATAGGTGTGTCGTTCGCAGAGGTAACGGACTGACTGAAGAAGAAATGGCTGTGGCGGTAAAGGAATTGCCATTCAAATCGAACATCGACGCGGAGGAATTGAACGGCGCAGAAAGAAATGCAGTCACTGCCGTTGAGGAAAAACTGACCGAGCAGCAGAGCAAGGTTGCCGAACATGAAAGACGCCTCGTTCGATATATGGGAGACGCGAAGCACGTCGACACGGGAGCACTCGCTGATACCGGATCAGAGCTGGCAGACATTGGCGACTATTTGGACCGGCTTCGCGTTTTGAACGAAGAAGCGTTGCCTGAAAAGCTCCATCGATTCCTCGATTATCTTAACCGCTCGTCAGATCAGGGTGTCACGCAATTGCTCGCCGGTATTACGGAAGAAGTCGATGCGATCGAACAGCGCATTAGCGAGTTAAACCGAACGCTGCTCAAAGTCGATTTCCGATCGGGCCGCTACCTTCAGCTACAGCCACAGCGTATCAAACATGAACGCCTCCGCTCGCTCGAAAATGCAATGCGAAATCTACGAAGCGCCGCTTTGAAGGACGATCAAGGCGAAAGCCACTATAAGGCACTTCGCGAGTTGGTCGAGATCCTACGTGATGCTGGACAGAACAGTCGCCAACTGGGTTCCAAGGCGTTGCTGGATCCGCGCTACCGCTTGCAATTCTTTGTCGTCGAAGTGGATCGGCAAACCGGAGATTGTTCGCCGCCGCGCACTGGTTCGCAAAGCGGAAGCGGCGGTGAAAAGGAATTGATGGCCAGTCACATATTGACGGCGTCACTGAGTTACGCCCTTTGCCCAGCGGAGGCAATTTGCCCGCTATATGCCACGGTCGTTCTGGACGAGGCATTCTCAAAGAGTTCGCCGTCGGCCGCTGGCCGCATTATCGAGGCGCTGAGAATCTTCCGATTGCATCCAATCTTTGTTACACCCAACAAGGAAATTGGCCTGCTGAAACGGCATACACGCCGAGTTATTTGTGTTCAGAGGCCGAAGAAGGAAGCCAGCATCGTCTCCATCTCGTGGGAGATGCTCGAAGGAATTGTAAACCCATAACAGCGATTTCATGCATCGCAACAGGGTATTTGACGATTTCCCGCGTATTATTGAGTTCTGGCCACTTCCGTTGTTGAAAGATCGAACCGCAACATGTTTGCTTTGCAATGAAATCACCCGACGAACTAAAAATCGTTTTCCGTCGTCGGTGGGAAGCTGCCGCAAAGCGAGAAGCCTACCTGCTGGGTGGCGCAGATGCATGGCCGATCGTTGCGTCAATCGGTCGACCGAAGCCGAAAACGATGGCTTCTGATCTTGGCGCAGTCAAACGTCACGTGGACGAATGGCGGAGCGTCAACATCGGCGAAGTCGTCTGGGAAGTCACAAGTTTTCGTGCCGCGTCTGCTCCCGTCGAAATGCCACTTTATTGGAGAATTCGGCAGCCCACCGAATGGGTCGCAGCATGTGACGACCGTGCAATTCGCGCCGAATTTGAATCGATGTCGGTGTTCTTTGAAGAAACAGACGCATGCTTTCATTCGCTCCTGGTTAGTAAGCGATACCTTTGGCGCGACAAAGCGATTGGTGAAATACTGCAAGCCACTCGGCTTGCCTTGGCATTGAAACCGCTCTGTGCCAATGGCAAGCCGCTGCGCACCCTATCGGTCGAAGGCATCGACACTAAGTTTTTTGAGCGAAATTCACGTCTCATCACGGCCCTCCTCGATGTGCGATTCGATGGCGAGGTTAGCCGTATCGGGCTCGAAACATTTCTGGGCGCGATCTCGGATGGCGATCACTGGCTTCTTTTGACAGATCTTGACGGATCCCTTCTGCCATTTCGGAAGCAACGAGTTCGCAGTTCCGAATTGAAAAACACACGCCTTCCCGGTAAGCGACTTCTGATTGTCGAGAACGAGAGTTGTCAATATCACTTACCCGATGTGCCCGAAACAGTGGCGGTGCTCGGCGCGGGGTTTGATTTGGGATGGGTCAAAGCCAGTTGGTTGCAGTCAAAGCAGATAGGTTATTGGGGCGACATCGACACTTGGGGTCTCCAGTTTTTGGCAACTGCTCGGCAGAGTTTGGCGCATATTGATTCACTGATGATGACTCCGGAGATCTACGAGCAAAACCAGGACGCCGCAGTTCCTGAACCGATCGTTGCCGGCACACAAACTCCCGCGGGCCTCAACGATATCGAGCAAGCCCTCTATAAGCGAATCCTTAAAGAATCGCGGGGACGTTTGGAACAAGAGTTCCTACCGCTGGCTGTGGTCCACGAAGCCATTCGATGCTGGTGTGATTGCTGACCATTTTCGGCAACCGTCTAGCTAGTCTCCGTCGGGAAAAGGGTTGTTCGCGGCGAAATGTCATTAGATTGCGGGAAGCGTTCAGATCAAGTTTTCATTTCGCGGCCGTGAAAGCAGCCTTTTTGTGCAACTGAGAGTTGGCATAGTGGCACTTGGCCCCTTTTTGTCAGCGGCGAGTCAACGACGGTGCGAAACGGCTTTGCAAGCCGCTTCGGAAAGGACGTCGCGTTGGCAGGAACTGCGGCTCAGGCCGCAAGTCTCTTCCGTTGCGACAAGGCCGCGTTGCAGTCGGCATCCTTCTTTGATAGCAATATCTTGCCGAGGA